>CAZXVU010000007.1:16173-24965 GCA_964644465.1 uncultured bacterium
GAACATAGCGATCCCCACCTTTTTCAAGGAGCGCCATGGGTCGTCACGCCTCATGATAAAAACAGGCCGGAAACTCTCGAAAAAGTGGAAGAGCTTATTCTTCTTTTAGGCGCTCATCCTCTCCAGATGGATCCACGGATCCATGATCAAAGAGCTGCTTTGATCTCGCATGTTCCTCACATCCTTTCCAAAGCTCTTCTTCAATTTGCAATCGATCAAGATCCGGAAAGCCTGCAAATGGCAGGGCCTGGTTTTAAATCGATGACGCGGCTTGCAAAAGACAATCCCAGTTTGCATGCAGAAATTGGACAGCACAATAAAAACAACATTAAAAACAGCCTCAGGCTCTACATTGAGCTTCTGGAGGGCCATTTATGAAAAAATTCAATCCTTCTCTCACCAATATCATCACTGCCCGCGCCAATGAGATGCAAAGCCAAGGGATCCACATCTTTAATTTTGCCTCAGGAGACCCTGTCCTTAAAAATCATCCTTCAATTACAGAAGGCATTCTTACAGAAAAGAGCCCCTATGCACCTGTTGCTGGTTTTTTCGACTTGCGTAAAGCGGCTGCAGACTGGATGAACCGGCGCTATAAAACACAGTTTGGCATTGAAAATACCGTTGTTACTTGCGGGGGGAAATTCGGCCTTTACGCGGCGTTTCAAATCCTCCTGGAAGCTGGTGACGAGGTCCTTTTCCCCGCCCCATACTGGGTTTCTTATCCGGAAATGATCCGTCTTGCCCGCGGGAATCCAAAAGCCATTCCAACGACGGAACAAAACAACTGGAAGATCACACCTGATGACCTGAAGCGCCATCTCACTGCAAAAACAAAAATTCTTCTTCTGAATAATCCCTGCAACCCCACAGGCGCTCTCTATTCGCGCTCAGAACTTGCAGCTCTTCTTCAAGCGGCAGCAGAGGCAAACCTGTTCATCATCGCCGATGAAGTGTATAGCGAACTTGTCTACGATGGAGCTGAATTCGTTTCCTGTTCCTCTTTCCCTGAATACGCATCGCACACTCTCATCATTGAAAGCTGTTCGAAAAACTTTGGGATGGCCGGTTGGCGCGTAGGCTTTGCTTTCGGGCCAAAAGAGCTCATTACCTCAATGATCGCTCTGCAAAGCCAAAGCACAACAGGCACTTCTCATATCAGCCAGCGGGCAGCCCTAGCTGCGCTGCAACATTCTGAAGAGGTTGCAGCCAATGTGCGCAATGCGATGCAAAAAAGGCGCGATCTCTTTTTCAAAACCTATAATCGGCTCTTTGGAACTCATCACAAGCCAGTGGAAGCGACGATCTATTTCTTTGCGCCGATTCATAGAGACTCTTTAAAAGCGTGCGAAGAGATCCTTGCAAAAACTCGCGTAGCGCTGGTTCCCGGCATCGCCTTCGGGATGGAAGGCTACGTCCGTTTCGCCTTCTCAGAAACTGAAGAAGAGATCATCAAAGGTCTTGAAATTTTAAAGCAATTTACCCGATAGTCAAGAAATCAGGATTGATTATTTTGGAGACCTTATGAGATTCCTTTTACTCTCTTTAGTTGTATTAGCAGGCTGTTCGTGCGATCGCAATCAAACAGAAGAGCGTCGCCCTCCCAATGAGCCAAGACAACGGGATGCCAATTGCTCATGCGCCCCAGACTGCTATCTTAAACAAGAACATTGCGGCTGCAGCAATACATGCGCATGCAGATATAGTCCTTAAAAAATCAAGGTTCTTTTTGGCATTCTTGCGAGCTTTCCCATCCCCCGCCTAGGGCTTTATAAAGAGAAATGAGATCGGAAAGAGTTGCAGTTTCGCCATTGATGAAGCTTTGTTCGGCTGAGAGATATTGTCTCAGCATGTCTAGATATTGGACTTGGTTGACGAGCCCTTTTTCGTAACGCTCATAGGTAAGCATTACGAGAATTTCATATTTTTGGAGGGTCTCGTACAAATTGCCAACCCGTTTGATGTCCTGATTATAGGTCGTTAAGAATTGCTCTGCCTCTTGAAGAGCTTTGAGTACAACCCGCATGTAATTTTCAGCAGCAAAGGTCCTCGCTGCTTGGCTTGCATGCAAATTCCCAAAAAGAAGCCCTCCTTGAAAGAGAGGGGTCATTAAATCGCCGCCATAGGCAAAAGTCCTGCTTTTCCAATCAAAAAGGTTGCCGAAATTGAGCGATTGAAGGCCTCCATCTCCGAAAAGGGAAATGGTAGGAAAGAAGGATGCCATGGCAACGCCGACGTTTGCTGTCGCAGATGCTAACTGTCGCTCTGCAGCGCGGACATCAGGTCTTCTTCGAAGGATTTCCGACCTGAGGCCAATGGCCACTTCATGCGGCAATTTTGGCAAAGGCTGTGGAGGAAGAAGCTCCGGTAGGAGAGTTTCCGGCGGCTCGCCCGTTAAAACGGAGATCGCATAAATATTTTTATATGCTTCAGCAACGAGAGGCGGCAACTGCGCTTTGGCCGAACTTAACTGCGCTTGAATATTTTCATAGTCCAATCTGTTGATATACCCATCTTTGAAACTTTCCCGTAAGATCGAGGCTGTTTTTTCAAGCAGCTCTACATTTTCTTCGACGAGTTGAGCCAGTTTTTGATTCGCCCGAAGCAGGATATAATTGCGGGCGATCTCAGCCATGGCCGTTAGGAGAATGTCATTTCTTTGTTCAATCGCGGTTCCAATCGCAGCGCCAGCCGCTTCCACGCTCCGTTGAGTCTTGCCAAAGATATCGAGTTCCCAGGTTGCATCGAAAAGAAAGTTAAACAAGTTTTGGATTTGCGGAATTTGCACAGCAAAAGGAAGTCCAGTCACAGTAGATACCGTCCCAGGCAAACTTCCCACGGCAGGTCCGATAGCAAAAATAGGACCATTTTTACTAAAATAAGTCTTCGCTGCATTGAAATCGGCGCTGATTTGAGGATATAGACTCGAGGCTGCCACTTGACGCAATGCTATGGCCTGCAGAACATTGGCCTCTGCGGCTAGCACATCGCGGTTATGAATCGCTGCTTTTGCAATATATTGCGTCAAAAGCGGCTCTTCAAATAGATTCCACCAATCGACGACTGGCTCGTCTTTTGAAGCAGTATCTACCCATTCCTCAGAGACTTGAACCTCGGGAGGAACGTGTTTCGGCCCAATTAAGCATCCCCCCAGCAAAAGTAAAAAGAGGATATATTTTTTCACGCGAGCCTCTTTTTGAAGAAGATTCCGGCCAAAAAGATATTGCAACAACCGATGATGGCCATTGGCCAAATATTATTGAGAACATGCGATGCAGGCATGTTTTTAAGAAAAAGTCCCTTACTAATAATGAGCATGTATTTAAGAGGGATCAAATAGCTGAATGGCTGAAGCCAAACAGGCATATTTTCTACCGGTGTAGCAAAACCTGCCAGAAGCACAGAAGGGACCATAAAGACGAAGGTTCCCAGAGCGGCCTGCTGTTGGGTGTAGCTTAGGGATGAAATAAATAGTCCAATGCCGCTGATCGCACAGACGAAGACAAATTGACTCAAGACAAGTAAAAGAAACGAGCCTGTAAAAGGCACTTTATACAGGAGAATGCCAACGATCATGAGGAAGATTCCTTCCAACATCCCGATCACAATGCCAGGAACGATTTTCCCGATAAGGATCTCGAAAGGGACGAGAGGAGAGACAAGTAGTTGGTCGAAGGTACCCAATTCCCTTTCTCTGGCAACGGACTGGGTAGTGACGACAAGGCACGAAAGCATGGTGAGCACAGCGACGAGACAAGGAATATTGTACCAGGGATAAATAAGATTTGGGTTGAACCATACACGGGGAAAAAGTTCGGCATTTTGCTGCTTGATTCGGGCATTGGATGTAAAATCGCGGTTAAATTGCTCTAGGATTGTTGTCGTATACCCCAAAAGAATTTGCGCAGTATTTGATTTTCTTCCATCTAAAATGACCTGAACTTCCGCTGTATTTTTCTGATCGAGGTTCCGTGAAAATTGTTCATCGATAGAGATGACTAAAGGCCCTTTTTGTTGATCGATAAACGGATTGATCTCTTCAACGCTTTTTAAATAGACAATATGGCTGAAGAACTTAGAGCCATGAAACCTTTGCACCAGTTCAAAAGCTTGTTCTCCAGAGTCGCGGTTCAAGATGCCGATGGGAATATTTTTCACATCCAAGGTAGCTGCCGGAGTGAAGATGATCAACTGAAGTATCGGCGGGAGCAAGATAGAAATCCGCGCTCTTTTGTCTTTAAGGACCGCAAGAAATTCTTTCTTGATCAATGCTAAAATGCGAATGAGCACTTCAATCCAGCCTTTTTTTTGTCTTATGCACGGTGATCCAGAAAAAGAAAATCCCTATTAAGGTCATTGGAATTAGGTTCCAGAGGATCAAAGGCCAAACATTGCCTACGAGGAAGAGGGTTTGAATGCTTTGGACGAAATATCTCGCTGGGATGACATAAGTGATGCATTGGATCCAAAAAGGCATGCTGTAGATTTCAAAAAGGAACCCAGAAAGGATATATGCAGGCAAAAAGCCTGCAACAAGAGCAATTTGATAAGCGAATATCTGCTCTCTGGAAACAGTGGAGATCATAAGGCCGAGGCCCATCGCGCAAAATAAAAAGGCGGTGGCAACCACTCCTAGCAATAAATAGGAACCTATGAAAGGCAAACCAAAAACGACGATTGTTACGAAGACGCAGATCACCATCGAGACCATCCCTAACAGATAATAGGGAATCACCTTGCTCAACACCAACTCACCTCTAGTTACAGGCGTAGAGATCATCGCCTCCATTGTCCCCCGCTCCCACTCGCGCGCCACCACAAGGGCAGTGAGAAGCGTGCCAATAAGCGTCATAGTAATACCCAGTGAACCCGAAAGAAGGAAATACCGGCTTTCTAAAGGCTCGTTGAACCAGACTCGCGGCGCCGCAACGATGTGGGGAAGCCCTTTTAATGATTCGCTGATCCCCTCTTGCTCCAGCCAATTCGCAAAAGCTCCCTGGGCATAATATTTAACGAAATTTGCGGTGTTGGTTTCGCTTCCATCGGCGATAACTTGTATAGGAGCAATCCGGTTCGGGTCTGCCCGGAATTCGGAAAAATAGGAAGGGATTACGACGAAGCCCCGTATTGACCCTCGGGTAATATCTTCATATAACTCTCTACGGTCATGGACGATTTTCACAGTAAAATAGCGCGAATCAGTGAACGATTTGGCTAAACTTTGCGCATCTGGCGAGGTATCTTCCATGACAAGACCAATCCGCAAGTGATCCAAGTCCAGAGAAACTCCATATCCATATAAAAAAAGGAGGAGCAAAGGAAGCACTACGCTAATGAGGAGCGTGCTCGGATCGCGGAAGATCTGATAAAACTCCTTTTTCATCAAAGCGAGCAGCCTTCTACTCTCCATGCGTTTTATCGTACTCCTCGATCAGTTTGATAAAAGTATCCTCCAAAGTCGGATTGGCGTTCTCTGGAGTTTTGGCAATGGCCTTCAAAGCATCGGGCGTATCCATCTGGATAATTTGTCCCCGGTAGACGAGTGCGATTCGATCGCAATATTCCGCCTCATCCATAAAATGGGTTGTTACTAAAACAGAAACACCCTTTTCGACAAGCCCATTGATGTGATTCCAAAATTCCCTGCGGGTAATGGGATCGACTCCAGAGGTAGGCTCATCCAAAAAAAGGAGGAGAGGCTTATGCATATTGGCGCAAGCCAAGGAGAGGCGCTTCTTAAATCCCAAAGGGAGAATTTCAGCGTCTGTATCGAGATAAGGTTCTAGCGAGAATATCTTGACCATCTCTTGGATAGCCGTTTCTCTCTGATCAAAACCTAGATTGTATGCTCCCGCAAAAAAATTCAGGTTTTGCCGGACCGAGAGGGTGCCATACAGAGAAAATTTCTGAGCCATATATCCAATATGGGAACGGGCCTCTCCCGGAGCGACTTCTAAATCCTTCCCGTTGACCAAGGCTTTTCCCTGAGTGGGATGGATGAGTCCGCAGAGCATTCGAAAAGTTGTGGTTTTTCCGGCTCCATTTGGACCTAGAAGTCCGAAAATCTCTCCCTGAGGGACCTCGAAAGATACATTTTTTACGGCTACAAAGTTCCCGAATTTTTTGGTTAGTCCTTTGGCTTCAACGGGGATTTCTTTGGTTTTTTCAACATGTTTTCTGAGATCGGCCAATTCAGATTTTCCTCCAGGCCCTCCTCCAAGAATATCTATAAAAGCATCTTCAAACCGCGGCTCTACCGGCTCCATGCCGGGTTCTTCCCGTTTCTCTTTGAAGACCACCCGGATATCTCTTCCTTGAATCACTGCATCGACCACATCTTTTCTCTCCAAGATTTCGAAAAGCTTTTTCCGTCGGCTTCCCTGAATTTGGGTCAATTTAAATACCCTGCCGCGAACTCGATCTGTCAGTTCTTTTGGAGGACCTTGAAACAATAGTTTCCCTTCATTCAAAAGCAAAACCCGATCGCACCTCTCCGCTTCGTCTAGATAGGCCGTGCTCCAAATGATCGAGATCCCCTCCTTGACCAGATCCTCGATGATTTTCCAAAGCTCTCGCCTTGAGATAGGGTCCACCCCAACACTCGGCTCATCCAATAAGAGCACAGGAGGCTTTTTCACAAGCGCACAAGCAAGACCCAGCTTTTGCTTCATCCCCCCGGATAATTGTCCCGCTAAACGGTCGGTAAAAGGCTTAAGGCCTGTAAAATCCAGCAGCTTTGCAAATGTCTCTTTCTTTTCTTCTTCTGGAATCCCATGCAGATCCGTGTAGAGAGTGAGATTTTGGATCACGGTCAGATCTTCATAGAGGCCGAACTTTTGAGGCATGTAGCCTGCAATTTCATGGATCTTTCCCGTTTCTTTGATGGTATCGATACCTGCCACAGTAATCGTACCTCGGGTGGGAGCGAGAAGTCCTGCCATGAGTCTGATTAAGGTCGTCTTTCCAGCTCCGTCAGGGCCCACGATCCCCACAATTTTCCCTTTTGGGATGACTGCATCGATTTTCTCAATGGCCCAATGCTGATCTTCTGCAAAACGTTTGGAAAGGTTCTCAATAGAGATCAGTTCATCAGTCTCTTTCAACATGCAATTTAACCGTCACCGGCATCCCCTGTTTTAGATATTGGTCTGGGTTGTCGGCATAGATCCGCAAACGATAGACGAGATCTGTGCGCAGCTGCGTTGTTTCCACGGTTTTTGGAGTGAATTCAGCGATCGGAGAAATGAACCCAATTTTCCCTTTGTAGATGGTTCGAGAATCGGTCCAAATCTGAGCTGGCATTCCATAATAGATCAGACCTAGATCGGGCTCGTTGACAAAAGCCCGAATCCAGACTGGAGAAGAGACTGAAAGAGTATAGACTGGGTCTGAAGGATTTACTACAGTTCCAGGTTCTCGTATGCGAGACAATATGATTCCATCCGTTGGAGCATAGACCTCTGTGTAATTCAGGTTATCCATTGCAACGGAAACAGCTGCTTCTGCAGATTGATAATTCGCGAGCAATTGATTTCGAGAGGATGTTGCATTATCGACATCTTCTTGGGAGACGCCTCCAATGCCGATCAAATCCAACCGACGCTTTAAAAGAATATCGACATTATCGAGATTCGCTTTGATGGAAGCGAGATTCGCATTCGCTTGATTGACTTGGGAGTCGTAGGGAGTTTTTTCTAAAAGGGCCATTAAGTTCCCCTCTTTGACAAAATCCCCTTCTTCAAAAAATAGTTGAGCTACTCTCCCCGGCACTCGAAAACCAATATCGACCAGCCTTACATCGACATTGCCATACAAGTCCAGTTCATCCGAAGGTCTCCTCTTCCGAAAGTAAAAGAAGGACACGAAGATCAACAAGATCAAAATGGCAGACAATACAAACAAGAATCGTCTATCAACAGCAAGGCGCATGATTCTTGTCTATATCTTTGCTGGAAAAATCTGTCTTCTATTTTTTTTTGAAAAGCTGGATATTTCAAAAAAAATCTGTCTCACAAAACAATCAATGATGAATAGTTTAAAAAATTTATCCTTCATATCATTATATCCTTCAAATCATTTAAATTGCTGAGAATCGATAGCTTTTGTCTCACAAAAAAATCAATGATGAGAATTGATAGCCTTGATCTTTCTCACAGAACAATTAATGATTTGAAGGATATAATGATATTAAGGATGGAAAAATAGAGATTTAATTATTCCGAAAAAATTTTATCCTTCAAATCAATTAAAAATGCTGAGGATCGACGACGGCCTTGGAAGAATGATGAAACTGATTAGGGATTGTATTTGTCTTTGATTTGACGGAGGAAAGGCTCCACTTTCTTCCGCTCTTTGGGATCCATCCGGTCAATGGTGAGGACGCCATTGAGATGGTCATTCTCGTGCATCATCATCCGTCCACGGAAAGTATCGAGCTCTTCTTCGATGAACTCTCCTTTCAAGTTCTGATAACGGACAGTAATTTTTTTGGGACGGGTGACTTCTATGTGAAGTCGGGGAAGAGAAAGGCACCCTTCAAGCATTGCCTCGGTCTCTTTAGAGGGTGATGAGATGACTGGGTTGATGATGACTTCAGGTTCTCTAAGATAATAATTGCCATCAGGGGCCATGATCTCTTCGCGGATAACTATGATCCGGAGGAGTTTTCCCACTTGAGGGCCGGCGAGGCCGATTCCATTATAATGGATCATCGTCTCGATCATGTCATTAGCAAGCTTGACGATCTCTTCGTCGATCACCTCAATGTGCTTAGCCTTGCCTCTAAGGACCGG
>CAZXVU010000007.1:25065-35728 GCA_964644465.1 uncultured bacterium
TATTCTTGAGGAGCGGATTCTTCCATTTCAACAGGAACCATCGGGACTGCATGGGTGCGGCCGAGAGAAGAGCTCCAGAGTGAAAGGATCAAGCAGCTGATCAAGAAAATCCCTGCAAGATACGCGGTGAATCGCTTCAAGACTTCAGCTGTTGAAGTTCCAAACAGCGAATCGCTGTTATCGCCTCCGAAAGAAGCTCCTAATCCTAAGCTTTTGGCCTCTTGGATAAGAATCACAAAACAGAGGAGAGCTGCGAGCAAGATAAACAAAAATAGTAGAACATAAAACAGGATAGTCATTCTTCTTTCCCTTTCTTGGAGCAATGGATCGCAATTTTGGCAAATGTTTCTGGATCTAGCGATGCGCCCCCGACAAGGACGCCATCAATATCTTTTTGAGCGACGAGCTGCGCTGCATTGTCGGGTTTTACAGAGCCCCCGTAAAGAATCGAGATGGTTGCGGCTTTCTTTTTCCCAAAAATCTCTGAGAGACATTCTCGGCAAAAAGCATGGGCTTCCTGCGCCATTTTAGGCGTCGCAGTCTTTCCTGTTCCAATGGCCCAGACAGGCTCATAAGCGATGATCACATTCCCAGAGTCTTCTTTGGGAACGCCTTCCAGCGCCGTCTCGAGCTGCTTTTTCAGCACATGTTCCGTTTTCCCTGCTTCTCTTTCTTTCCAAGTCTCGCCCACGCAAAGAATCGGCATGAGGTCGTCTTGCAAGGCTCTCAATACTTTCCCGTGGATGAAAGCGTCGGTTTCTCCGAAGACATGGCGCCTTTCCGAATGCCCTAAAATCACGAAACCAGCTCCCGCTTCTTTCAGCATCAGGCCAGCGATCTCGCCTGTAAAAGCTCCCTCGCGCGCATCGTTCATATTCTGGGCGCCGATCACGATCGAAGTATCTTTTGCATAGCGGGAAGCTGAAGCAATGGAAGTATAGGGAACAGCAAGGAAAATATTTGCTTTACATTTCGCTATTTTCGGGTTCAGAGACTCGATGTAATCAGTTGCCTCGCGGGCCGTCTTATACATCTTCCAATTCCCTACTACATAGAGCTTTCTTGCCACTGAATCCTCAAACAAAAACTTAAGACATCATAACGGATCGACCCTCTCCTTTGCAAGAAATTCGGGGTTTTAGAGGAAAAGATATCTATATCCTGCCGGCTCGCTTCGAGCCGATCCTGTTAATTTTTCTAATTTTTTCTCCTTCCCATTTTATCTCGACCGTGCAAATAATGTTTTTTTTCAGAATTTATCCCTCTACTGGAGGCTTTTGTGAAAAAACTTTTGTGCCTATGCGGAATCATTATTTCTTTGGGTCTTTTTTCAGGCGAAACGCGAGCCTATTCCCATAATGATCAAAAAGAATTTTCCAATAACGGAAACACCTTAAAAGGTTTGGCGACCAAATCGATGGGCGCCGAACAATTTGAAGTGTGGGGATCGAGCATCGCAGTAGGATCTCGGACTCCCTTACATAGTCATGAAACGGAAGAAGTTTTCATCTTTTTGAAAGGAAAGATATTGGTTAAGATTGGCGATGAGGAAGTGCTATGCGAGTCCCCAGGCACTGTGATCTGTCCAGCAAATATTCCCCACCAATTGATCAATGTAGGTGATGAGCCAACCCAGCATTTCCTCGTGCTTGGCATCGATTCAAAAGTGTTCGCCGCAAATGGGGAAGAAATGCACCTTCCATGGAGATAAGCCGCATGAAAGTGATTGTCTTTTTATTCGCTGTTTTCTCTCTGTATGCATCCGTTCCAGAAGAATATTTGAAATCTTTTCCCGACTTAAGGAAACAAGAAAAATGGAATCAGATTGTGGAACTCGGGGTAAAAGCCCTTTTGAGTTCCCCTACTGATAAAGAACTGATCAAAATCCACGGCCATCTCGCCTCATCCTATTTCTATCTGGGCGATTTTGAAGAAGTTGAACACCATGCTAACCATTGTTACAAGCTCGCTTGCAAAAGCGGGGATAAGAATGAACAAGCACATGGACTTTATCTCCTTTCTGCTGCTGCGAGGTCCAGAGGTGAATTCGAACAAGCGCGCGTATTTGCTCGGAAAGGTCTTGGAATCGCCGAGGGAGAAACGAAAGCAAAAGTGTTTTTCAACTTAGGAGCTGCCGAAGCCGACGATCCGAATGGAAATTTTGAAGAAGCGGAAAAGGCGTACAAAGAAGCGCGCGATCTTTTTGAATGCCCCGAAGATCAGCAGAGAACTTCGATTCGTCTCGGCAAAATCTATTTGCTAAAAGGAGATCTCGATGAAGCAGAAAGAGTCGTGGAAGCTCTTCTGCCTCTAATCCAATGCGAGCGGATCTCCATGCATTCTGAATATCTTTCCGCGCAAATTGAAAAAGCTAGAGGCAACCCCGAAGAAGCCCGCAATTTCGCCGCCCATGCTCTCGAAAAAGCGGAACGGCTGGGAGCTAAAAAAGATATCGAGCGGTTGCAGAATTTTTTGAACGCGTTATGAAAGTATTTACAGTATCTGAGCTGACAACAGCGATCAAATCGATCTTAGAGCCCAATTTTAGAGCAATCACTGTCCGGGGAGAAATCAGCAATTTTAAACTCCAGTCTTCCGGTCATCTTTATTTCAGTATGAAAGATGCCGGCTCCCAAATTTCCGCGGTTTTATTCAAGGGAAGCGCTGCTTCATTGTCCCGAATGCCGAAAGAGGGAGATCAGGTCATCGCTAAAGGGGAAATCAGCCTTTATGTCCCCCGAGGCCAATATCAAATCGTCATTCGAGAACTCCAGTTTTTGGGAGTGGGAGAGCTGCTCCTCAAACTCCATCAATTGAAAGAACAGCTAGGAGCCCGCGGCTGGTTTGCTCCTGAGAGGAAAAAGGCGCTGCCGAAACTCCCCAAACGGATCGGCGTCGTGACAAGTCCGACAGGCGCCGTCATCCAAGATATTTTGCATGTTTTAACCCGAAGATTCGCAGGCTTCCACGTCATCCTCAATCCCGTCAAAGTCCAGGGAGAGGGAGCCGCTCAAGAAATCGCTCAAGCCATTGCCGATTTCAATCGTTACGGCTTAGCCGATGTCCTGATTGTCGGACGAGGCGGCGGCAGTATAGAAGATCTTTGGGCCTTCAATGAAGAAATTGTGGCAAAAGCCATTTTCGAATCTAGCATTCCGGTGATCTCTGCGGTGGGCCATGAAACGGACTTCACGATCGCCGATTGGGTCGCAGATGTGAGGGCGCCCACTCCCTCCGCTGCCGCCGAAATCGCCATTGCTGAAAAAGCCAATCTCTTAAAAATTCTCAATCAAGCTCAGCAGCAAGGGCGCCAGCGGCTTCTGCAGCAAATCGGCCAATATCGGCAAAGGCTTTTGGCATTGCAAAAGCATCCCCTGTTGAGCTCCCCTTACACTCTTCTAGCGCAGCCGATCCAACAGCTCGACGCTCTCCGCTCTGAGTTCGAGGATAGTTTCCGACGCCGTCTAGAGCAGCAGCAGACCAGGCTCGAGTCATTAGGGCGCCAAATGGAGCTTCTTAAGCCTTCGGCTCAAATTGCCCAGCTTAAAGAGCGGCTCTCAAGCTTTCTTCCGCGCTTTGAGCAGGCAATGAGTCAAGCGGTCCGACAACCGAAAGAAAGATTGCAAAGACTCACAGATCATCTTTGTTCCATCCACCCCAAAAATCTCCTCAAGAAAGGATATACGATCCTCTTTTCGGAAAAAGGGGATTCGATTATCCTCTCGGCCAAGGAAATTCAGGTTTCTCAAAAATTCACCGCCCTCATGCACGACGGCCGAGTCGCTGCAACGGCTAACCATGTTGAAGAAAATGGCTCAAGAAGTACTCTCTTTTGAAAAAGCATTCGAGCGCTTGGAACAGATTCTAGAAACAATGAACTCTGGAAAAACGCCGCTTGAAGAATCGTTAAAACTCTTTGAAGAAGCGGAAAAGCTGATGCGCCTTTGCGGAAGCCGTCTGAACACGGCGGAGCAGAAAATCGAGCAGCTCATTAAAAGCCGTACCGGAGAAGTCGTTTTAGATGCTGACCAGAAACCCAAAGTAGAGCCCTTTACCCGGGCTGCGAAAACTGTAGAAGAACTGCCCTTTTGAGTATGTCAATTCTAGGAAGGATCACCCAACCTTCTGACTTAAAACCCCTATCTTTGGCTGAGCTGGAACAACTCGCTGAAGAGATCAGAAGCCGCATCATCGAGGTGATGTCGGTCAATGGCGGCCATCTGTCTTCGAATTTGGGAATTGTAGAGCTGACCATCGCTCTCCACCGCGTTTTCGATTCTCCCAAAGATAAATTCATTTTCGATGTGAGCCACCAATCGTATGTCCACAAACTTCTGACGGGGCGCAATCCCCGCTTCCATCAGATCCGGAAGTACAAAGGCCTCTGCGGATTCTGCCACCCCAAAGAATCGGAACACGACCATTTCTTCGCAGGGCATGCAGGCACAGCCTTTTCTCTCGCTTTAGGCACAGCGAAAACCCGCGATTTGGATCATGGAAACGAATATATCCTTCCGATTTTGGGAGATGCATCTCTCACTTGCGGCCTCACTCTGGAAGCTCTGAACAATGTCCCCAAAAATCTCAAGCGCTTCATCGCCATCCTCAACGATAACGCGATGTCGATCTCTCAAAATGTCGGCAACATTAAATCGATCCTCAGCCGCTTGCTCAGCAATCCCCTCTCCAATAGAGTCTATCAAGAAATTCAAGAACTTCTAGCCAAAGTTCCTGGATATGGCTCCAAGTTGGAAAAATTGGGACAGAAGTTTACAGAGTCGATGAAAAACCTGGTCAGCCCTGCAACCTTTTTCGAAGAGTTCAATCTCTCCTATGTTGGCCCGATCGATGGCCATGATACACCCAAATTGATCGACACTTTAGAAAGTTTAAAAGACACAACCCGTCCCGTCCTCCTCCACGTAATGACCGTCAAAGGAAAAGGGATGCCGATCGCGATTGCAAATCCGACTCCCTATCATGGAGTCCGCCCCTTTGATCTTTGCAGCGGAAAAATTCTACCCTCCCCTTCTATAAAACCCACTTTTCCTAAGATTTTCGGCCGCCATATCCTAAAAATGGCAGACCGGGATGCTAATGTCGTTTGCATCACCCCCGCGATGCCCGCAGGATCGTGTCTTGATGACTTTATGCAAAAGTATCCCGATAGATGCCTCGATGTTGGGATCGCAGAAGGGCATGCTCTCACATTTGCCGGCGGGATTGCACACGGCAGGAAAAAGAAAGTCGTCGTCTCCATCTATGCAACTTTCTTGCAGCGCGCTTTTGATAATTTGTTCCAAGACATTTGCATGCAGGAACTCCCCGTCGTTTTCGCCCTTGACCGAGCTTTCATCTCAGGTCCCGACGGGAGCACCCATCATGGCATTTACGACATCAGCTTTCTCAATGCGATGCCCAATATGATCATCTCCCAGCCCCGCGACGGGCATGTTTTGAAAGAACTCTTGGAGAGCAGTTTCGATTGGAACAAACCAGCCGCCATCCGCTATCCGAATCTTGAGACTGATGAGCCTGACCTTCCCCTGAATAAACGGATCCCCGGCAAGGGAGAGATTCTCGCATCAGGCAAAGATCTTCTCCTGATTGCACTCGGCCATACTTGCCAAACAGCTCTGAAGGTTAGGGAGCTTCTCCTATCAAAAGGGATCCAAGCAACCGTCCTAGATCCTGTCTTTATCAAACCTCTCGACGCCGAGCTGATCCAGGAACTCCTCGCAACTCATCGCTATGCCGCGACCATCGAAGAACATGCGCTTAACGGAGGAATGGGTATGATTTTCAACCACTTCCTCATCAAAAATGGGATTCGGGATATCGAAGTCCTGAACTTCGGAGTTCCCGATCTATGGGTTCAATTTGGCAGCAATACCGAAATTATGAGAGAATTAGGCTTGGATGCAGAATCTATTGCAACGCGCATCCTGCAGGAGTTTTCCTTTGAGCCAAGGTCAGTAGCCTTGCAAACTCCTTGATAAAAGCTGGAACCCGCATGATTATTGCCCTTTTTCCTCACGAACATAAGAAACAATCCTTTGAGCTGGCTATCCATATTCGGGAATTTCTCGAAGATCAGGGGATCAAGGTTGTCGCTGAAGATGAAAAGGCGAAAAGCATCGGCGCGATCCCTATTTCAAAGATCGATCCCAATGAGATCAAATTCCTCATCGCCATGGGCGGCGACGGGACGATCTTGCGTATCTGCCACCGCTATAGCCATCTCGATGCAGCCATTCTTGGAATCAACCTAGGCCATCTCGGCTTTATGGCCGATGTCCCTGTATCTGATATCTATCCCAGCCTAACCGATCTGATCAACGGCGCTTACACCATCGAAAACCGCCTCATTCTGGAAGCCGCTCTATCAGAGAAAAAGATCCTTCATGGCGTAAACGATATCGTCATCCATAGAGCCCAAAATTATAGCCTCATCGAATTAGCCATCCAAGTCGACGGCGAGTATGTCAATACCTTCGTCGCAGACGGGATCATCATCTCGACACCCAATGGCTCTACCGCCTACTCTCTAGCCGCTGGAGGGCCGATCATCAGTCCGCAGTTAGACGCCCTCGTCGTCACTCCTATTTGTCCCCACACGATTTCTAACCGTCCCTTCGTCCTATCCGCGGATAACAAACTCGAAATCCAATATTTGAGCGAATACGACCCCATCGATGTACGCGGCGACGGGATAGATGCCTTTGCTATGAAGAGCGGCGACAAGCTCACTGTCCACCGTTCCAAACGGAAATTCAAGCTCGTCAACCTACATCGCCATGAATACTTCTCAACCCTCCGCACAAAGCTCGGCTGGTCGGGCAAGCTGCGATAAATGCTATCTAAAAAATAAGGCAATCGATAGATTATCCCTCTTTTTTTAATGGGGATCATGATCACGACAGCTTTATTACCTTCAGGCTATAAAGTATTCCCAATAGCCCATTGTGTAGTCTTAGATACGCTTGCTAAATTTAAAAAAAAGTTCCCACTGCATTTCAATGATTTTGCCGGGAATTTGCTGTCTACCTCTTCATTATGGGTAAACGCCGCCCAAAAACGGAGGTTTCACCCTCATACTCTTTCTCTTCTTAAAAAATTCGGAATGATGACAATGGATGGTAGAATTCTGCCAATTGTCAGAGAGACTTTAAAGCTTCACTTTGTAAACGATGGGAATGGACACTTCTCTTCTCCGGAAGATGTTCTTACAGAAAATGAAAAAATTGCAGCTGCTGCTGAATTTGTAAGATCGTCCTTAAACGCCCAACAAGCGCACACTTTTCAGAATACTTTAGCACTAACTATCATCCAAGAATAGTGAACAAGATTCAGCGGGCCAGTTTTCTTTTCTGATTTGACAAAATAACTACAATCGTAGTAAACATGACTGCTTTATTTGAGGAGCCATTATGACAAAACGGGGCTTTGGCGAATTAGAGCTCGCAATCCTTCGAATTCTCCAATCTGGCAAAAAAATGACTGTAAAACAGGTTCATTCGATATTGGGAGAACAAAATAAATATAATACAATCATGACAGTCATGCTGAGACTTTCAGAAAAGAAGGTCTTAGAGCGAGAACGCGTTGGCCTGCATTACGAATATTGGCTGACCTCTTTAAAGTCCAAAGTTCCAACATTCATCGAACAATTCAAGAAAAAGATTTTTGGCGTAAAAACGATTGAGATGATGAGCTACTTAATTGATTCAGCCGAAGAGATCTCAAAAGAAGAATTTGATGAAATGGAGAAAATGCTTAAAGAAGCTAAAATTAAGAGAAATAACCAATGATTTTCCATTTAATATTTAATAGCCTTCTCGTCTTTATTATTTTATCTTTTCTCATTAAATTTTTGCTCTATGTATTAAAGATCCAAAACCCCCGAATCCGCTTTTTTTGCCTGACACTTCCCATTCTCAAACTTCCTTTTGATTTTTTTGTATTCGCATCTTTTGGGGATCATTTGTTTATGAACTTCAATCCATTCAGTTGCGAGATGTACACCCAAGAGCTCATTATGAAGGTTATCCCCACTCCTTTTAAGATGGAAATCCAAGGAATGGAGCACCTGATTGTCCCCCGCTATGTGGCTACCCTGATTCCCCCTATTTTGTTACAAATTTTTCTAGTCGGAATTGTATCTATTACGGTTGCCGTAACCGCTTTTAAATTAATCCAATTTATTAAATGCGTAGCATTTTTTAAGAGAATCTTACGCTCCTCATCTCCTTGTACTCGGATCATTCTCAATGAAGACCTAAGAAGAAAGATAAATAAACTAAAAATAATAATCCTAACTTCCGACAAAGTACAGAGTCCATTTGCTGCAAATCTGAAATATATTTTATTCCCAGAATATTTAATGAACGAACTTTCTCAAGAAGAATTCGAGGCTGTCCTCGCGCATGAAATCGAGCATTTGAAATGGAAAGATCCTCTCGTAAAACTGTTCTGCGTCAGCATCTGCTCTTTTTTCTGGTGGATACCGACTCATTGGTGGTTGAGGGGGTTAGAGACTGATCAAGAATTAGCCTGCGATGCGGCTCCGCTTCAATATGGCGTTGATAACTATCACTTAGCAACTGCCTTAATGAAAGTAATCAAGTCCCCAAAATCTGAACTGAAAGCCCTTTGCTACCTTGACACAGCAAAAAACGTGCTCTCCAAGAGGATGGAAAACTTATTAAAGACTCCTAAAAAGCCCCATGTTCGTCTAAATGGCATCATTGCAATGATTCTCTGCTTACTCATCTTTAATTCCTTTTGGATGTGCTAAAAAAACGGAGATTTTTTTTGATTATTAATACTACGAATGTAGTTTTGCTTGCAGCCTTCGTTTTCGCCTATTGCAATGTCTCGGCGAAAATCATCGAAACAACGGAAATCACAGAAATATCTTCCTCAATAGAGGAATCTACATTGGTGTTGTTCGATCTGGACGATACTTTGATGAATTCTGTGATCAGTTTGAATTCGGGCAAATGGATCAAATTCTACTGGCAAGCAGCTCCATTGTTCTTTCCCAATCCTCTTTTGGAATCTCTCATTGAGTTCATAAATGAGCATGTCCCTGTAAAGCCCCTTGATTCCAGTGCACCCCGATGGATTCAAGAACTGCAAAAGAAAGAAGGAGTTATCCCTCTCGCAATGACAGCAAGATCTTTGGCGCATTCTCCGGATAGAAATATTACAGCTCAACAGCTGAGAGAGATTGGAATTGATTTTTCACAATCAAGCTTCCCCTCTTCTTTTGCTTCGTATCCTTCTTTCCAGGAGGGAATCATTTTTACCTCGGGAGAGATTAAAGGGGATCATTTAATTAAACTGCTGAAGACGGTCCATTTTTGGCCAAAAAAAGTGATTTTCCTCGACGACAAACTCTATCAGGTACAGTCGGTCGATAAAGCGATGGAAGAAGCGGGCATTTGCTGCGACTGTTTTTGGTATAGACGCGCTGAACATGAAGAATTCGATCCCCTGTTAGCTCTCATCCAACTGCATCATTTGCTGAACAAAAGGGAAGTGTTGAGCGATGAATACGCCCACCTTTTGGAAGAGGCCTATGCTGAGTCTGAGATCGAATCGTTACTTAAAAACTTAATTAAACAATACGAAATCCAATATTACAGGAAACTATGAACAAATTTTCAATAATCCTTTTTCTAATTACATCACTCTTTAGCGAGGAGCCTGAAAATGTCGTTATATTAGGCGGAGGTCCTGCTGGCCTGACGGCGGCAATCTACGCGGGACAAGGAGGGCTGCTTCCCCTCGTAGTAGAAGGAGAGAAATGCGAGGGGCAGTTAGCAGTTGTCAATCATATGGAAAACTATCCAGGATTTCCCGAAGGGATTTCTGGAGATGATCTGCTTCATTCCATCCACATCCAGGCTGAAAAATTTGGCGCTCGCTTCAAGTCAGGAAAAATCATCGATGTCGATCTCCTGCATCGCCCTTTTCGGCTCACATTCAGCGATGGTCAAACACTCTATTCTCATGCAGTCATTATTGCTTTGGGCACTGCAAAACGATGGATTGGCTTGGATTCTGAAAAAGCGCTCCTAGGAAAAGGGGTTAGCGGCAGCGCTGCCTGCGAAGCCTCGCTGTATCAAAATGAGGATGTGGTCGTCGTTGGCGGAGGGGATGCGGCATTAGAGGAGGTTCTTGCTTTGTCTGAATATGCGGCAAAAGTGACCCTCATTCACCGAAATAATCATCTGAATGCATCGAACTATCTGCAAGAGAAAATCTTTTCCAAACACAATATTCAGGTCATTTTGAATTCGGCAGTAGATGAGATCTTGGATGTTTCACAGAACCGCGTTACAGGGATTATTGTTCGAAATTTACAAACACAAGAAAGATCCGATCTTCCCTGCAAGGGGGTTTTTGTATCGATAGGACGGAAACCTAACATCGATCTCTTCAAAGGGCAGCTTGAAATCAGTGCTTCTGGCCATATTATTGTTCATCCTTCCACATCGCAAACAAGCATCCCTGGAGTATTTGCCGCGGGCGATGTTTGCGATCCTACTTATCGCAAAACGATCACAGCCGCAGGATTTGGGTGCATGGCAGCTCTCGACACAATACGCTACTTATTACCACAGTGAAAAGCTGTCATTTGGTAGAATTTCCACCC
>CAZXVU010000008.1:0-35711 GCA_964644465.1 uncultured bacterium
ACGCCTGAGCGCGTCCGTGAAATCTATAAGATTGCCCAACACCCGATTTCTCTTCAGGCAGAAGTGGGCGATGGAGGCGAAAGCCAGTTTGGCGATTTCCTAGAGGACACTGCGATTGAATCTCCTGCAGAAGCCACAGGCTATGCGATCCTGAAAGATAAAATGAATGAAGTTCTTGCGACCTTGACAGATCGCGAGAGAACCGTTCTCATCGAGCGTTTCGGACTTCTAGACGGCAAGCCAAAGACTTTGGAAGAAGTGGGAGTCCGCTTTAAAGTCACCCGCGAGCGCGTCCGGCAGATCGAAGCAAAGGCTCTTCGCAAAATGCGCCATCCTACCCGAGCCAAACAACTCCAAGCCTTTTTAGATCTTCTTGAAGGCGAATAGGCTTGATATTCAAGGATCATCACAATCCCTAATGTAAAGCTGCTTTACATTGCACGTCATCTTTGCTAGAAAGAAAATTAGGTATTTCTATGGAGGTATGCCGTGAATGTTAAGCAAATCGTTGGGATCGTTTTAGTTGTTCTTGGGATCGCTCTCGTTGCAATGTCCAATAGGTCGGTAGATTCAACCTATGGAGAGAAAATCAAGAGAAAAGTAACCGGGAACTATCCTAAAGAAACAAAAAGAGAATTGATCGGCGGGATCATTTTCATTGTTGCAGGCGTGGGAGTTTTTCTTCTCGGTAGAAAGAAAGCGAAAAAATAGTCAGTTCTAAAAACTGGACTATTGGAGCGTATCGGAGTTGAACCGATGGCCTCAACAATGCCATTGTTGCGCTCTACCAACTGAGCTAACGCCCCAGATTTTGGGATTTTGAAGCCAAAGATTCTAGGGCGTATTCCCTATTTTGTTCAAGTATACAGGTGGAATTTCCTAACAGGGGTTGCTCTGTCGCTAAAATTCTTGGATCGGTAGAATAGGCCAAAACCGAGGGATTTATGTTTTTTAGCGAGGTGCTCGAGGGCCAGCCCGATGCAATTTTTGGACTTACAGGAGCTTTTCAGGCCGATGTCCGTCCTCAGAAAGTCAATCTGACTGTGGGAATTTATAAAGACGAAAATCTCCAATCAAAACTGCTTCCTTCTGTCAAAAAAGCTGAAGAACAAATCCTAGAAGACGATCTTTTAGCTGACTATTTACCCATAGATGGCTTTGCTCCCTACCTAGAATTATTAGGTCCGAATATCTTAGGAGAGAAAATTTGGAAGGAAGCCCATAGTCGAATCTATGGCGCTCACACTACTGGCGGAACAGGCGCCTTGCGTATTGCAGGGGAATTTTTAGCCCAAGAAGTCACAAAGATCGTGAGTATTCCAAATCCTACTTGGCCAAATCATCGCGCCATTTTTGAGCGGGCAGGCTGCAAAGTAGAAACCTATCCGTATTATAATCGGGAAAAAAGAATTTTTGACTTTTCAGGAATGTGCAAAGGGCTCGAATCTTTGCCTGAAAAGTCAGCGGTTATCCTACACCCCTGCTGCCACAATCCGACAGGCCTGGATCCCACTTTAGAACAATGGAAGGAGCTCTCGGCTTTGATGAAAAAAAGAAAGCTTCTCCCCTTCTTCGATTTTGCCTACCAAGGTTTGGGAGATAGCATTGAGAAAGATGCAGCAGCGATTCAGCTTTTTGCCAAAGAAGGGCATGAAATGCTGATCGCCTATTCTTGCTCGAAAAATTTTAGCTTATATTGCCAGAGAGTTGGCGCGCTCTATGTTGTCGATGAGAATTCCGCGGTCAAGCTTCGGGTCGGAAGCCAGATAAAGCGCATCATCCGCGCTCTCTATTCAAATCCTCCAGAATATGGAGCTCATGTTGTGACCCATATTCTCAAGCATGAAGAGCTGAAGAAGCAATGGAGAGAAGATTTAGAGGGAATGCGCCTTAGATTGAAATCGATGCGGGATCTGCTTATCCAGCGGTTAAAGGCAAAAGCTAAAAAGATCGATTTCAGCTATCTCAAGGCCCATAAAGGGATGTTCTCCTTTGTGGATCTCAACAAGAGCCAAGTACAGAAACTCATCAATGATTATGCCATCTATCTGCCCGACAACGGAAGGATCAATGTCGCTGGATTGTCCCTGAGAAATATCGATTATATTGTCGATAGTCTAATCGCTGTTTGTGAGTCATGACTAGAAAATCGATTGCCTATCCCTATTTGGCATTAGGGCTGACTCTTTTTTGCTGGATAAGCTTTCCTAAAAGCCTTTCCGACCAAGCTAGATCTTTTACAGTCGCTTCTTTCACTCCCATTTGGAAATGGGGAGAAAAGCTCTTCGTAGATTCTTCTAAAGGGATGAATGAAAAAGAGAGTTCAAAGCTCGCACTTGAAAACCAGAATTTGCGCGCTCAGATTGAGGTTATTTGCGAGTGGCTTCTTTCCGATGGAAAAATTGGAGAGCAATATGAACTTTATAAGAATTTATCGCGAGAAGGGAGCTCTTCTTCTGAAGGACACTGGCGTTCCTTTTTTCAAAGACGGGCATCTCATCTGCGTCAGAATATCCAAAAACAAATGATTTCCATCCCCGCGCAAGTGATCTATCGCGATCCGAGCTCCTGGAGCAGCAGTCTTTGGGTCAATGTCGGCGAAGAAGATAACCAAACTTTAGGAAATGCAATCATTGCGAAAAACAGCCCTGTAGTTTTAGGAGCTTCTCTCGTCGGCGTCGTTGATTTTGTTGGGAAAAAGCAGTCTCGCATTCGATTAATTACCGATTCAGGGTTATCCCCTTCCGTCCGGGCTGTCAGAGGAGCGATTCAAAATCGGGAGTTAGCTGCCCTTTTGCAAACGATTTTAAGCCGCGTTGAAACACGGGAAGATCTTTTTCCTTCAACTGAGGAAAAAGAGGTTTTTATCACTCAAGTAGACCGTTTAAAATCCAAAATAAATCCTGGATGGGAAGATGGGTATCTAGCCAAAGGGGAACTTCATGGAAGCAGCGCGCCATTCTGGCGCTCCCGAGGCCAAAGATTGAAAGGGATCGGATTCAACTTTGATTATGCAGATGATGAGGGAGCTGCAAGGGAATTGAGAACGGGCCGGCCTGTCGGTGCCTATTCAGGAGCCGTTCCGATATTGAAAGAGGGCGATCTTTTGGTCACATCGGGGCTTGATGGAGTGTTCCCACCTGGATTGCTCGTTGGCACTGTCGATTGGGTAGGACCTTTTAAGGAAGGGAACTATGCCTATGAAATTGAAGCAAAGCCCTGCACTCCACACTTGAATGATCTCCAGACGGTTTTCATTCTTCCTTCTTTGAGTTCCGAATAATTGCTAATACTCTTTCACGCACGACCTCTTCGGCGAGTTCCTGACCGAATGAGAAGTGATATAGATCGCTTTGTTTTTTCAGAATGTCCGGAGAAATTTGCTTTTCAAGGGAGGAAAAGAAATTTTCAATGTTGGGGAGAACCTTTCCGCATGAATGAATCCTTTCAGAGTGCTTAGTGGGCAGAAAAAATAGAGGTTTTTTAAAGTTGAGAAAATCATATCCGACCGAAGAAACATCTCCTAGATATGCATCGACCTTGGAAAGTATGGGATATACGGGTGTAAATTCTGTGAGAAGAAGGATATTGGGTTTGGATTTTACAAGAGATTCAATAGGATAAAATCTGCTTGGATCCCTCTGCTCCAAAAGCGGGTGAAGTTTAAGAATGAGATTCCAGCTAGAGGGAAGCTGATTGATTATGGTACGCCCGTAATCGAAAAACGAAGTGGAGCTATCCGCATCGAGCCATGTGGGAGCATACAGAAGGGTGGGGTTATCTTTTGGCAACCGGGAAAAAATCTCTTTTTCAGCCAAAGAATCATAAAAAGATTGATGCTTTTTATAGAATTGAAGCCGGTAGTTTCCGACGATTGCATATTTGGAAATCGAGCTCCATATTCCTAATTCCTTCAACATCTCAATCAATAGATCTCCATAGAGAAGAACTGCATCTTGCTGGGCATAAGGAGCCAGTAGCGGGGTCTTAAAACCTTTGCCCGATTGTCCATGGGGGCAAAAAACAAGCTGCATTTCTTTTTTGTAAAGCTGTTTGAAAAGAGAAGAAAGATGGGGCGCCCAATATTTGCATTCAAAAAGGGCATCGTACTGTTCGCTGAAGTGTCTCAATTTGAATTCGAGGTCTGGCTCGTAACGAACTTCGACTTGAGGATAGTAGTGGAGGGCTAGTTTGGTATTTTTCTCTTCGGTGGTAAATAGAGGCATTTTCATCAAAGAAGCAAGAGGAGCGATATGATCAAGGAGGTGAAAATCAGGTCCCGTATTGAAGGCCGCGCAGCGGATATTCATAGCTTTATGAGCCTATCTTTGAGTTCAGTCCAATCTGGTACGGGAGAAAAAGTATATTGGTTGGTTTCTCTTTGGATCTTCGAAAATGGATTCGATGAGTTGTAGAGGTGAAAGAGAGAAGAATATTGATTGGGTAGGAGTTCCATCCCGCAGCGGAAAAGATAAAGCCCTTTATCTGTTCTTTGATCTCTTTGATTGGAATTGAGGAAAAACATCGGTTTTTCAAGGGTGATAAAATCATATCCAATGGATGACATATCGCCAATATAGGCATCGCAAAGATGCAAAATGGGGTAAATGGGAGGAAATTCTTCCAAAAATACGATGTTTTTCTTTTGTTCATACTTTCCAATTAGTTGTTCTAGCTCGATTTCAAATTGTCGCCTTGTATTGGGATGGAGTTTTACGAGCAAATTCATCTCTTTGGGAAGGGAATCGGCCAGAATGGGGAAAGCCTTCCAAAAAGAGTTATTTCCCTCACAGTCATCCCAAGTCGGGGCATAGAGAAAGGTATTCTTTTTAGGAAGAGAGCGAAGAAGTTTCTGGTAAAAGGCTTTGTGGCGCTGAAAATACGAATCACGGAAATTGCCCACGATGAACATTTGTGAGCTCACCCCCTTTGCTTTCATGAAATCGATCATTTTTTGGCCATAGACAAGAGCGTGTGGTTCCTTTTCAAGGGCCTCAAAAAAAAGGCTATTCCAACCTTTATCGGAATTCCCATGGGGAAGCCAGAATGTTTTGATCGACTCAAACCGCCATCTTGGGAATGCAGCTTGAAGAAGCGGGAGGGTATCGCAAGAGACAATATGAGAAGGTTGGTTAAGATCGAGAGGATCTTTTTCAATGATTTCAAGATCGGGATAATATTTTCTGGCCAGTTCTGCAAGGGTCGGTTCGCAGACGATCAAGGGCCATTCCATAAGGGCGCAGAAGGGCCCCAGATGGTCTAAATAATGTTTCGATTCATCGAAAATCAATCCCGCTGGCATCATGCAATAATCATTGCAGACTTTGGAATTTTTTTATGAAGGAATTGCTCGAGTGGTTTCAAAAAAATAAACGGGAATTTCCCTGGAGGATCGATCGGACTCCCTATAAAGTTTGGATTTCTGAAATCATGCTCCAGCAAACCCGTGCCTCGGTTGTGATCCCCTATTTTCAACGCTGGCTTGAACTTTTCCCTGATGTGAAAACATTGGCTGCGGCTCCTTTGGAGTCAGTCATTAAAGCCTGGGAAGGTCTTGGATACTATAGCAGAGCCCGCAATCTCCATGCTGCGGCTATTGAAATTGTTGCCAAGTTTCACGGGGAAATTCCTTCATCCAGAGAAGATCTTGAGTCCATTCGAGGCCTAGGTCCTTACACTGTAGGTGCAATTTTGAGTTTTGGCTTTCACCAAAGGGCTGCTGCGGTCGATGGAAATGTGACTCGTGTGATGGCTCGCTATTTTTCTATTGAAGAAGAGGTCAGTAAGTCGGAGGTCAAGAGAAAGATCCAGAAAAGGGCCGAGGAATCATTGGATTTGAAAGAGCCTTGGGTGAGCGCAGAAGCGCTGATAGAGCTTGGAGCTACGCTTTGCACGCCAAAGCCCCGTTGCGAAGCATGCCCCCTTCAAAAGGGTTGTTTGGGGCATCGGAAAAACATCGCAGAAGCTCTTCCCATCAAAAAAGAAGAAAAAAAAGCTCTTGAATTACGGCGGATCGTTGCAATCATCGCTGCGGATGGGAAGATATTATTGAGAAAAGGAGAGGCTGGAAAAGTGATGGCGGACCTATATGAGTTCCCCTATTTTGAGATGGGGATGGAACGATGGCCTCAGAAAAAAATCTTAGAGACGATCCAAAAAGAATTGAACTTAGAATTGGATTTTGTCGAAAAACTACCGGAGACCAAACATACCTTTACTCGTTATAAAGCCTATTTGTATCCAATACGATTGGAGGCGAGCTCTTTGCTGGATGTTAAAAATTATTGTTGGGTGCCTATTGAACATCTGGCCCGGCTTCCATTTTCTTCGGGACATAGAAAAATACTTCGGGTTGCATTTTTAGAGGAGAATATGATCTCCTTAACGCCGAGGATATAAGAATGAGAATTCTTCATTTAGAAGCGTCTCCTGGATGGGGCGGCCAAGAAATCCGGATCTTGCGAGAAGCGCAAGGGATGCGGAAGAGAGGGCACGAAGTCATTTTGGGAGTGATGCGAGGCGGGGGCTTAATCTCTCAGGCAAGAAGAGAAGGCTTTACCGTTTACGAGATCAATTTCCATCAACCTGCTTGGATTTTCTGCTTATTTCGTCTTTTATGGATTCTCTTTCGGCATCGGATTGAGCTTGTAAATACCCATTCTTCTCTCGATGGTTGGATTGGGGGAATCGCTGCCCGTATTGCTAGGTGTCCTATCGTGCGTACCCGGCATTTGTCCACTCCCATAAAGCCAGGTTGGAATAGCCGCATTCTTTATGGACGGCTAGCAGATTTTGTGGTCACGACATGCTCGGGCATCATTCCTATGATTTGCCGCCAATCTGGGAAAAAAACAGAAGAATGCCGCTCTATTGCCACGGGGGTTGATGCCGAAAGAATCGTATTTGAAAAAATACAGATAGAGGAATTCAGAAACAGCATTGGAGTTTCCCAAAAAGATTTTCTTGTGGGCACAGCCTGTTTTATGCGCTCTTGGAAAGGGATTGATGATTTTCTAAAAGCTGCCGATCAGCTCAAAGATGTGAAAAATCTAAAATGGGTAATTATTGGCGGGGGACATGCAGAAACTTATAGGAATCGCGCCAAGGAAATGAAGTTAGATGGGACCGTTTTTTTTAGCGGCCATCTCGAAAATCCTTTTCCGGCTTTAGCTTCTCTGGATCTTTTTGCTCTTTTAAGCACCGCGCATGAGGGGGTCTCCCAGGCTATTTTACAGGCTGCTTATTTAGGAAAAAGCTTAATTGCCACATCAGTTGGTGGATTGGGAGAGGTATGTCTCGATCGAATTACTGGCTTGCAAGTCGCTCCTTTTTCACCGGAACAAGTAGCTAAAGCTGTTCTTGAGTTGAAGGAAAATACCCTTTTGCGAGAAGAATTAGGCCAAAGGGCCCGTCAATTGGTCGAAGACCGTTTCCTCCTTCGGCACACTTTAGATCATATGGAAGAAGTCTATCGGAGGGTCCTAAAGGCGACTTAATGAAGTATACCTGTCCAATGCACCCTCAGATTATTCAAGAGGGGCCTGGATCTTGCCCCATTTGCGGCATGTCTTTAGAACCTTTGCTTCCTGTAAAGGAAGAGGATCTAGAATTAAAAAGGATGAGCCTCCGTTTCTGGCTCTCTCTCATACTGACCATTCCCATAGTTCTTCCTATTGGTCTGCCAATAAAGGCAATTGCTTTTTTGGCCACGCCAGTCGTTTTATGGGGAGGATTCCCTTTCTTTGAGCGGGGGTGGAAATCGATCCTGAATCGCAGTTTGAATATGTTCACGCTCATTGCGATTGGCATAGGCACAGCTTATTTTTATAGTTTGTATGCTGCCTGGACTCATTTGGATGTATATTTCGAAGTTGCCTCTGTCATTACTGTATTGGTGTTGCTGGGACAGGTATTGGAACTTCGAGCGCGCAAAAAGACCAGCGCCGCTATTCAGGAGCTTTTAAAGCTGATGCCGGAAACAGCCAGCTTGGTATTGGATGATCAGACAGAAAAAACAATCCCCATCGATCAAGTGAAAAAAGGAGACAAGCTCCGGGTACGTCCAGGAGAGAAAGTTCCCATTGATGGAATGATTGTGCAAGGATCGACAACCATCGACGAATCGATGATTACGGGAGAATCGATTCCCGTAGAAAAAAAAGAAAATGACAAAGTAACCGGCGCCACGATCAATGGGCATGGTAGTTTTATCATGGAAGTCACTCGAATAGGGGGAGAGACGCTACTTTCTCAGATCATCCACATGGTCGGCGAGGCTCAGAGAACCCGGGCTCCCATTCAAAACTTAGCGGATCGCGTTTCAGGATATTTTGTTCCAGCTGTTGTATTGATTGCTCTGCTCACTTTTGCGGGTTGGTTTTTTTGGGGGCCAGAGCCTCAATTCACTCATGCTATTATCAACGCGGTCTCTGTTCTCATTATTGCCTGTCCCTGCGCTTTAGGACTTGCAACCCCGCTCTCATTAACTGTGGGGATTGGACTAGGGGCCCAGAAAGGGATTTTGATCCGGAATGGGGAAGCTTTGGAGAAGATGGGACGAGTGGACACAATAGTGATTGATAAAACAGGGACTGTGACAGAGGGAATTGTCCGGTTCAATCAGGCAGTCCCGGTTCCGAGGATTCATGAAAGAGATCTTCTTCAATGGGCTGCAAGCGTTGAAGTGAACAGCGAGCACCCCATCGCTGCGGCCATTGTTGCAGAGGCTAAAGCGAAAGGGCTTTCCCTACTTCCCGTTCAAAATTTTCAAGCGATCTCTGGGAAAGGAGTGACAGGTAAGATTGAGGGGAAAGAAATTTCGGTCGGAAACATCTCTTTATTTACGGACTCTAATGTCGACCTTTCCCCTCTCCTTGTTCAAGCTGAAAAGCTTCGCTATGAAGGAAATACAGTTTTTTTTGCCGCTCTTGATAAAAGACCTGTGGGAATCATTACTGTATCTGATCGGATTAAAGAATCTGCCTTTGAAGCTGTAAAAATGCTTCACCATGATGGTCTGAGGATTATGATGCTTACGGGAGATCATAGAACAACAGCTTTGGCAGTTGGAAAGACCTTAGGAATTGATGAGATTGAAGCGGAAATTCTTCCCCAAGATAAGACGCAAATCGTGAAACGGCTTCAAGACGAGGGACATATTGTCGCCATGGCAGGCGATGGAATCAATGACGCTCCTGCCCTTGCACAGGCTGATGTTGGAATTGCTATGGGAACAGGGACAGACATTGCCATGGAAACCGCAGGGATCACGCTTGTTAAGGGAGACTTACGCGGAATCGCACGGGCAAGGCGTTTGAGCGTTGCAACCGTGAAGAATATCCGGCAAAACCTTTGGTTTGCGTTTCTTTATAATTCTCTAGGAGTTCCGATAGCAACGGGGATCTTCTATCCTCTTTTTGGGCTGGCTCTAAGTCCTATTCTAGCAAGTGCGGCGATGACATTTAGCTCTCTTTCGGTGATTGGCAATGCTCTGCGGCTTCGCTGGGCTACTCGTCTTAAATAACTTAATTATTAACTAACCCGCGCCAAGCTGTAGCTATCGCCCTCAGCGAAGCGAGAAAAGCCGGGGCAAAGATCCCAAAGCAAAAAAAGAAGTAAGTAAATGGCCGGCTTTGCCGGCCATTCAATTCTATTGATTAGAGACTCTTGACCAAAGTAATAGTCATCCAAGCCGAAGTGGTTGGAGCTGTTGAACCAAAGGTTTTCGCCATTAAGTCTACAGCATTTGTAGAGGTATTGACGAGCCTCAATACTTGGTTGTTCAATATTTTTACCTGAACTGAACCACTTAGAGGGCGGATCACTTCAGTTTCATTAGCGGAATAGTTGGCTACATTAGTGCCTGGAACATTTACATTATTGACAGTCAGAGCAAATGAAAAAGCTGGCACTTGGAATGGGAATGGAGGCGTTAAATGTCCCTCTACCCCGTAATTAATGAGATATATCCCGGTTTGCTTAATCGTAATAGCTCCCGTTGTTGCAGCTTGGGAAATATCAATATGCGATGTGACAACGTTTACACCTTCCAAATGAACAGCACGAGTTGGCAAGACTGTTTGATCAACGATGCTAAATATATTGGAATAATCATTGATCTGAGCGTTTAGAGATTGAAAAGGCGAACTGATAAGAAGGCCTAGAAGGCCCAAAATAAATGCATGCTTCTTCATGTTTTTTTTCTCCCTTAAATTTGAATTTTTCCGGCAACCTTTTTGCCGGTTAAAATTCTTTGATGGCATGCTATTCTCTTTCAAATATTAATTTTACATCAAGAAATGTTTTGAATTTCTCAATATTTTTTGGATACGTCCAGGGATTTGGAAAGGTTAAAATTGTAGGATTGTAGGTAAAAAGCATAAAATATAAAATTTCGCTGGTTCTTAAAATGGGAAAGTTTATGAGCTCTGATATCGTACAGGAAGGGATTGAAGTCCAAATTTCTAATTGGCTTCAAACGGTTATATCGCGAAAAAAAGAATTCCTGATCGGGGCCGCATCGGTTCTGGCTGGCATTGGAATCCTTATTGGGTATTTTCAATCTGGACCGAGTGCGAAAGTCTATGCTGATGCGCAAGCTGCTTTTGCAGACTGGGAAGCGTCTCCTGAAGATGACGCTCTTTATCTCAAAATGAAAGAAGCGATTCGTAAGGTACCTGCCATTGAAAAAAAATACGAAGCAGTCATTGTTCAGAAACTGCTTGATTCTTCAAAAACGGAAGAGGCTTTAGCTCTAGCTAACAGATCCTTAACTCGTTCGAAGAGCGAAACACCTTTCCACGCAGCTTTTGGAGAAAATAGTCTTTTGATTGAGCGAGGAGCCTATCAGGAAGCCTTAGAAAAAACCGTAAAGCTTAAAGAGCAAATGGAATCCTCTTTCGACATAAGCCTTTTAGCTGGTGAGCGATTGGTTGGAGGCTCTCTTCTTTATGCTCATAACCTTATGCGCATCGCATGTCTGCAACAGCAATTGAATAATCACCCCGGAGAAAAAGCTGCCTGGGAAGAACTCGAAAGCTTTATCCAAGGAGGGACCCCTCTTGGAGATTTGGTTCGGGCAAATTTTTCTGAGAAAAGAATAGATCTTGCGAATTATATAGCTGACCGGAAGAAGCAACTTTAGTCGTGTTCTTCGCTGCTGCTGCTGTGGCGAGTTCTTGAGGGCTTATTTTCTGAAATGATTTGAGCGTGGCGCGTATAGTAATGATAGGAAGTTCCCGCCAAAAGCCCAATGAATCCAAAGAGAAGGAATGGAATAAAAATTCCAACCACGATTTTAACAGCCCCTAAAATCAGCTGGGTCGATTTTTCTTGTTTGAATGCAAAACCAAAGGACTGCTTTAGCCCTTTTTCAACAGGAGCGGGAAAAAATATCCCCAAAACGACCCCGATTGCGGTAAAAAGGATTGTGAGGCTAGGTCCAGTAAAGAAATCGAACATGCTAGAAAAAGCGCCGATGACTATTGCGACCACGGAAAATACTTCGATGGAGTATTTTCGGGCGAAATCTTCCACTTCTTGAACAGAAACGCCCTCTTTTAGCTTATCCATGATTTTGTTTTTGCTCATGAAACGTTCCTCTCTTGTTCAATGGACGACGGCCCCGAGTGTCCGAACAGACACTTTTCGCCTTATTTGCATTAAAACTATTGATTTAATTATTTGCAACCATCCAATTTTTCTTTTAAGAAAGACCAAAAGATACTCCATTTAACAGATTTTTAGCTTCTCTCTGTTCAGGCTTTGTCTTTTTTTGAGCAATCTCCTAAACTCATACGTTACTTTTAGCAGTGAAGCTTACAATGACTTTCCGAAATTTTCTGATTTATTATCCAGAAAGGATCCTTTGGGTTGCCGCGGCAGCTCTCGGCGGGTTGGTCTTGTTAGCTTCTCCTTTCTTGATGATGCTTTGGTCTGGCAGCTCCGTATTGTTGGAGTCTAGAAATATCACGACAGCAGATCGAAAGAACGTGCCCCTTTCAATTTCTTTAAATCTAGAGTCAAAATTGGCTGCAATGCCTCTTCCCAATTTGCAAGGGGAAATGACGTTTTCTTATGATCCTCCTAGGCCGGACGGAGTCTTGGTTCATTCACAACTTTTAGTGCGCCTTAAAAAAACTTTTCAGTCGAAACGTGTATCTTTGCCTGCTCGTTTGCATCTTATGTATTATCAGGGGGATTCTCTTTGTTTTTCAGAAGAAGAGACGCCTTTCTGGGTAGAGCTTAAGCCTGCAGGAGGCAATCAGATCGACGGCAAAGTATATATCAATACCTTGCATGACGGAAAGATTGAAGCGGGAAGTTTTTCAGCAACGGCTCAAGATAGCCCTGTACAAACGGCGCAGGAGTTTCCCGAAGGATCACCTTTCCGCGTCTTAGCAGAGGCCCGTTGGTGGGGGCATGATCTTTTCCAAGAGCGCTATGGAGAGGGACCTCCTTCCGAACGGATTGAAATCGGCATACTGGCTACAGCGGATCTTTTAGAAGCGAAAGAAGGTGAATGGCTTTCCTGGAACGAAGGTCATTGGTCTCGAATTTCATCGATCTCCGAAGGGAAAAAAAGGCCTATCGCACAGATCCACTCGATCCAGGGAAAAAATTTATTTTTGGAAGGATGGGACCTTGAAAACCATTACCGAATTTCGCTCAGTCCAGCTTCGGGCCCTCCTTTTAAAGCGCGTCCAGAGGAATTATTCTCATCAGTCCGGGTGCGCTCGGAAAAACAGATCAGCTGCATGCTTGAAAAACAATGTGTGATTTTAAAAACGGGAGATTGGGTCTTCAAAACCAATGGACGGTGGAAAGTTCTCCGCAAAAAAGAAGAGCGGGACGCATACTTGGCAGGTAAATTGATTGGAGAACTTTTTGTGTTTGAGGGAATGGAACAAAAGCAGGGACAGAAAATGATCCAAGGGATTTTATTCAATCCAGGCAGATCCCAAATTGTTCCTATAGAGCTATCAGCCCAGACAATGCGCAAAACTGGAAAAGATCAGATCGCTAATGGCGATAAACCCGTTCGCAGGGGAAGAATGCGATGAGATTTCTCTATCTTCTTCTTCTGATTTTTCCCTTGATGGCGGATGTTCCAGCTCCTGCTTTTGTAAATGCGGATATGGAGGGAGCTCAAGCATTTAATCAAACTTTAAGCGAATTGCGTCTCCAGTTGCAGGAAAAATTCGAGAAAGGGTCTGCTCTTTCTCGCCTGGATGGAAGTGAGATAGAGTACCGCGAGCTCCTAGGCGAAATCCGAAAAATCAAACAAAAAATCTTAGCTCTCGAAGAGAGCTGGAGAAAAATATCGGTCGACGAGCTTTCCCATTCAGACGACGCTTATGCGCTCTGGGATGTGGGCGAGACCACGTTATCACAGCTCATTATGGAGTATGGCTCTACCGATTTTCTCTACATCATCCCTCAAGAGCTGAATGGGATGAAGATTTCTCTTTTCTCGAGCATTCCGCTTCCCCATGAGTCTTGGAATGAAATGATCGAAATGATCTTGGTCCAGAATGGCGTTGGCGTAAAAAAACTCAATCCCTTTGCAAAGCAGCTCTATATATTGAAACTCGACCCTTCCGCGATCGAGGGAATCGTCGCTAAAGAAGAAGATTTGGATCTATTCTCTAGCCACACTCGCATTTTTTATGTTTTCTCCCCCCCTGTCGAACAGCTTCGATCGGTCCAATCTTTCTTTGAAAGGTTCTCTGATCCAAAGCAAGCAACTATTCAATCGATTGGATCAAAAGTAGCGATCGTTTCTACAAGAGAAACAGTGGAAAAATTGCTCCATCTTTATCACGCTATTTGGGAGCAAAATAAGGGAAAGATCGTCCGTATCGTCAATCTGCTTAAAATCAGCCCGCAAGAAGCAGAAAAAGTTTTAAAAGCTGTTTTTTCCGATCCTGCAAGCAAGGGAAGGCCTACTTTTTATCCTTCGAGTGCCGATGAACTGGTCACTTTGACATTGCCGCAAGGCTTGGTTTTAGTGGGAGAGACCGACACTGTTGAACGGGGAGAAAAAATCCTGGCGGATCTGGAAAACCAGCTTGAAGATCCCGGCGAAAAAATCATTTTCTGGTACGCGTGTAAACATTCAAATCCTGAAGACATTGCCGAAGTTCTAGAGAAAGTCTACGATTCCCTCATTGGATCGAATTTCGAAAGAAAAGGGGAAGCGCCCGTAGCTCCGGCTCCTCCGCCTCCCGTACAGCCCCAAGAAAGCCCACAGCCTGGACAGGTTTTTCCGTATCCTGATCGTAGCACCGCTTTCAATCCAGTAATGCCTGCGAATCCTCCTTTTGTTCAGCCGGGAACCATCGAGAAAACTCCGAAGTCATCCTTCGGCAATTTTATCGTGGATAACAAGACAACCTCAATTTTGATGGTCGTCCGCCGAGAGGAGCTCCCGAAAATAAAGACCTTATTGAGAAGACTCGATATTCCAAAGCGAATGGTCCAACTCGATGTACTTCTGGTGGAAAAGAAATTACGCGACCGGAAGCAAGTTGGCTTTAATTTGCTCCAAATTGGCACAAATTGCAGCGGAGAGAAGAAAACCGCAGTGAGTTTCGATACCAATGAAAGAGCGATCAATAAAGGGATCTTAAGTTTTATTTTCAGCCGCGAGAGCAACGGTTGGCCGGCAATGGACATCATGTACAATTTCCTTCTGGCTCAAGAAGATATCCGAATCAATGCGAATCCTTCCGTCCTTGCAGTGAACCAAACATCTGCAACTGTTGCGATCGTTGAAGAAATTTCGATCAATAACGGCGCGATCCAACTGGATACGACGGCTGGCGTCACGATCGAACAATCATTTACTCGAGCCCAATATGGGATCACAATCGTTTTGACTCCTACGATTCATTTGGGCGATGAAGAATCGGAGAATTCTCAAGGATTCGTCACACTGCAGACCAATCTGGAATTCGACACCACGCAGCACGCCATTAACGACCGGCCTCCTGTTACACGCCGCCATATCGAAAATGAAGTGCGCGTCGCAGATGGGGAGACGATCATTCTCGGGGGTTTAAGGCGGAAAATTGAAGAAGACACCCGCGAAAAAATTCCTTTCTTAGGCGATCTTCCCGGAATCGGAAAGTTATTTGGAGCAGCGAAGTCGACAGATACGAACACGGAAATGTTTATTTTCATCACTCCTCACATCATCCACGACCCCATTGATGATTTGCGCTGCATCCGCCAAACCGAGTATCAAAAACGAGCGGGGGATATCCCTGAATTTTTAGAGTGCCTCGATGAAGCAAAAAGCAAAGAGCGCAAACGGCTTTTCGACCATAGCCTAAAAGTGCTCTTCGACATGTATTGAGGTGGACGATGACAAATGAAAGAGCAATAGCGGAGAAATTTGGACTCCCCATCTACGATGAGATCTCCTCTTTTACTCTTGTCCGCGACCGCGTTGCTCTGATCCCGTATGTTTTCGCTAAGCAAAAGAAACTCCTCCCGATTGAAATGAATGAAAAAGGGATCACTGTAGCAGTTTCAGATCCTCTCGATCTCGATCCTCTGGAAGAGCTACGCCTGCTCTTAAAAAAGCCGATCCTCCCCATTTATTGTCCCAAAGGTACCATCGAAGAAGCGATCGAGCGCTGCTATCATCAAAATGAAGAGGAGACAAAAGAGCTTTTTTCCCAATTAGAAAAAGAGGGAATCGCTCAATCGGATTTAGAATCCTTCGAAGGATATGATCTTCTAGAAAAAGGAGAGCAAAATCCAGTTATCCGGATGGTCAATACGATTTTGATCGAAGCGATCCAGCAAGGGGCCTCGGATATTCATTTTGAACCTGTAGAAGAAGGTCTTTTGATTCGGTATCGAATCGACGGAGTTCTATTAAAGCGCCATGTTCCTCCACGCGAATACCAGCAGCAAATCATCACGCGGATAAAAGTAATGGCTAAAATGGACATTGCTGAACACCGTTTGCCGCAAGATGGACGAATCAAGCTGCGCCACGGCGGGCGGGAAATCGATTTTCGCGTGAGCACATTGCCCATCGTCCATGGCGAGCGGATCGTGCTCCGGATTCTTGACAAAGGAAATGTCATTTTAGGCCTGGACCGGATTGGGATGGACGAGAGGACTTTGAAGCCTTTCCGCAAATTGATCCATCTTCCCGAAGGGATTGTTCTAGTTACAGGACCAACAGGCAGCGGAAAAACAACGACGCTTTACAGCGCCATTTCCGAGATAAACGCCTCGGAAATGAATCTCATGACGATCGAAGATCCTGTCGAATACAAGCTCTCCGGCATTTCCCAAATGAACGTAAATCCTCGGATTGAACTCGATTTTGCGAAAGGGCTGCGACATATCCTGCGCCAGGACCCAGATGTGATCATGATTGGCGAAATACGCGACCGGGAAACGGCCGAAATTGCCATACAGGCCTCTTTGACTGGCCACTTAGTCCTAAGCACCCTTCATACAAATGACGCCCCTTCCGCTCTTACGCGTCTTGCTGATATGGGAATCGAACCCTATCTTTTAGCCTCCTCTATTTTGGGAGTGATCGCTCAAAGACTGGTTCGCACAATCTGCAATTTCTGCAAGATTTCCTATACTCCTTCTTCAGAAGAACTTTTAGAGCTCGGTTTGAAAAAAAATCCGGGAGAGAATTTTTTCAAAGGAACGGGTTGCAGCCATTGTTTTGAGACGGGATACAAAGGACGCTGCGGCATTTATGAACTGATGGCTGTGACTCCCCGAATCAAGTCCCAAGTATTAAAGAGTCAGGACGCAGAAGAATTGCGCAGAGTTGCCCTCGAACAAGATATGGTGACTCTTTTCGAGCAAGGAGTCCAACTTGTCATTAAAGGGATCACAACAAGTGCTGAATTGATCCGGGTCACCCGTATTGACCAAGGAAGGCAATAGCGTGGCATTGTTTGAATACAAGGCTTTAACGGAAAAAGGAAAAAAGATTACCGGCACCATTGATGCTGATAATCTCCATGAAGCAAAATTGAAATTGATCCGCCGTCAGATCGTTGCGATCCAACTTGAATCTTTAAGCGAAAAGAAAAAGCGCTCTGTTCTTTCTAAATCAGAAGTTTTGTATCTAACCCAGGAAATTTCCCGCCTTCTGCAAGCCGGACTTCCCCTTTATGAAACACTTTCAGCATTGGAAGAGAAATACCGCGGACAAAAACCCCATAATCTTCTCCTCGATTTATGCGATAAAATCCGCAGCGGATATCCCCTATCTCAAGGATTAAGCGGCCATTCTCAAAGCTTCGATCTTTTATATGTAGGCATGATCGCGAATGCAGAAAAAACGGGGCGTCTAAGCACCGCATTGAGTGAACTCTCCCAACTTTTGTCGCGGCAGCTTCAAGTGCGCAAACAACTCATAGCCGCTTTGCTCTATCCGGCTCTATTGAGCTGTTTTTGCATGGTGGTCCTTTCATCCCTCCTTTTCTTCGTGATTCCCTCATTGAGAGAGCTTTTTGAAGGGCGGGATCTCCATCCATTTACCAAAATTGTCTTTTCAGCTAGCGAATTCGCCTGCAAATCTAAGTTTGTGCTCCTCTTTCTTTTCGCGGGACTGATCGGCTTAGGGATTTCTACTCTATTTTCCAAACCCCTGAAGGAAAAAATTCTTTCTTTGATCCTTAAACTTCCGCTCATCAATAAACTGTTTGCAAAAGTGGCTTTTGTCCGTTTTTTCCGAGCTGCTGCTACGCTGCTGGAAGGGGGAGTTCCTTTGATCCAAGCGTTCAGTCAAGCCCGCCTTGTTATCCGGCATCCAGTATTAGAAGAATTGATTTCTGTAGCTGAGGAAAAAGTCTCTCAAGGAGAGCCTCTTTCGGCTCCTTTTCAAAATCATCCCCTTATCCCACCATTAATACCGAGGATGATGGGGATTGCTGAAGAAGGAGGGAAACTCCCATTTATGATGCAGCAGATTGCTCAAATATATGAAGATGAACTGGAAAAATCTTTTACCCACTTTGCGACTGTGGCTCAGCCCGCCCTTCTTCTAATTTTAGGAGTGATCATCGGGTTCGTCCTCCTTTCTGTGCTTCTCCCTTTGACCGATGTAAGTTCTTTTGCAACAGGCTAAATAATGGTGAAAAAAATGAAAAAAAGAAAACGCCCTTTAACTCTCCTCGAGATCATGATTGTGATCTTCCTCATCACGCTCATTACAGGAGCCATTGGATACAATATGCGGGGGACTTTGGACCGTGGACGTGTTTTCCGAACACAGCAAGCAAAGGACCAGCTCCACGATCTTCTGTTGATCTGTCTCGCTGACCATCCTGGCGAAGGAGAGAAAATCGCTGAAAAACCGGCAGAATATTTAAAAGAGATGGCCTTAGCAAAAGATCCAGAGAATCTCGTCAAAGACGGCTGGGGAAAACCATTTATCGTAAAGCTATCAAAGGACAAATCTGAATTCGACGTCAAATCAGATGCTCTGGAAAAATATGAGAATAAGAAGAAGAAAAAAGGCTCAACTTCCGAAGTCACCGACGACGACGATCAGTAAGCGTTTTTTTACTCTTTTAGAAATCATGGTGGGGATTACGTTGATCGTGATGGCCAGCGGTCTTGTGGGCTGGAAGATGCATCAAGCTGTAGTCAAAAAACGATTTCAATCAGGTCTTGACCGCTTAATGGCCCGCTGTATCTTTTGCCAAAGATTAGCAGTTTCGATGGAAGAAGATTGGCAAGGCATTTTAAAATCGAACGGGAAAGGGTGGGTTTTTGAAACCCGCTGTCAAAATAACAAAGGATTTCCTTCGTTGATCCTGGATTCTTGTTCTCTTTCTTTCAATGGAAAGAAAGCCGATGGAATCCTCATCGATTTCTTTTCTACCGGTCAGGTACATCCTGAAGGGATTCTGATTTTCTCCTTAAAGGATACAAAGCTCAAACAAGAATGGAGTCTTCCTGAAATCTTCAAAAGGGAAGAAGGGCTCAATCAAAAAAAAGTCGGCCCCGTTCATCCCGATGAGATTTAAGCTCCTTTTCTGAGAAGGAATTCTCGAGGAATTATTTGGATTGTTATGCAGCGATCTTCTACATGCTTCGATTTTCCCACAACGCCCTGCTGTATGTTATCGCGGCGGTATCGCAAGTAATCGATAAAATGATAGATCGTATTCCGCAGGCCCTTTAAAGGATTGTTTTCAAACTGGAAACGGGTATTTCCATCGGGATCCAGCCAAAATAAAAGATGATTCAAGGCGTAAGATTTGTTTTTTTGATAGATATGGGAAGAGGAGCGCTGATAGGCTTCAGGATGTTGACTCCAGAGCTGAAAGAAAAACCCATTTTCATCAATCAGTCTCACATTGGCTCCCCCAAGGATTTCTTCCAAATGGCTGTGTAGCTCAGGCATGGCTAAGAGTTCTTTCATCATATATCCCGCTTCATGAGTTTCCTTGGCTCCTTTCTTTAAAACCATTTCTATAGCGGTCAAATCTTTTGCGGCAGCTGCTTTTGAAAGTTCTCGGTAAAGAGCCTTTTGACAGCAAGGGCCAGTAATTAGATCGGCAATCCAGCAGCAGAATTGAAACGTTACAGTAAGAGTGTGGACAATGAATAGGCTCAAGGCCAAGAGAGCTCTTTTTAATAGAGGGGGCTTAGTATGGGGAACAATTTGAATCGAATCTTTAATCGCAGAAAGACCTTTTTCTACAGGAAGGCGAAGCATGAGCTCATTTTTTTCAAATTCTAAAGGAGGCAGAAAGCGGTCAAAAATTTCTAAGGTCATAACGGGCTGGGCATTTTAAAAGGGATTGAGCCAGGTTTTCAAGAATTTTTTAAATAAGAGCAAGCTACCTCTTGTGAAAATTCGTTGTTTTTTCTACCCTTAAACCTCCAAGAATTCTTGTATGAACGTGGAATAAATATGAAAAAGATTTTTATCGCATTCACTTTATGTTTGGCTGGAATGCTTCCTTTGTTTGGAGATGCTCAGCCTGCTCCTATGATGGCGTCTTTGAAGCCGCGTCAACCGAATTGGAGATTCGAAATTGCAAAATCGCATCCCCAAGGGAATCCCCAAGTCGTTGTCTTTTACGAGCCAACTCTAGAGGGAGAGAATCCTGTAAAACAGGTTGTTTTCTATGAAAATAACCGGATTCAATCTGAAATGGACGTCTCTGAGGTGCATGTAGATTCTGAAGCTGCAAAAGCTTGGAACTCGAAGATTGTACCTCATGGATTAAAAGTTGACTTCACTCCAGAAGGGCAAGTGATAAAAGCTGCAACGTATCACTTCGGCATTCTGGATGGCGAGTTAAGAACCTTTTATTCCGATGGAAAAATCCAAGCGACTCTTTTTTACAAAGAAGGAGAGTTGGATGGTTCTGCGAAGTCCTATTTTGAGAATGGGGAAGTGAAAGAAACCGCCGCTTATGTAATGGGAAAATTAGATGGCGACGTCACGCAATATCATGAGAATGGCCAAAAAGCGGCTGTAATCCTTCATAAAAACGGGAAGCCTCATGGAAATGCATTAGAATGGTTTCCTTCCGGAATTTTGAAGTCACAGCGCCAGTTTGTCCAAGGAATGCTCCATGGAGATGGTAAAAATCCCGCTTTAATCGCTTATGATGATCAGAGAAATGTGATTGAAGTGATCGACTTCCGCGAAGGCCAGCCTCTCGGAATGCATATCCGCTACCATAAAAATGGGAAAGAAGCTTACCGCCTCAACTACAAAAATGGCAAAAAAGAAGGCAAAGAACAGTTCTTCGCAGAAGATGGCGTTCTTTTAGGTGAAGGCCTTTTCCAAGAAGGACGACCCTCAGGAAAGCATTGGCGCAACCATACAACAGGTGCGCTCGCTTATCTCGCACAATTTGATCGTCAGGGAAATTTACTGGAGCCCATTGCCGAATTTGATGAAAACGGACAAAAAATACGTCAATTTACCATCGTAGGCGAAAAATTAAATGGATCCTTCCTGGAATGGTATCCAGATGGAGCATTGAAAACGGAATATAATTATTCCACAGGCGTCCTCGAAGGAGAACAAAAAGAATACTATCCTTCTGGTCAAATAAAAGTGTCTACCCATTACAAAAACCAACAACGGGATGGAATGCATGAAGAATGGCATGAGAATGGCATTCTCGCCCGCCGCGTTCACTTCGTTGAAGGGTTAAAAGATGGACAGATGGGTGAGTGGTATCAAAATGGCAATAGCAAGCTCGATGCCTACTTCCAAACAGACCATCCAGATGGAATTCAAAGCGAATGGTATGAAAATGGCCAACTAAAAACCCGAGCTGAGTATGCCTTTGGCCTAAAGCAAGGATGGCAAAGGGAGTGGAATGAAAAAGGGGAACCTTCTTTTGAAGCCTATTTCGACCACGATGAATTGGAAGGGACTCTTCTTTCTTGGTGGAATAAAGACCAAATCAAAACCCGCTTCCAATACGAAAATGGAAAAAAACAAGGGAAGCACGAATGGTTTTATGAGAATGGTACTCCCGAGCGGATAACTGTATTTAAAAATGATGAGATGGACGGAGAAATGCTTTCTTGGTTCCCTGATGGAGCTGTCCAATCTTATCAAGTTTTTGTTGCAGGTAAACCTATTGGCGAACACCGCACTTATTTTCCCAAGGCAAATCCAGGGCAAAAAGATGCAGAACGGCTAGCCCATATTTTCCGCTATGATACGGAAGGAAACCTCCATGGAGAGGAAAAAACCTTTTATCCGAATGGAAAACTCCAAGCCGCCTTGGTTTATGACCATGGTATGATGAACGGATTGAAGCAAATGTGGGATCCGCAAGGGAGCCTGATTGAAGAGGCAAACTATCTAAAAGGCAAATTGGAAGGAAAATTCTTCCAAAGAAGCCAAGATGGGAAAGAAGTTGTTACCTATTATCATAACAACCTCAAAAACGGCCCGCATGAAATCTATTTTGCTCCGAATCAAAAAGGAGTGAAGTTCAAAGCCATGGAAGCCACCTTTGAGAATGATCAAATTGAAGGGATTATTGTCGAATACAGTGAACAGGGATTGAAGATCGGCGAGACGCCCTACGTTCATGGCAAAAAAGAAGGGAAAGCTACTCTTTTCTCTTTCGATGGGAAAGTGAGCGCTGTCATAGATTTTGCAAATGATTTGAAAAATGGGTTTGTCTATCAATATTTCCCGAATGGCGAGCTTTATCGAGAGACCTACTATTTCGACGATAAACGGGAAGGAGAAGAGAAAACCTATCATGAGAATGGTTCTTTAGCCTCCGTTTTCTGTTATCGCAATGATCAACTCGATGGTTTAGCTCAAAGCTGGAATGCAGAAGGAATCTTGGTTTTCGAAGCGGAATATTTGGACAATTTGCGCCATGGTAAATTCAACAAATATTACGACAATGGAAATCCTTTCCTCGAGCAGACATTTGTCTATGATCAGCAAGATGGCGAGAAAAGAAAATATGACCCAGATGGAAAAATGACTGTTTCCAACTATGAAGCGGGACAACTTCTCGAAACCTCACGATAAGTATTTTTGAATATATGGAAGTGATTATCAAAGATTTAAGAAAAATTATGAAAAATCACTTCCATTTTTTTAGAAAAGGCGTAAATTGGGATTTGCGATGTCGATCGATTTTTGGATAAAAATCGAATCCTTCGCCATCCAACCAGGAGAAAAAAAATGAATATGAAGCAACCAACAAAACCGCAACCAGCGGCACCAGCGAACAAAGCGCCAGAAAAAAAGCCACAGGCTCCAACACAAGCTCCAAAGCCAGCAGTTCCAGGCAAAAAATAGTTTGTATTCGCTGACTAATCGCGATTCTCGGGCGGGTCTTTACCCGCTCGAGTCATTTCTGTGTAAAGCCGTTTTACATCACTTTTTCTTTCGACAGATAAATTTCTTTTTTCGTCCGATTCCTGAATGAGTTCTAAGATCGAGAAAAGTTTCCTTTTCTGAAGATGGCATGGAAACTTCAGAAAAAGGAGGATTCTTTGTCTCTAATTTAATCCGGCATATTTGGCATTTATCTGAATGCAACATGGCTTTACCTATAAAATTTCTTTCTAGCATTTTTGATTTTATTTTCCAAATATGAAATTAATTCTAATTTCTATTTTGAGAGTTTTTTTCGAATTATAGATTCGATTTCTTGTGGGACAAAATCGTGAAGAGGGCCATTGAAGTGAGCAATCTCTCGAATGAGAGAAGAGCTAATTTGGGTATGTCTTTCATCAGCCATCAAGAAAAGAGTCTCGATGCCGCTAAGTCTCCGATTTGCGAGCGCCATTTGGAATTCATATTCAAAATCTGAGAAGGCGCGCAATCCGCGGATGAGAAAATTTGCTTTTTTTTCCTTTGCGAAATCAACAATAAGGCCATGAAAAGCCACGATTTCAACTTGTGGAAGGGATCGGGTAATCGTGCGAAGCATCTCTATTTTTTCTTGCTCTGTAAAGGGAGATTCATTGTGCTTATCCGGTTTATGAGCAACAGCGACAATAAGACGGTCGCAAATGTGGCATGCTCTCTGGATGATATCGAGATGTCCTTTAGAAGGAGGCCCGAAAGTACCTGGAAAGAGTCCGATCTTCATGATCCTTTATTACCTGAAAAACGGTATTGATGTAAAAGGGCGATTCCAAAACGGCGGCTATCTTTAAGTTGTATACTGGAAGATTCATAGGGGGGATTTTGCCCTTTCTGAGAGTATCGCTCTTCAAGGAAGATGATGGCTCCCGGAGCAAGAATTGGAGGGAGAGAATCAAAAAGGGCATTGGTAGAAGTATCATAAGGTGGATCGATATAAACGATATCGAAAAGGCTGGACTGCTTTGTCAGGATTTGGAGAGCCTTTTCTGCCTTGAGCGGCAAGATTTGAATCTGTTCACTTGTTTTAAGTTCTTCGATGTTTTGTTTAATGCAAGAGAGAGCCATCCGATTTGATTCCACTAGCGTTGCGTGCGAAGCCCCCCGGCTTATAGCCTCAAGGCCCATCGCTCCGCTTCCGGCAAAAAGATCGAGAAAACGGGCTTCATCGATAGAGTTTTGGCAAATATTAAAAACAGCTTCTCTCAACATGCCTTGAGTAGGACGAGTCGATGGTCCTTTTGGTGTTTTAAGAATACGGCCTTTAAATTTGCCGCCGATGATTCGAAGGGTCATTGGAATGCTGGCTGAAAGTCATAAGGTTCTAAGAGGGTCTTAGCTTCAGCTAGGAGATCGGGATTTTCACTCATCAGATAATGATCGTAAATCGTGTAGGCTTTCTGGAGTGCCCACTCAGCTCTTAGAGACTGATTTCCCTTTTTAGCATTTAAGAATGAAATCGTTTTTTTGATATTGAACCATCCATCTTTTAGACGTCCTTGGACAAATAGAATAAAATCATCAAGAGTGTCTACATGTCCCAAAATGACATATGGCTGATCGAGATAAAGATGGGGCATTTGGGAAGATTTTGGAAAAACTTGGATCTTTGTCTTTGGAGATCGGCTGATTGCGCTGCAATGGAGATTTTTGGCTACGGGAGTACTGATCGTTTTGACTAACTTTAACAATTTTCGTTTAATTCCTCTTTTCGCAGGAGAAGAAGAGAGCTTGCCTTTATTGAAAACGCAAGCGGCATCCAAGGTTCCCATATGTGCATCGCTTCCCATACTGATCGCAAAAAGAGCCACCTTTCCTTGATTGTATTGAGTCCATTCCGAGAGCAGAGATCTTTGCTCGTTTTTCTTCACAAGGCTTTCTCCATCCGTTAAGAGGATTGCCGTGTGGATTTCATCATCTTTAACAGATCCTGGGACAGTCAGAAAGAGAGGGCGATAGAGGTTGGCTTGTGAAAAAAAGCTTCCCAGGGTGATTTTATTGAGGAATTCTTCAGCCGCCGCTAGCGATTTTATATTGTAGGGAAGAGGTGCTGGAGATAGTTTTTCCAGTTTGCTGTCAAAAACAATGATATTGAAAGTATCGTCGGGATAAAGCTCATCGAGAACTTTGTAGACGGCATTTTTTGTTGCGTGCAAGCGATCGTTTTGAATCGAATTGGATCGGTTGATCAAAAAAGTATAATTTTGCCGGATTTTAGCAAGTTTGAGATCGGGACGTGGGATGAGGGTGAGGGCAAAAATATATCCCTTTTCTTCTTCAGGCAAAAAGACGAGCTCAGCATCAAACGCATCGGAGTATGAAGAGGTTTCTAATTCCGCAAGAGTAGGAAGTTTGGGGAGATTGGATGGCAGAGAAGGAATAGGGGCTTTTACAGTCGAGGATTGATCCGTCAGCGTGGCAGAATTTAATAGAGGTTCTGCGTAAGTAATATTAGGTGCAGGGGCTTCCTTAGGAGCTGGAGGGGTTGTGTGGGCTAGAGCAAAAGAGGGGTTTGTTAAAACCGGAGGTGGAGGCAGCACTGGGCTCAGTGTGGGGTGGCTTGGCGTTGGAATTAACAAGTCTTTAGGCAAATGTTCGAAAAGATTGAAAGGCTCCTCAGGAAAAGCAAAACTACGATTTAGGAGAGGATTGAAAGATAGCAGCTCTGATTCTGGAAAAGGAAGAGGAGAATTGTAGCTAAGCATTTCTAGGATGGGAGTTTCCTCCACAGAAGGAATCGGAGTGGGAAGGTTAAATTGTTGAAGTCGTTCCGATTTTGGTGATGCAATACCATCGGAAAATTCGCTGGAACTCGCCTCAAAAGATTCTTTGAGGATTTGATCTCTATCTTTTTTTTCTATGAGGCTCAACCAAGGCGCGTTGATCCCGGCTGTTTGAATTTTTTGCGTAGAAGAAAACCAAAGAGAATGGCGTTGGATGAAGGCCACAGCGCCTATGTGCGCGACTATGGACGCTGCAATACAAATCGAAAGTATTTTTCTATGCTTTTGCGTCAAGGTTTGACCTTAATTGCTGCCGGGCTCTGCCTACAAGTGAAGGATGAGCCTGCTCTTCTACAATTTTAAGCAAAAGGTCTTTTGCTTTTGCTTGCAACTCTTTTTGCTGTTTAGGGTCTTTAGCCTGCTCTGCTTTTAAGACAAGGATCTCGGCATCGATCAGCTGCATGTATCCATTATAAATACGATCTTTTCTAGGAAGTTTGGATCGGGCTTCATGGTAATCTTTTGAGAGAAGATCCTCTTTTTGTTCAAAATCGTCTTTTGTTTTCGTTAAGAGTAAGAGTTTCTTCTGAATGGATTTCGAGGAATTTTCCAGTTTCGTTTGGAGTTCGATATAATCCAGAGCCGCTTCCAAATGCAATGGCTCATTGATCAATGTCCTTTGGATGATGAGATTTTTGAGCTGAGCGATTACTTTTGCAAAATCGGGATGGCCTTGCCCTAGTTTTTTTCGAAATAGATCCCCGAGTTTAAGACGGGCGCTTTGCAAACTTGCAGAAGCGGCAACTGCATTTTTAATCGTTGGAGTCGATGAGAGGATAGCTTCAAAAATTTGCGATGCATTTTCTTCTTTTCCAGTCTTTACATACCCTTCTGCTAATTGGAGCAAAGCTTGCTTTTCACAGCTCCAATCGAGATCGGGCAAAGATTGGTATTGAGCGGTCAAATTTTCGAGGAGTTTTATTTGTTCGTCTATGCGGCCTAGAAGAGAGTAGAGCTTTGCCAGTTTGCATATAGAAGGCTCAATATAGAGAGTCTCATTGCTGAAATGCAGATCAGTATTCTTTAAAAAGCGCTCAAAGATGGAAATGGTTCGTTGGGCTAGAGGCAAAGAGGAAATTGCATCATTCTCAATCTCTTCTTGAAGTTTGTTGTAATATTGATTCCCAAGCCAAACAAGATTTTCTGGTTGCAATTCCGCTTTTGCTTCAAAGGCGGCATAGAGATGGTCGGCGCCTTTTTCGAGGAGTTCCGGGTGCGTTTGGGATCGTTCTAGATAGGCATTGAAGAGCGCGGAGTGGATTTGGGCTCCTCCCAAGAGGGAAGCTTTCATAGAAAGGGCATCTTCAGCTGTCTGACAAAAGCTCTCTAGATCATTAAAGCCATCGCGATAGCAGAGGGCGAGCAGAAGAGCCGAATTGGCTTCTTGGGAAAAAGAGGTTTTAGATTGCAGCATCGATTCTAAGATTTTTGTGGCTTCGTCAAAAGCTTGGAGTTCGAACTTTGTTTTCGCATAAAGAAATTGCCAGTCGCAGCGCTCAGATGCTGATAAAGTATTTTTTTGTTTCAACAAAGTCTCAATATCGAAAGCGAGCTGTTCTTTTAAACTTTCTTTCTCGCTCGCCATTTCGCTGGACGCAGAAACAAGGTATCTCCAAGCATATGGGGCGAGATCATGGGTAGGAAACTGATTGACAAAGGCTCGAGCTGCGGAACGGCAAGATGCCCAGGACTTCGCTTGAAAATCTAGATGGGCAAGTTCGAAAAGGGCCTGCGCTTTTTGAGGAAATTGAGGGAAATTCGCAATCAATCCTTCAAGTTCGGAGTGGGCCTCTTGCATCTGCTGATTTTTTTTCAAGATCTGCACTCGTGAGAAAAGAGCTTTAGGTAATTCTTGATCGGCAGGATAGAGTTCTTTCAATTTATGAATTCCATCGTCGAGAGCAGCTAGATCTCCCGCTTGATAGGAAGATTCGAGAAGGCTCAAAATAGCAGGGCGCATGGTTTCGGAGGGCTCTGCATTTTGAAGATAGGTTTTAAGTTCTTGGGCCGCTTCCGAATATTTTTTCAAAGCAAGGTAGCTGCGACCGAGAAATAGATGGGCCATTCCTTCCCGTTCCTGAGGCATTTGCTCGAGGAAGTCTTGTTTCGCTTGAACAAGCTCATCATGATGCCCAGATTCATAAGATAGGACCATGCGGTTGTATGCAGCTTCTTTGGCTCTTCTTTCTCCCATTTGAGCGATTTCAGAAAAGGATTTTATAGCGAGATCTTTGTCATATTCCGCTTGGATCAAAGCGGCTTGAAAAAGCATTTCTTCGCGGGAATTTGGGTCCGATTTGGCAAGGTCGATATATATTTGGGAGGCCTTTGGAAAATCTTTGAGAATGCAGCATAAATGGGCAAAAGCTTGTCCGACTTCTTGTGATAATTCGCTTTGAAAGAGCATTTCGAAATAAGGCTGGGCTCTATGGGCCAACTTTTGGAGCGTTTCAGGATCTTTTGTCGCATTCAAGCATTGGTGATAGAGGGCAATGGCAAGAAAATAGGATCCTTGAAGTTTATGACTCTCCTCTAACGGCTCTTTTTGATTTTGGAGGAAAGTTTCACATTCATCGGCCAAAGTTGCATACCACTGCATATGATATAGACATTGCATTCTGGATAAAAAAACCCGTTTCGAGAATTCAGGCGCCGTTACTCGGGCGTAGAAATTCATCGAATTTTGGTAATTCTTCTCCCGCAAATAGAGGTCTCCAAGAGCGACGCAAAGCAAGTCTGAAAAGGAGCTTCCAGGAAATTGATCCAGAAATTCTTCCATCTGGTTTTTGGCAAGCTGAACTTCTCCTTCCTGCCAAAAATCTGCAATCCTTCGAAGAAAAAGGGCCTCTTCCTCGCTTTGGGCATTGGATGGCCAATCAGATTTTTGACCGATATTTTGAGCATTGCAGAGAAGCGGCACTATGAAAAATAGCAAAAAGCGAATGCGCATATGCAGGGTCCACCAATCGTGTAGGGTTGATTATACGAGGAGACGAATAATTTGCCCATCATGTATCATGCATTTCCTATAAAAGGAAATTTTCATATGGCAATCCTTTTGGTTTTTATCGCAGCTTCGTTCGTGGCTCTTTCCAACTTTTTCATGCGTAAAAGCGTGGATTCGGGAGGAACGACCAAAGGTTTTCTCGTATTTCAAATGGCGGTTGCTTTTTTCATCGCCATTTTGATCAATCCTGTGCGCACTGGGAATTATTCGATCAATTTCCCTATTGCAAGTTTAGGAATTGCCGCGGGATTGATTTTCGCTCTCATGATTTATTCATTGGGACGGGCTGTGGAAAAAGGGCCTCCAGGGATCACTTTTTCTATATTAAATGCTGCCACGGTCATGCCCGGTCTTTTTATGGCTCTTCTTTTTGGAGCTGCGCATGGTTTTGTTTATACTGGCTGGCATGGAATTGGCTCTATTCTGGTTTTAGCAGGGCTTTTTTGGGCTGGCAAAGGCCTCGATGGAATGCAGGAGAAAAAATCTTGGATCCTTTTTTCAGGAGCGATGTTTTCTTTCCATATTTTATTGCTTTGCCTTTTTCAATGGCGGGCTCTTCTTTTGAATTTGCCCCATCCTGAAGAGCTGGCTTCGTTTTTTGATGCCGAGAAGATCAAGAGCGAATGGTTTATGCCCTTCATGTACCTCGTTTCTGCAATCGTTCAGCTCGGAATCTACCTCCGTTTTGAAAAAAGAAGGCCGAAGTCTAAAGAAATTATTTATGGAGTGTGTGGAGGGGTTGCCAATAGCCTATGCACATTCTTCTTGATTTGGTCTACTGAAGCAGCCTCACCTATAGAGAATGCTGTCATCTTCCCTGTTTTTTCTGTAGCTGGGATTGTTTTGTCCAATATATGGGGACAAAAGCTCTATCAGGAACAGGTCAATTGGAAGGCTTGCCAAGTTTGCGCTTTCGGTTTGATTGTTGGAACCGTTGATTGGAAGGCGGTTGCGGCAGCCATCGGCTTCTAAAAAATTTTTTTCTATACTGATAAATTTTCATTCATATAGATAGAAAATCAAGAGAGGACGATGATGAGTAGATATTTTTTGCTAGGAGCTTTGTTTTTCACCGTGACAACATTTGCAATGTCTCCTGAGGCAGCGTTAAAGCGCCTTAAGGAAGGAAACAAGCGATACGTCGGAGACCAACTAGAGCATCCTGACCGGTCCCCCTTAAGAAGGGAAGAAGTGAAAGCGGGTCAAAATCCTTTTGCAACCATCGTCGGCTGTTCCGATTCTCGGGTTTCTCCAGAAATCATTTTCGACCAAGGCCTGGGAGATCTTTTCATAGTAAGGGTTGCGGGCAATGTAATAGGGCCCGTAGAACGGGATAGCATAGACTATTCGGCTCGCTATCTAGGATCCTCGCTTGTCCTTGTAATGGGGCATGAGTCTTGCGGAGCAGTGACAGCGGTCTTCCAAGGCAAAACGGCTGATATCGAGGAAGTCGCGGCTTTGATCGAGCCCGCCATCAAAGACGCAAAAAATGTAGATGAAGCCATCAAAGACAATATTCGCTGGATGGTCAACTATTTAAAAAATACCGACTACATCCAGAAGTTAATATCTCAGAAAAAAATCGATGTGATCGGCGCCTATTATCATCTAGGATCAGGCAAAGTCGAAATCCTCAAATAATTTACTTTTCTCTGAATCCTTTCATTCAACTTTTTCCTTCGTTCGTCTAAGATGCTTGCTCTTTTCTCAAAAAAGGAAAAAGTATGCGTAACTTTCTAGTTATTTTTCTCGTCAGTTTTTCTTCTGTTTTCGGGACCTGCGGACCAGATATTAAGTTATTTTGCGGAAGCGCCTGCCCAGAGTTGGCCCAAGCAGTAGCGGAACAATTGGGAATCGAAGTAAGCCCTGCGAAAATCGGACGGTTCAATGATGGCGAAATCCGGATCCAGATTTTAGAAAATATCCGTAATTGCGATGTCTTTGTATTGCAATCGACGTGCATTAGTCCGAATTCGAGCGTCAATGACAACTTGATGGAACTTTTTCTATTGATTCGGGCTATGAAACGTTCTTCAGCAAAAAGCGTGACTGCGATTATTCCCTATTATGGATATGCAAGACAGGACCGGAAAACGACGGGTAGAGTTCCCATTTCTGCTTCGGATGTCGCCATGCTTTTAGAATTAGCGGGCGCTGATCATGTGATGGCGATAGATCTTCATTGCGGCCAAATTCAAGGATTTTTTCATGAAGCTCCTGTAGATAACCTTTATGCGTCGATCATTTTTGTACCTTATGTCGCTCGGTTGGGACTTTCTGATTTAGTCATTGTTTCTCCAGACGCAGGAGGAGTAGAAAGGGCAAAAATTTTTATTGAAGGCCTGCAAAATTTGGGAATTTCTTCCAAAATGGCTGTGTTTGTCAAACAAAGAGCTGAAGCTGGGGTCGTAGAATCGATGAATTTGGTGGGAAAAGTCCAGGGATGCGATGCGGTGATCGTCGATGACATTTGCGATACAGCAGGAACTTTGGTCCAGGCAGCAAAAGAATTGAAAGAACATGGCGCCCGACGTGTTTTTGCCTGTATTACCCATCCCCTTTTATCCGGACCTGCCTGTACAAGGATTGCAGGCTCCTGCTTGGAAGAGGTTGTGGTGACAGACACGATCCCCTTGCGATGCGAAGTGCCATCGAATATCAAGCAATTGACTGTGGCTCCTCTGTTAGCTCACGCTATCTTACGGATGACCAAGGGAGAATCTCTTTCGGATCTTTTTACGTATCAGTAAGGGCAAGATGACGGCGCTGCTTAAAAAGAGCAGCGCTGCCATAAGAATCGAGAATTGGCTCGTGATCCCTGAAAGAATGATCGAGGCGGCGAATTGGCAGGCGCCATTGGTTGCGCCGATCAATCCGAAGAGCTTACCTTGATTCTTTTCGCTTGTGTGATCAGACAAGACAGTTTGGTAAGCTGGATAGATCCATGCCTCTGTAAAGGCAGGAATGGCCAAATAAGTCCATAACTCGGCAACCTTTTCGGCTCCGAAGAGAAGGAACAGTCCAAGAGATCCGCCAAGAAGTGTCCAGAAAAGAATATTTTTTGCTTTCCATCGATGGAGGATCCACACTGTGCCAAGCACTCCGCCTAAGGTGAAGCAGAGGCTGAGATAACTATTGAAAAATACAATTTGCTTTTCGGTCAGGTGGAATTTCACGATGAGGTAGTCGGAAAGGGAGACCGCGAGGAGATACCATCCCAGAAGATTGAGGAGGAATAGGAAAAAAAGCCTCTCTTTCCATGTTAAACCAAAAGTATCTCCGACGCTCTTGAGAAATTTAGTCATCGAAATAGATGAATATGGGGGCTGATAGGTGTCTGTAAAGTAGATTTGTGTGAAGAGAAGAGATAGGACATATACAATACAAGCCAATACGCTCGGCCAGATATATCCCCCATAGCTTAAAAATGGTTCTTCCATCAGGATCCCTCCCAAAAAGGGACCTGAAATCCATGCGGCACCGCCTAGAACAGAGAGAAATGCGAGTTTTTGTCCTTTGCTTCCTGCTTGGGTTTCAACAATCGCAGCTTGAGCCATCGCTTGTTTGCCAGAGAAAAATCCAACGAGGAATTGACAGGTCGTAAAAAGGAAAAAGCTGCCTAGCCATAATGAAAATGCGCAGAGGGCCATGCTTGCGATCGACCCCCAAAGGCCCCAAATCAAAACTTTTTTTCTTCCGATCCAATCAGAAAGGTCTCCCAGAATCGGAGATCCGACCACCTCTCCAATAGGGAAAGCCGCTATGGCTATTCCAAGTGAGACTTGAGGATTCCAAAAAAGATTTGTAAAAGGGGTGGTGGTGGAATCGATGTAAACCGCTAAGAACGCAATTGCAGCCCCCCAACTGAAATAATCGGTAAAGTATGCGAGGTACAGGGTGAAGAGAGAGCGCCTTTGTAATTGCAGCATGCAATCGGTTTGTTTAGGAGATAAAGATTAAGATTGGGCCGATATTTACTGAAAGAGCTTTTTTCGAAAAATCGAAAAAAAACGAAAAAAGGGTCTTAATAGCTGGCGATGGCTTGGAAATGAACCCTCTGGCGCGGGCTATCATCAGTAATAGGATGGAGTTGAAACCCCCAGTCTAGCCGAAGAGAAGCATAGGGGCCTATCCGATAGCGGAGGCCTGGGCCTACGCTATACAGGTGCTGGTTTTTCTTTTGAGAGACGGCTGCCTTATTGACAAAAGCAGCGCCATAATCTCCGAAAACTAAAAATTGGAGAGCATCAGTATTGCATTCAATCCCAAATACCTTGCTGAAAGGGAAGGGGCTGTTGAGAAGTTCAAAGTTTGCAATGAAGGCATAATCTCCATTGGCTGCTCGTTCTTTGTAGCCGCGGACTGTGTCGTATCCTCCCACTCCATATTCTTCGCTCGGGAGGAGGTTGGTGGAGGCAGCTTGACCTCGAAGAAAGATGTTATAATAGAACCAGCGATGGAAATGATAGACCAGGCTAAACGATCCTCGGCCATACACATATTTATTTTTTGCGAAGGGGCGCAGCGATTGGTAATCGGCATTGGTTTGATCTGGAAGCCATTTAAACGGAGACACGAATCCTTCGACTTCAAAGGTTGTAATGAGTTTTTTAGTCTCGTAACCCATGTTGTATGAAAGCATAAATTGGGTGAGGTTCACGTTCTTAGAAAAAACGGGAAATCCTCCAAATTCAAGATTATTGTTCGTCCGTTTCCAGTCGAATCCCCAGGTAAATTCTTGAAGAAAACCATAGATCGGTTTGAGCGGCATATCGTAACGGAAAGAGGCTTGCCCGCTGAAACCGTGATTTCGGAACCTTGTTTCAAGGATTTCAGGGACTTTAAACTTGGTATCGACTGTCGAATAACCTCCATAGAGGTTGATGAGATGTCTCCAAGGAAGAGGGATAGTATAATGTAAAGTATAGGCCAGAAATCGTTTGAATTCTTCGTCTGCTGTAAATTGGAACGATAAAAGATGGTCCCAACCAAATACATTTCCCCAATTGAATCCAGCGAAAAGACGATTGTTCCCTGTGAAATCGTTCCCTGTATTATCGATGCCTGCGTAAATCCTGAAAGGACGCCTGTCTTGGACAACCATCATGATGTCGGTTGTTCCGATGCATCTTCCAGGCTTATAGATCAAATCGACTTGGCGGAAAGGGTTTTTGTTAATCCAATAAAGGTCTTGGTTCACGATGTCAGAGCGTATTGGATCTCCAGGTTGGAGGCGCAAATATCTGCAGAGTCTTTTTGAGGAAAAATATTTATTCCCGCAGATTTCGACTTCACCTACATAACCCTCGAGGACAATCAACTGTAGAACACATCCAGATACATCTTGTTGAGGAGCGATGACAGTCACTACTGGTCTATGATGTCTTCGGTAGTAATCGAGAATAGAAGTTTTGATTTCTGAGATCAGGCATTTTGTCAGAGGCTGCCCTAAAAAGTTTTCCTGGAGCATCATTCTGAAATCTTCCTGAGAGAGAGGGGAACCGGGCAGACAAACTCGTCCTATTTCAATTCCTAAGAGATTTTCAATCCCCTTTTGATTGAGATCTTCTCGATCGCAAAGGAGTATGATTCCTTTCAGGCAGCAGACAATTTCTGGTTTTGTTGGACACCCGCATTCTGGCTCTTGAACAAAATGAGTTTCATGAGGACTTTCCTGCTCTAGATTTGGCGTTTCAGGACGTAAATAGTCGGGTGGAGGATTTCTGGATGAGAAAGTCTCAGGCTCATCTTGAGTTTTTCTGGTGCAAGCAATTTCCTCAGGAGGATCATTTTCGTTGGATACACCCGCGCAAACCAAAAGAAAAAAAGAGCAACAGAGGATGGCTCGCATAATATGTATCCAAACTTCTAAGCTGGATTTGCCATCATAAGCATCAATTGTTTATTCGGGAATGATTTTTTGAAATTCCTAGATTCTTGAAGCGGTACCGTAAACAGAAATCAAGTCTTCGGCTTTTTTAAAATTGGCTTTTTTGAGTTCTTCATAAACTTGCAAGCCTTTTGCATTCTGCCCCTGTTCAAAATAGAGCATTCCAAGACGGAATAAAATTTCTTTGTCTTGCGGGCGAAGCTTTAGAAGCGTTTCCACTTCCTTCACCTCTTCAGCTGGCATGACGAGATCGCGGTAGCCGACAGCGAGTTGTTCATGGACCCAAGGGTCATTAGGAGCGTATTGGCTTAAGATACGAAACTCTTCGATGGCTAACCGAGCAGCTTCTTTGAATTTTTCTTCAAAAAAGGGCTGGTTTTTTCGATAGCGGCTCAAACGAGGATGTCTCTCTTTTGCCATGAGAGGAAAGTTATATATTTTTGACAAGGCAACATAGCTATTGGCGAGCGAGGCGTGTACTTCAAGATCGGTGGGAGTAGATCGTATTTGCTTGAGGTGTTCATCAATCGCAGCTTGAAGCAGCAATATTTTCATCTTAAATACATCTTCCCAGTAGCAATAGGCAGAAAAACGGGAAATAAGTTTAGAAAAAGGATTTAAGAGTTTGGGAATTTTATAGAAGTTCCATTCAAAGTCATGAAGATAGGCTGCAAGTTTAGAAACGGCTTCGGCTAGCGAAAGATGATGTTGCGCTTCTCCGGGAGGAAGCGGAATCGTTTGCCGGCATGATTGGAGGAATTTCTCTCTTAGATGGAGAAGCTGCTCTGGTTTTTTCGCTTGGAAATAAAAAAGGAGGACGAAATAGGAAAAGCATGTCAGGAAAAGTCCGCCTAATGCAAAAGCGAGCACCGCTGAACGGCTCAAAAATGGGAGAAAAAGGAAAAAAAGGATCAATTCTCCCGCAAAAAGAAAGGAAAAAAACAGATTGAAAGTCACAAAGGAATGAGTAACTTTTCTAAATTCTCGCAAGATCGATCGGTAATATTGCGGCAGATTATGTTGGAAGAATGCGTTGTCGAAATCGTGTTCGTTTTCCAGTTGCGTAGACATAGGTGTTTTGGTTGGTTTAGAGTAAGCCGTTGACCTATACCGTGTAAGCTCTTTTCTCATTTTTTGCAACAAACTTTTATCTTCCAG
>CAZXVU010000009.1:0-10456 GCA_964644465.1 uncultured bacterium
AGGGGTCCGTGGGTTCAAATCCTACCTCTTCCGAATCTTATGAGGAAGAAGCGATGCACCTGCGTGCATCGCGTGGTGGGATTTGAATCGAGGGCGATGTTTTTGCTTTGCAAAAACCGACCGAGATCACCGTTCATCCCATGCGCGCAGCGCATGCAGGATAGGGGTTTGGGGGAAAGGGGATTGCCCTTTCCCCCGATTCTTCTTCATTTTACTTTCTATCTTTCACGTGTCTACTATCTTTATCGCAAGAGAACCTATGAATGCGACCTCTTCAAGACTTCTAACGAATGCAGAGTACGACCAACTCGGCTATAAATTGGGCGATATTGAGCATGCGGCCTCTGATTATTACGACCGGGAAAATGGGTCTCCTCCTCCCAGTCGTTATATTGAGAACGGAACCCGCCGCTTCCCTCCCAACAGGAATGGGATCCGCATCACAGGACTCTTTGATCATTTAGCCGATTCGGCACTTGTGAAAAAAGCGATCAGGAGTTGGAGAGAGACTTTCCATCTCTGGGATGTTTCCCAATACGTAGCTGTTCCCGCCAAAGAAGAGAAACTCAAAGAGCATCAAGCGAACACGCAACTCTTCAAGATCGAGATTGTTCCTGATGTAATTCCTGAGAAACTCTATCAAGCCATTTTAGGGAGGTGGCTTAAAGATAAGTACGGTGAAGCGATTCCACTTTGTCACCATCACCTCATTCAAAGCTATGATAGAGAATTTACACGGATGGTCAGGATAGACAGATAGACACGGATAAGAAAACTGGACTTTAAGGCTTGTTATGTGAGCAGATTCTACTGCTCTACACGTCAACAGGATAAATGGGAGTTTAGGTCTGCAAGGTCTAACCTTTAATATGACTCTCGATTTCTGATCTCCTTAACTGCTTCTTCGAGTGCTGGCCTCCATCTTTTTTTAAAAAATATCTTGAATTGATTTTTGCTCCTCTTTAGCCTGATTCCTCATCAGTTTGATTAGGGCCAATAAAATGAATCGAATTTTCTGTTTTGCACTTTTTCTTTTGTTCGCTTGCTTTGCACCACAATATGCAAGTGCCTCCGGAGACCTCGCTGGCACTGTCACAGATTCGTTGACAGGCCTCCCGATTGCAGGAGCCTTGATTACTGTAACTAAAGGGAATCAGCAAAGACAAAGTACCATGACACTGGCAGATGGAACTTATGCAATGCAAAATCTCAACCAAGGCAACTTTACAGTCATCGCTAGCGATTCCAATTATCAAACACAAACAGTAGGGATTAGAATACAAAACAATCGGACGGAAATTGTTGATTTTGCATTAGTGCCAAATGGTGGGACGATATCTGGAACCGTTATCGATGCAGGAACAACGCTACCCATTTCCGGGGCAAGCGTAGAGATCTTTCAAGGACTGACTTTAATCATAACTGTGACTACTGATATCGCCGGATTCTATACAGCGCCTGATCTCGAACCGGGTATTTTTTATACTGTGAACGCTGCAGCTCCTGGTTATTCGACACTCTCTCAGGGTGCTACCGTCCAGGCAGGGGTCGTTACAACAGTTGATTTTGCTTTGCAATTTACTGCTGGAGGTATTTCCGGGACTGTAACAGATGCCGTAACCACCAATCCAATTCAAGACGCCTTTGTAGAGGTTTTTGATGGGTCTACATTGATTGGCTTTGCGAATACAGACGTCATGGGAATGTATACAATTTTGGATTTAGCTCCAGGCAGTTATACGGTGAATGCGAGTGCAGATGGGTATCAGTCAAAAGCTATTGGAGCTAGCGTTATTGGTGGTGCTACAACAATGAATGTAGACTTTGCCTTGGACCCTTTCCCAGGAACAATTGCAGGCACAGTAACGGATGCATCCACAGGGCTTCCTATTCCCGGTGCTGCTATAGATGCTTTTCAAGGCGTCACGCTCGTCGCATCTGTCTTGACCGATCCAAATGGGCAATACACCCTTTCAGATTTTGCTCCAGGCGATTATTTAGTCAGAGCCAATGCAAATCTGTATCAACAACAAATAAAGGCAGCAACTGTTACCTCGAATACAACAACCACTGTTGATTTTGCACTCGTAACACCTCCAGGAACGATTTCAGGAACCGCCAAAGATGCCGTAACGATGGCGCTTCTCCCAGGAGTTGCTGTCAATGTGTACAATGGTCAGACATTAATTGGCTCGGCAGTAACCGACCCGAATGGGTTTTATCAAATTCAAAATCTTTCACCCGGGAATTACACTGTCACTGCATCCAAAGCCACTTATCAAACACAGGCCATTGGAGCTACGGTAACGGCTGGAGCCACAACAACCGTAGATTTTGCTCTCGTATTAACTCCAGGTACGATTTCAGGAACAGTGACAGATGCCGTAACGACGAGTCCTATTGAGGGAGCTTCAGTATCTGTATTTAGCGGCCAGACGTTTATTGCCAATGCACTTACCGATGTTATGGGCAATTATACAATTCCCAATTTAGCGCCAGGTCAATACACGGTTATTGCAAGAGCTGGAACAACCTATCAAACTGCTTCTCAAGGCGCAACGGTGATCGGCGGCATGACGACAACGGTTGATTTTGCTTTGCAGCTGAATCCAGGAGCCATTACAGGAACTGTAACGAATGCTTCCAATGGACAGCCGCTTCCAGGAACCACTATTTCAGTATATTCCAATCTCACTGTTATAGGATCAGCTTTAACAGATGCAAATGGGTTATATTCGATCAATGAATTGGCTCCCGGAAATTATACTGTGGTTGCAAGCGCTCCGGGTTTTAACTCCTCTGCTGTTGGAGCCATCGTTACTGCAAATACTACAACAGTTGTTGATTTTGCTTTAGCAGCGACCCCTGGAACGATTTCTGGAACAGTGATAGATGCCGTAACGATGAGTAAGATCCCGGGAGCTGCTATCAACGTGTTCAGCGGTCAGACATTAATTGCATCGGCTTTAACTGACTCGAATGGCTTTTATCAAATTCAAAATCTTTCCCCCGATAATTACGCTGTCACTGCATCCAAAGCAACTTATCAAACACAGGCCATTGGAGCCATGGTAACGGCTGGAACCACAACAACCGTAGATTTTGCTCTCATAAAACCTCCTGGAACGATTACAGGAACAGTCACAGATGCCGTAACGACGAATCCTATTGAAGGAGCTTCAGTATCTGTATTTAGCGGCCAGACGTTTATTGCCAATGCACTTACCGATGCAATGGGCAAGTATACAATTCCTGATTTAGAGCCGGGTCAATACACAGTTATTGCTAGAGCTGGAACAACCTATCAAACTGCTTCTCAAGGCGCAACGGTGATCGGTGGCATGACGACAACGGTCGATTTTGCTTTGCAGCTGAATCCCGGAGCCATCGCAGGAACTGTAACGAATACTTTCAATGGAAAGCCGATTCCAGGTACCGCGATTTCAGTGTATTCCAATCTCACTGTTATTGGATCAGCTTTAACAGATGCAAACGGCAGCTATTCAATTATCGGCCTTGCTGCCGGAAATTATACTGTTGTTGCAAACGCTAAGGATTTTAACATCGTTGCGGTTGGCGCCGTCGTTACTGCAGGGAATACAACAATCGTTAATTTTGCTCTAGAAGTGACTCCTGGAACGATTTCCGGCACCGTTAGAAATGCTGCGACAAGCATGCCCATTCCAGGCACGGCGATTGAAGTGCGGAATGGACCTATCTTAATTGCATCGGCAATCACTGATCCAAATGGCCGCTATAGCATCCCTAATTTAGAGCCAGATATTTATTTTGTCACTGCAATAGCCGTGGGTTTTCAAGCTCAAGCAAAAATTGCTACGGTAAGTCCCAGTCAGACCACCATTGTGGATTTTTCATTAAACCCTGTTCCGGGAGCTATCTCCGGTTTTGTAAGGGATGCTGTAACTACAAATCCTATTGTAAATGCCACGGTAGCTGTTTTTGATGGAACTACGTTGATTAACTCTGCTTTGACTGCTGTAAATGGATCCTATACCGTTCCTGATTTAGCGCCGGGCAACTACATCGTCCTTGTCATAGCACAAGGTTATCAAGAGGCATTTTCGGGTGAGACTGTTGTCTCAGGTGCAACAACAATGGCAGATTTCGCGCTGAATCGCAATCCTGGGACCATTTTTGGAAGAGTGACCGAGCAATGTACAGGCGGCCCCGTCCCAGGCGTATTGATCTTGGTGACGAATGGGTCCACAATTGTTGGTTATGAGCTCACAGATGGGAGTGGAAGTTATTCTATCGATACTCTTGCACCTGGCATTTATTCAGTAACAGCAGCGAAGAAAAATTTCGTCGCAGCCACCTCTATGGCTACCGTGATTGCAAATGCAAGAACAAGGGTAAATTTCTCACTAGTGCCTTTCCCATTGCCTCCGACAAGTATTTCCGGTTGCGCGGTAAAAAATAAATTTCTAACACAGACAGATCTTGTCTACGTTATCTCATGGACGGCAAGTCCGAGTTCCTGTTTGACAGGGTATCAAATTTTTCGCAATGGAATACAAATTGCCTCTGTTCCTCCCACAACCCTAGAGTATCAAGACCATAATCGAAACAAGGAGACAAATGTGTATTCTGTCCAGGCGGTGAATTCCTTTGGACTGATCGGTGCTCCCATAAGTGTAACAATATCGAATAACACGAAGTGTCGGTAGGCCACCCCAACTGACTAATTTGGATAACAAAGGAACTTAATTCAAGGATATAAAAGAAGTTCCCTTTTGGAACCTTCGGCCATCCAAACGGTCCAACTCTTTGGATGGTTGATGAGATTGAGGTGGCGGCGCCGGAGATAGAATCCCTCGTCAGATAAAACATTGCCGCTGCCTACTTTTCCACTTTCCACTACGCTCCAGTTGCGGTATTCAATCCAGAAATGTTCTACCCAACCCGGGAATTCATTGTAGGGGTGGAGGTCGACAAAGAATTCATCGACAATTTCCATTGCCTCTGCAGTGGCCTGCTGCAGGCAGTTCTTATAGAAAAAAGTGAAGGGTATCCCAAGCCCAGCAATTCTGGCGGGGCAGGAGAAGAAGGTACACCACTGCTCGATCGAGGTGTCTTGAAACATCGGCCCGGGATAACCTTGCGAGGAAGGAATGAATGAATTGAGAAGAGCTGTCGGATCGATCACATTGAAATTCTGCAGAGCAGTGAAGAGTTGCAGAGGTGTTCCCGTCAAAGAGCTTCCTGGCCCCATAGTTAATATCCCGATCGGGCGCATGGAATTGAAAGGAGGATTGGGGAAGTTGTTATCGACGGCGATCGTGAGAGAGGCTCCCATCGTTGCAGAGATCGACGCTCCAGCAGACAGAGTCAGATTATGCCCTGCTACGAAGATCATAGAAGAGGGGCTCGTGATCGATTGACCTGCGGCTAAAATGATATCGTCCCCAGCAAAACATTGAACAGGGCCTGTGGTGCTGACACAGGGGACAATGGCGGTGATCAATTGGATATCATTTTCTGCAAAAAGAGAGATTGCTCCTCCTGCTGTTGATCTGATCTGTCCTCCTATCTGCAAAAGAGAGGCGCCCGTAATGGGCGAGGTAAAGCACGATTGGGATGCGCATTGGCCATTCAACTGTCCGGCATTGATGACGATCGCACCGCTGCTTGTTAAAACATTGCCATTGAGGACGACATTTCCGATTCCATTCTGCGTCCGATCAGAGATGATCGTGATCGTTCCAGTTACTCCCGTCGTCATATTCCGGTTCAAATTGACGAAATTTCCAGCTTCGCAACTGATCGAGCCTGAGGCAGAAGTGATCGCGGTGGCAGCTCCATTCACATTGATCGTATCTTGGGCGAGAAGGGTGATGGCGCCCGAAGTGCTGCTGATCGTCCCTACCGTCTGAGTGATCGACGCTGTGCTCGCAAACATCCGGTAAGGACAAGGGATATTGCAAGCTACACACACAGGAGCTGGCACGGCATTCGGAGTAGCGGCTCCCGCATTGATCGAAAGGGGTCCTGTGACCGTGGAAACGTTTGCAAGCAGAAAGACGGTTCCCGCACCCGATTGGTTGCAATCGGAGCCTAAAGTCAACGAACTCGCTCCAAGGGCGCCGAAAGCGACATTCACGATGAGGTCGTTCGATGCGATGATCCGAATATTCCCGGGAACCATGCCTGCAGGAGGGTTGAGGGTGATGTCGTTAAACCCATCGGAGCAGACGCTGCCGCTGATGTCGAAAGCGCTCGGGTTGGCTAAGAAGCTGATGGAATTGATTGTCGTCGAGGGGCCTTCGATAATTAAGTTTTGCAACGTGGCTCCATCTTCTTGCAGTCCGGCAGAATGGAGGGTGAAATTTCCCGTCGTTGCAATCGTATGGGTTGCAATAGGTAAAGCGGTCACATTTGGATCATATCGGAAAGCGCCCTGTCCATTGGGACAAATTGCGGGAGAAGAGGCATTGATCGGGTTTGGAGCGGTCGCTTGGAAAGCGCAAGTACTGACAATCGGAATGGGCAAAGGAGTTGTGTCAATGGAAGTCAAAAGTCCCCCTGCATATCCCCATAAATCGCTTGCGGCGAAAAGACTATCCGCTTCGAGGTAGATAAAGCCAGTCCCTGTGCTCAATGGAGTGCCGTACTGAATATCCCCTCCCGCCCGTACATCCACGTTGAAGCTAACGGGTGTAATCGCTACGGTTGGACCCGGCCCGAGTGTGACAGGCCCTGTGGCGGTTCCTCCTCTCGCAAGAATATGCCCCGCAGCTCGGATCCGCGCCGTTGCGGTGATATTCGGACTATTATAGGTTCCGATCCCGCTTCGGGAAGCGGAGTTTGTATTTGTAAACTCAATGTTCCGCCCCGCAGCTACGGAGATATTTCCCCCTGCAACAATACGCAGGGCTGTCGAGCCGCCGCCTGCCCCTGGAATTTGGAAGATAATATCTCGGGCTGCGCCGACAAAAACTCCCCCTGTTTGACTTGTCATCGGCGCGCCGATAAAACGGGACTGTCCTGGCAGGGATGTTGCAAGGATATCGCGGCCTGCCGTCACTTCAATATCCCCTACATACGCTCCGCCGCCTCCGGGCAATCCTGTACCTATATAGGCTAACCTGCCCGCTCCAGCCGCAGATAGAATGATATCATTCCCTACAGTCAAAACCATGGGTTGATTGACCGCCGCTCCAGCGCCTATTAGAAGATTCATCGCAGCCCCCACTCCCGTATCGCTGAGAGCGGTTGGATTCTGAGTGAGATTTCCCGTGCAGGTGAGGGTGATGGTAGAATTGACTTGAAAGACGGTGTAGGGAGGATTCGCAATTCCCCCATGACCGATCAATGCCTCAGTATCAGCCACACCTGTCGTCAAAGTGATATTTCCAAAAGCGGGAAACGCCCCTCCGGCTGTAACCGTGATATTCCCCGTAAATGTGGGAGGAAATACCGCTCCAGTCTGAGAGTAAGAGCCATGGCCGATCCGGGCTTGCAATCCCCCATTTAAATTGATATTTCCCGATTGGCTGGTGACAAAAATGTTTCCATTTTGATTCGTAGCGCCTGCTACGGCATTGGCAAAATTCCGGCTCCCGTGGCCAATCCATGCTAAGCCGTTACCCGCTTGAGAGTTGATATTGATTGTATTCACCACATTGACCGAGATGTTGGCGGCATTCACAACGCCAGTTGCAGTATCAACCGTCGCATCGATTTGCCCATGCCCGATCTGGACTCCTGTGGCGCCAATATTTCCATTCAAGGTCAAAGAATTGCAGCTGATATCGATCGATCCATCGCTGCTCGCAAGCGCTGGCGTATGGAATCCCACCTGCCCGTTTCCATTCAATGTGACTGCTGCGTTCGGCGCGCAAATCTGCGTCAGTCCATTTTGAGAACCGAAATGGGCGTTGATCGTAACCACAGCTCCCGAAGTCGCAAGAATGAGATTTCCCGTACCTGCATTTTGAACATTGTTTCCCGCATTGATCGTTACGTTTCCGACTGCATTCAGAACGAGCGCATTGGCTGTAGCGTAAGCAGGAACTGTCGCCAGTGTAAAATCGACAGCCCAACTGATAAAACCATTAGGTCCCGCGACTCCGCCGCTCGAATCAATGACGACATTCCCTAAGGCAAGCTGGCCAGCGATTGTCATGATTCCTAAGTTCGAACTGACGATCGGCAAATTTTGGGTGATTGTACCTCCGATCGCTCCCTGCAAGCAGGCAGGAGCGGGAACGCAAGCTGGTACTGGCAGGCAATTTTGGCAAAACATGAAATTGACAGGCACAGCTGTTGGAACAGCAGCGGCTCCTGCTACGACTGTGATATTGGATGGATCCAAAAGGATCGTTCCCGTCTCTCCTGCTGAGGCTCTTAAATCGGCAAGCCCCCGATAAGAAAGCTCTTTACCCGATACTTCAGCAAATCCCCCATTGCCGCCTTCCTTCCCGCCAGTCGCAAAGATCAACCCCTCAAAATCAGTCCATCCATCGGAAAAGAGAACCACATTTCCGCCTGAGCCTTTATCCCAAGCATCTGCGAAAAATTGCGCTCCTTTCTCAGTCCAGATGAGAGTTGCATTCGTGAAATCGGGATCTTTTCCCTGAACACCCGCGCCGATCAAGATCTCGCCTCCAGAAAACTGGTTCGAAGTTTCAATGCGGCTCGCTGGATACAAATAGATCCCATCAGCAGAGAGATGGATGCGGCCCCCTAGCCCTTCGTCAAATGTCGACCGGACCCTGCCGCTTTGCGTGATCCGTGAGTAACCCTCTTGTTGGAAGTTGCATTCAAACTCTTTTCGATAGTTCGAGCCGATCAGGGCAATCGATCCTTTCGTGGCTTCTAAACTTCCCTGTTGGTCGATGTCGGCGCCAATCAAAGCGAGATTGCCCGATCGCGCTAAGATAGATCCCACATTCGTCAGCTTCGCTTGAGATTCTCCCTTGAAACAGAGCTTCCCCCCAAAATCCCTCTGCAGATCGAGCGTAGATGCGATGAAAGATCCAGTATCGATCATCGCCTCTTTCCCGACGATGAGCCCATTCGGATTGATCAAGACGACTTTTCCATTGGCTTCGAGTTTGCCAAGGATCAGGCTCATTTCTTGTCCCACAACTCGGTTGAGTGCGAGCGCCTCATTGGATGGTTGGATAAATCGGACAAGTTCTCCATTCTCAATCGAAAAGGTGTTCCAGTCGATTTCAGCTCTTTCGCCTGCTTGAATAGATAGCTGTTGCGAACTTCGATCAAATACAGCTTCCCCCCCTTTTACTGATGGTTGCATAGGAAGGGAAAACAACGAGAGCGGAAGAGGAAATGCGATGAGCCAAAAACAGCGTTTGTCCATTTCCGGCATCATAAAAACTCTTTGGATTTTATAAAAGGGCCTTTATCGATATTCGATGAAAGTTAGGTTTCCGAGCAATGAGCTCCATGTCATCTTTAAGAAGTACGCCCTCCTGTCACAAAAATAATAAAAATTATTTTAAATTAATCATATACTTGAGTTTTATTTAAAAAACCTTTAAAATCATTACTAATTAATTTAAATAAATAGGCTTAAAATGGCTATCAATACCGCAAAAGGTGTCCTTCAGATTCTAACAAGTCCCACTTCAGCAGGTCTAAGTTCTGATTCAAGTGGATCTGGGGACTCTTCCGTACAGAGCACTCCTGGAGTGAAACCTAGAGAAGAAGGTTTATTCGGAATATACCAGGGGTATTATAAGCCTCAGACTCGGAATGATGAGATCAGTCGTGTTCCTGTTAAGGATGATTTGGATTATCTCGTCAAAAGAACAATGGTCATTCGCCCCGGAAATAAAAAGATAGAGATAGCTCCAAATGTAATGGTGAATGAGCCCGATCGATACATAGCCATCTTTAAAACTAAGAAAGGGTATCCTCACGCTATAGTGATAAACGCCACTCCGGGAAGATACATATGCAAGTGCGATGGGATGGAGTACAGTTCGTTTCAAGAGATCCTTTCCAGATATGATGCGGACGTAGTTCCTAGAAGTAGTAACAAGTCAGCTTTTTCTTTTGATCATATAAAACGTAAACCAGAGGATGATTCAAAAAGGGCAAGCCCTCTTTTACTGCCTTCACCCCCAAGAGCAATGCACCCTGATCAGAGTAGCATCGGCGGAAGTAGGTCCTATACTGTAAGAAGACCTTCAGTTGATCCTCAGCCTCCGATTGTCTTAAAAACCGAAAATCAAGAGATTCTCGAAAGAAGTCTTGCTGCGAAATCAGTCGCCCTCGTCGAAGATCCGAGATGGTATTGCGGAGACCGTGCCGCAAGTCAGATGCTTGAAACAAATATGATTCAACATAAAGCTAAAAGTTTCGCAATTTTTGCAACTGGGGATCATCAATTCCCTTACAGATTGGTGAGTTATATTGGGGGCAAGAAATTTAAGGATATTCATTTTCAAGTCAAAGGAGAGGATATTCA
>CAZXVU010000009.1:10556-35310 GCA_964644465.1 uncultured bacterium
TTGGGGGCAAGAAATTTAAGGATATTCATTTTCAAGTCAAAGGAGAGGATATTCAGACCCAGGACAATATTACCATTGCATTCGACACTTTGTTATTCAGCAGCGGCCTTAATGAAGAGTGCAGCATTCAAACAATCTTGCAGAAAGAAAATAGTGCCGGATCTTCTGTTCCTTCAAATTTAAATCCTAGCGCAACTCCTTTCAAACCTGCTTATGAACGAGATTTGCGTGCGATCCGTACAAGACGATTAACCGTAGGACCGCTTTATAAACAGACTCCTGCAAAAGCGGCAAATGAAGTTGTCATAGATATCGATCCTGAATCGAAAGAGAAAACTTCTTCTTCCTAGTTCCTGTGCCAGCCCGTAAAATGTGCGGCAAGTTCTTTGTCGGAACCATTTCTTGCATAAAAAATACGGATCTTATAATTCGCTGTTAAGACCGTGTTAAATGGAAGAGAGGTTCTGTGAGAAAAATTTTCTTGATTCTGAGTCTTTCTGTTTTGTTTTCTTCGTGTGATGAAGTTGGATACAGAGGCAATATGTATTATGATGATAGCCAACCAGAGGGCTATTACGGAAAAGAGAGATATCCAAGCGGCGATTCCTATTACGAGGATCGTACTCGCAACCCCCAAAATGAACCAAGAACTAATTGGCGGCTCTGGTAAGTACTTACTCAGTCGAATAGGTACACTTTTCGCATTTGGGACCCAAGCGATACCCAATCCCTAGCCCGATAGACCAACCGGATAAATTTGCGGTTTGCGTAATCACTCCTCGGTGCTTCTCTACGGGCACGTAGAGAAAAGAATAGTCTGTGAAAAGATCGACAAAATAATGAAGATTTCTGGAGGAATTCAAAATCACCCCTCCCTTCACGATCCCACCGCCGCCCCAGCGGCAAGTTCTTTGAATCACACCCGAAGAGTGGTCGTGAATATGCATGTAGGCGCCAAGTCCTCCGGCGCCAAGGTAGAAGTCCATGTGCTTCACCGGGAAGAGATATTTGATGCCTAATCCGAAAGGATAAAAGGCGATTCTTGTGCGATCACGAAGGCCAATGGAATGCCCTGTTTTGATCAAAAAGCTGCCGCTCGTCCATGTGTAGAGTTGGCCTAAAGTCCGAAAACTGGCTTCTGCCCCGAACATCCCCGCATTGGAATAAATATCCTGAAAGCGTGAGGATGTCGGGTAGTAAAAAGCACCTTTAGCCTCGATGAGCGTATCCGTCGCCATCGAAGAGCCTGCAACTGCTGCAAAAAGGAATAGAAATCGGAATAATTTGTGGTTCATTTTTCTCTATCGCAAAGTTTTGCCCATGCACAAAAGAAGAAAAAATAGAGGGATCTTTTCCTATATAGATCCTATGAAATTGGAAGTATATATAGCCAATCTTTTAAGCGCTACTTGGCAAAATTGCAATAGCCACCGATAGTAAAAAGATTCTCATTCTCAAATCTTAAAAGATCTTTAACGGGTAAACTCTGCTTTGGAATATAAGCAGGATAAGGCCTATGGAAATCAAAACTTACCAACGATTGGATGTCTTACCCCATCTCCCCACAATGAACAAGTGGGTAGCGCATCACTTTAAGCAGCCTCCCTGGTCTTATGAGCCTCCAAAAGGGCAGCTCGTCGGTCCTGGGGATACTGTCTATATCAATGAAAAAGACTCAGTGGTGATTTTTGCAGAACAAAATGGACAGATACAAGCGATGGCAACAGGGATTGTTTTAGACTCCATTTTTCTGAATATCAATTATTTTCCCTGCGATGTGGGCGCTCTCTTTGCTGAAAGAGGAATGGAGCCGAAAAATGTCTTCTACATCGGTTGTTTTCTTACGTCGCCTCAGATACGGAAGAATGCAGAGCTGATTCTCCCGATTTATGAGAAGATCCTCGAATTCGCAAAGCAGTTTGGTAGAAAAAAAATCGCCTACATGGATTTATTAGTCAATGGCGGGCATACCAGCCTGGAACCTTGGATCGATATTATAGGCGGCTTTGAAAAAACGGGGATTGTCATCAATGATCCTTGGACCACTTATGGAGAGCATGGTCAAATCAAAGTGGAAAATCACAAGCTAGCCTTCTTTCTTAAAAAGATCTGAAAACCCTCCAACGAAAATATCAATATCCTTGGATGAGACCTAAAAGTCTCCCTAGTAAGGAAGAAATCGATTGTTAAGGATTTGCCAGAAGTGCTCTCTCCGATTCTCTCTATCAACATGATGCACGATATGATAGGCCGATAAAATCGTCAAAATGACCGTTGAATCGAATTCGATACGAGCATTTTGTTGACTACTGATCATTCGAAATGAGTTCAAAATCGCTAATGATCCAACAGCCATAACTGTCACAAACGCATCTACAGGTTCAAACCCAAGATCTTCAAAAAGATAGCTAATAGCTCGATTAAATCCGCTTCGAAGATAAGCTTGTCCGGAGTTGTTTATCCTTAAAGAAGCGTCTCGGACCGTATTGATGGCTCGAATAGAAACTGAGGCAGCTGTTGATCCTGTTCTTTTTAAACAACTCATTCCTGATCGGAATGTTGTATTTAAACTGCCATACATTGTGTTAATTATTTTTATCCTAAATATATAGGGCTTAAACTATAATGCAATGTTAATTAAAAGTCAATTGTTGTCTTGTTATTTCTTGGGACTTCATTTCAGCGGTATACGGCCATTGAATAGGGCGCTCCTCAAGGATCAATAGGAGGGAGTCGCTTTCCTGCTGCGAAGACATCTACATTTCTTGCATAAAAAATACTGATCTTTTAGTTAGGTGTTAAAGACCCAATTATAGAAAGAGAGGTTCTATGAAAAAAATTTGCGTGATTCTGAGTCTATTTGTAGTGTGTTCTTCCTGTAATGATGCAGTTGCAACAAGAGGACAAGATCGACGGGATGATAGAAGGGGTTATGATAATGGTGATTATCAACAAGATGACAATTATGGAAGAAGAAGTTCACGCGGCAATTGATATTGCTCGTGGCGTTTAGTTGAATTATGCCGCTTTCCTGGGTTTCATACCAATTGTGATGTGGAATTCATGCTTCATCTCGGGAAGGCCATATTTTTTTCTGAGCTGATTCAGATTTGGAGCGTGAATCGTCAAAACGCACGCTGACTCATATCCTTCTTGGTTTAGTGGCACGATTTTGCATCCTGTTACTTGAAAGAAGACTTTCGTGTTTCTTTCAAGGATCCATCCAATATTGGATTTGTGAGCTTCTCCGCCATAGATGACGCTGATATGCGCGCCAAGGGCACGAGGGCCGTCTAAGGAGGTTGGCAATTGGAAGCCTTCTTCTACAAGAAAAGGATGGAGTTTGTGGATGTAGTCATCGGGGATGTCTACATAGACCATTCCGCTTCCATCTTGCCGAATGACACCTACGTTATCGAACTGTTCAAAAACATAATCGACGATCTTGTCATGGGCTTCCGGTTTCTCGTCGGCGTAGCCAACAGTGAAAAGAAACAGCAAACAGAGAAAAATGCGCATGCGTGTCCTCCAAAAAGGGGGAAATCTTATCAAATTTTGTCAATTTTTGGGTGTCGACCTTTTTGGAGGAATACTATTAAGATGGATTCATGAGTCTAGAGGCGTTAGAAAAGAACATTGAGCGCGACCTATCCATGATCAACTACCCTCCAAAGCCTTGGAGGTTTGAGGATGAGGGAATATACGATGTCGTCATTGTGGGCGGCGGCATAGCTGGCTTGACTGCCGGATTTGCAGTCCTCAAACTCGGTATTTCTAAAATCAAGATTTTTGATGATTGCAAAGAGGGGAATGAGGGGCCCTGGGTCACTTATGCCCGGATGAAAACTCTCCGTTCACCCAAGCAATGGATGGGCCCTGCGCTTGGAGTCCCAAGTCTTACCTTTCGTTCCTGGTTTGAAGCCCAATTTGGTACTCCTGCGTGGGAAGCTTTGGGGAAAATTCCTAGAGCGCAATGGATGGAATATCTTGTTTGGTTTCGTAAAGTTCTCAAACTTCCTGTCCAAAACCAAACTAAGCTTCTTAGAATAGAGCCGCAAAAAGGCTATTTTAAGCTCCATTTTTCTAATGAAGAGGTATTGACCCACAAAGTCGTGTTAGCTACAGGAAGATCTGGTTTTGGAGGTGCGGAAATTCCCGATTGCATGAAAAAGATTCCTAAATCCAAATGGGCCCATACGAACGAGAGGATCGATTTTGAAGCCCTCAAAGGAAAACGGGTCGCTATCATCGGCGGCGGCGATGCGGGTTTTGACGCCGCGAGGATCGCGCTTGATCACCATGCAAAAAGCGCCGATATGTTTATTAAACGTGCTGTTCTTCCCAATGTGAATCCTGGGCGGGAATTATTTTTTCGGGGCTGTTATGCTGGATATTATCATTTGAGCGACGAAGAGAAGTGGAAGATCTATTGCCATGTTTTTGATAAAGGGAACACTCCTCCCCGAGAAACACTCGAATTGATATCCAAATATCCCCATTTCCACTTTCATCCGAATGCAGATATTGAAAAAAGGCTCCATGAATACGATTATTTCATCGTGGCTACAGGGCTTGCTGTCGACGGAACGAAACAGCCTGAGCTTCAACCGTTCATGGACGATATACTTCTTTGGAAAGATCAAGGTTTTAAGGATCATCCCAAGATGGGCCGGTTTCCCTATCTTGGACCCCATTTCGAATTCCTCGAGAAGAAAAAAGGGAAGGCTCCCTTTTTAAAAGATATTCACTGCTTCAATTACGGTTCAACCCTATCTCTCACTGTGCTTGGGAGTGAAATCCCTCCTATTCCTTATGGAGCAGAACTGCTAGCAGATGGAATAGCCGCCGACTTCTTTCTCAAAGACCGGCAAAAGCACTATAAGAAATTCGTTGCTTACAACGATCCTGAATACCGAATGGAAGAATTTTCATTCTTCCATCCTCAGTTATGAAACGCGTCGATAGTTTGTGATGTAGCTGGCTCCTTGCGGGCCAAAACAGCCTGAATTGACTGATGTCAAGTTATGATTCTGCTTCGTATAGCAGCAGCAGACGCCTGCGCCGCAGGCTCCGCAGCTCACAAATCCGCAGGAATCGCCTGAATTGCCTATCGAACTGCAGGAACCTTGGGCTACCTCGCAGCAGAGGATGCGGTCATAGACGCCTTCTATCCGGAAACAACAGCAGAAGGTTTTCGTTTTCTTGATGTGTTCATAAGCGCCGCCGCAAGCAGTATAGTGGACGTTTTCATCGGAATACTCGCTCTGGATGACGATCTGATCGTTTTCCATTTGGACATCTTTAACTTGGAGCAAGGGGAACATTCTTTGGATTCTTTCTGGATCTAAAAGGCCCCCTCGATTCGAATGGCCATTTTCCAGCATGGGCTGCATGCAAGGAGCTGTTGTCCAGATGCGCTGAGGAGTGGATCCTCCCAAGCAGTCTGTCGGGGAGCTTACGCGGCTAGAGTAACTGGCGAGATGAGGGCTGTGAAGGTCGATCTGGTTGATCCAAGCTTCGAAGTTGGCGTGGATTCTTCGCATCGGGATGTAAAAGGAAGCTTTGCCGGAACTGATTACATGTACGATGGAGGAGAGGAGAGTGCCCACTAAGCAAACGGCAGAAGCTAGGGGAGCGGCGAGTCCTCCGATGAATTCACGGCCGGCTCGGTTAAAGTCTCCGCGGCAGGCGAACACAACAGACCGGACAAGTCGGGCGATAGCAATCAAAGGGGATGCTGCTGTCAGCATGGCGAATTTGGCGGCTGTTTTGAAATGAGCCTTTAAATCGCCCCCTTCGTCGTTATAGATCAGGTTCCCTTCTTTTGTCAGCTTCGCGACTTTGTCTAATGCGGCATTCTGGTCTGAATAACGAATAAAAATTTGTATTGATTCCATCAGTTTAAACTATATTTTATATGGTTTCTTTTGCTCCTATATTTTAACAAATTCTAAATAACGACCCTAGCATTTTCCTGCTCCATTTCTGGATTTTGAAGAATCGCAATATTTCTTATTTTATGGTTTTTGATTTCAGTTTATTGTATAATATTTGTTTAAAATAATAACAGAGAGTAAGTTTAAAATGTCAGCTAGATTAAATTTTCCTTCAACAGGCTTTGATACCGAAACGTGGTTTGCTGAGCAGCAAGTTGTTGCTGAAGGTGTATTAAAAATAATTGAAATGTCGAATGCAGAAGTTGATTTCAAAGAGTCGCTCAGAGTTGTAAATCAAAAATTAAAGGATCGAATAGCAGAGCTCTCTACCCGCTTACAAATAAATATTCCCTGGCTTGGCAAGTCGGTCTCAGCTAAAGCTGCAATTCCTTTATTTTGGTCCAAATACAATGAGATCTTGAGAATCAAAGATTCTATCGAGAGAGCCAATGCTATAATTGAATACGAAGATATCCGAGATGAGCAGTTTTTGCCAGCTCTGAAAAGAGTCAAAGAAATCAACGAGAGTTACGATCAGCTCGATTCGTTGCGGGAACATCCCGAAGTCCGCGGATCTTTGAAGGGTCTCCAGAGATCCATCCAGGAATACTTGGGATACGCAGAAGATAAGTCCCACTTTTTTGATCTCTTTGGAGCAAGACGCTTTGCAGGTCCTCATTCTAAGGCTATGGAGATCATCCATAGATTTCATTCGCCCAATGTAGGCAGCATTGTTCAGATTCAGAGCGTTTACCGGGGATACCAAGAGAGAAAGTCTATTGTATTAAAAAAATTAGAATCAATCATTGCGGATTTAAATATATTTAGTGCCCTTTCCGATGAATATGATGATTTAAATAAGCAGTTGGATGAATTGGAATCAGAAGAAGTAGCTGTCACTAATGAAGATGGGGGAGGCAATACTTTATCGGAACGAGCGGACGCTGTAGATGATGCCATGGCAGAGACGAAGAAAAAGATCGACGATGGGTTAGACCATATTTCTCGAAAATATTCCGAAGCGTTTCTTAAAGAGGATCCAGATATCAGCGAACTTTATGAAACAGCCCGGGAAACTTATTCATTTTTGTTCCATCAATAGTAGTGTATTGGGGGCATCATCAGGTTGGATTTTTTGATCTAAACCAAGATCTAACTTTGACATCTTTGGCTCTCATCCATCGATCTATTCCAGGAGCTAGTTTAATGGAGCGATAGGTGACATAAAGGGTGACCAAAATGCCTGTAAAAACATCCATTGTGTAGTGAAAACGAAAGCAAATCACTGTGGTGATCAGATATCCAAAGAAGAAAAAACCGATCGTGGTTAACCACCATTTGCGGAATCTCATCAATTCCAAAGCGCACAAAAGGCTAACCCCTGTATGAAACGAAAAATAGAGATCATTTGCAGAGCCATAGTCTACAAATATTGAAGGAACACCCGGATCGTACCATATAATGTCTTGAGGAATCGGAAGTGAAACCAAAAATTGCAAAAATTGCCTGTAAAGCGTGAAGAGAAATAGGGCAAGAGCGGGTCGTATGGTATATCCGAAAAGAGTCCGAAAAATAAAAAAGACAACGCTTAGATCAATCCAAAGCGATGTTGTAATCAAAACAAAATCTGCAGCTTTTTTGTGAGCATGAAAGTATTGATTAATAGGGGCAGTCAAAATCTGCAACCGATCTAAAATCATTCCTTGTGGAGCAGTCAAAGTTCCAATGAGATGTTGGGTAATTTCATAGACGACTATGCCGAAAGTAATAAATAAGAGGCTGAAATACCAAGGATTTGGATTCTTTGAAAAGAAAACTTCTTTCTCATTCCCATTCATATTCTGGAAATTATGAGTCTTTTCCATTTAAGTAAATAAGAATGGGAACAACTGTCAAAGCTTCTTCGGTATTCAAGACCAAACTCCAGGTTTTATCATCAACAGGAACTAACCGTTTTTCTGCCAATTGAGAGAGTTGGTGGGCAATATTTTTATGCACATGGTCTTGATAAAGAATGAAAGTGCGATTGTCCTTTTGAAAATCGAAAGCTCCCGCTCTGAAAAAAGGAGCGACATGCTGCCGGAGTATGGAGTCCTTTTTGATTGACCCATTGATGTTATTCAGATATTTTTGAAAATTAACCTTGTCGATGGAAATGCTTATGCGCCTTTATCTGTTTTTCGCCCTTATTTCATCTCCATTATTTAGTCTGCCGCAGGGTGCAGTTTCGATCAGCGGTGAGACAGAGGTTCATCTTTCTTCTCCTGAAACTCTAGAGATCCTAGCTAGCGACTGTTCCATCATTGAATGGTCCGATTTTTCGATTAAAACGGGAGAAACGGTCCGTTTCACACAGCCGCATGCTGCGGCGTCCGTATTGAATCGAGTGATGGAGGCTTTCCCAAGCCGGCTTATGGGAAATCTCGAGGCGAATGGGCAAGTTCTTTTAATCAATCCGAACGGGATCCTTGTCGGAAAAGAGGCGACTATCAACATGGGAAGCTTTATCGCTACCACGCTGGATATCAATGAAACTCTTTTCCGGGAAAAGAAAGAGATCGCCTTCCGCGGCAGCTCTTTGGCATCGATTTTCCATGAAGGGTCGATTCGCACTTCCGATTCCGCCTGGCTGATCGCCTCTCAGGTCGATCAGAGCGGAACGATCTTCAGCGGCACATCTTGCGGCGTGATTGCCTCACGGGAAGCTAGATTTACAAACGAAGGACTGCCTCAACTTCCTAAAGATTTCACCTCTTCCGGATCACTTGCAATTGTCCGAGGAGAAATTACAGCGCCTGCAATCTATGTTTTAGGAGAAATGATCGATGTGGAATCAGGCGCCCGTTTCGATGCGTCGGATCCTTTTCGTGGTGGAAAAATTTCCATTGGCGGAGATTTATCAAGCGAGATTGCTCCTGCGCGCATCGTTTATATTGGAGCGGATGTTACTTTAGACGCTTCTGCAACAGTGCAAGGTAATGGAGGGGAGGTCTTTGTTTATGGGGAGGACAGTTCGCAATTTTATGGAAGCGCTTTAGCTTCGGCAGGCCTTAACGGCGGCGATGGGGGACTAATCGAAATCTCTTCGCCTGGCTCTGTTTCTTATCATGGACATGTTGATACAAGGGCGCCTCGAGGCCGGACGGGGATGTTCCTCCTCGACCCTTGCGATATCACCATTGACATGATGGGCTTAGGAACAAGCGTCCCTGCTTTTACTCCCGCCTATACTCCAGGCGTCAACGCCGATGTGTCGGTAGATGACATCACCGATGCTTTGTTAACAAGCAATGTTTCGCTCAATACCTCTCCTGGAGTTGGGGGAGCAGGCGACATCCTCTGGTTAGAAGGATTTCCCGCGATTTACACATCGACTTTCTCTCTCACTCTCAACGCCGATAATGACATCACCATCCTGAGCGACATCAACAATACCGATGTCGGGGATATTTTTATGAACGCCGGAGGATTCGTAACGATCGGCGATCCTGCAAATACGTCCACGGTTATTGTTGAATCGCAAGGAAATGTCGACATCGAATGTACGACAGGATTCCTCCTCACATGCACCAATCCTAGCGCGCTTACCGCTAGTGTCATTGCAAACGGAGGAATGGCCACAATCAATGTGACAAATGGCGACATCTTCATCGAGGCATTAAATGCGCAAAATTCGGGAGTTTTCGGAAAGCCGGTTGTCATGACAGCTCCTCAGGGGGCGATAACTGTTACCTGCGATTCAACGGGAACGACAGGGATTTTAGGGAGCACGGATTCGATGACAATCATTGCTCGGGACGATATCACTTTTTTTTGCGGAGGAAGTGGAAGGAATGAAGGGGGCGTTAATAGCATTACTGGGAATATGAGCCTGATCCAATCCACGACAGGAAGCGTTTTATTACAAAATCCCTCCGGCCAGCGTCTCCGCTATATGAACCATTTTCCTTTGACGATTGATGCTGCTTTGGACTTCATATTTGAAGGGGGAGGAATCATTACTCTGCTCCAAACCTCTCTTAGCCTAGGACCTCCCGGTACGACATACCCTTTGATCATCAATGCGGGTAGAGACATCCTTATTACTTCAAATGGCGGACCTGGGCCTAATATCCAAGCGTCAAATTTGACCGCAACAGCTGGAAGAGACATCATTCATACAAACAATGGCGGCTTCGTTGCAGGGATTGCGGTTACAGGAACTGGCAGCGCTTCTTTCATTGCGGGAAGAGATTTTTCGGTCCTCAATACCCTCAGTGGAAATACAACGATGACGATCGCGAAAAACACCTCTATCCAGGCTGGCGGGAATGTTGCGTTTAACGGCAGTAGCACAGGAAACATCAACTATACAACCACAGGTACTATGCAGATCCAAGCAGGAGGAAATGTAGGAGTCTCTTGCATAGGCGGGAATACAGCTCTGACCAACCTAGGCTTGCAGGTCAATGCCGGAGGCAACGTAGGATTTTTTAGTCTCGCGCCCATCGGCAATGCAACTGATACGACAACGGGAAACGCACAAATCATCGCCGGCGGGTCGATCACATATCAAGGGGATGGTATGGCTTCGACCTCAGCGACATTAGGACTCCTTCTTCAAGCGGGCGGTTCCATTTTCCTTAAGAATAATTCTCTTTTAACAACCGCTGGCACCTCTATGCTCTTCATAGCGAATAGCGACATCATTCTTTTCAATGGAAGCACGATCGATATGACGGCGCCTCTTGTTGCAGGAGCGACGGTCACTTTCGTTGTCGACAATGCTTTTCCTGTCCGTCCTCTATTTGGCACCGGAGGTTTTTTCCAAGATGTGGGCGCGGTGGTCTTCTCGGTACAGAGGCCGCCGATTGCTATCTATACATCGCAGCAGCAGATCAATAGAATTTTAGGATTGATCAATGGATCTCCTTTTACGGCAGGCCCTCTTTTTGTCGATTCAGCGGAAGAACAATGGTGCACGTATTATCCTGAAAGTGTGAATGTTGTCCCCTTCCGCGTTTATTACAAAGATTGTCTCATCGTACAACCTTTAGCTGAGCCTTTTTTCGCTGAGCTAGGAAATAAGGTCAATTCGGAGTTTCTCTATGCCATGCACCCAACAAATGAGAATCCCGGATGGTTCATGGAATTCACTATCTCTAGTTCTGATAAAGAACTTTTCGACCCGACGGCAAATTTCTATCTCCGCCGCCGCAGCATAGATCTAATCAATCATCCTAAGACCTATACCGAGTGGCTGCATAAAGTCATCGGACGAAACTGGTAATTCTTTACATTCTGGACTCGGCATAAAAGCAGATTGGGAAAAGGGAATTTTAAATTTTTCTTAGGATCAATCAGCTGATCAGAAGCGAAAACTTTCGTCTATGTAGAGTAAATGATCGTGGGAGAGTTTTTCCCACTCAAAACTGTAATTCATTTCGATTCCGTACATATCGCAGATGTTCACGAATAAATTGATTCCAGCTAAAACGATATTCCGGCCAGAAGCTGGCATCTCCAAAGAGCCTGGAGGTTCATTGAAGACTGCGGATGCAAAGGTGAGCCTCCGCACACTGCAAATCCTGCAAGGGGAATGGAAAGAGCCAGAAGAGAGAAAAATTTAGATGAGGCCATTAAAGTAGACTATAAAGGCAAAAAAATTATTTTGTAAACCATATGAGTCATTAGCTCAAATGAGACTCATCAATAGTTCAACCCTTTCTTAGCAAAGCGAAGCGGCGCATCACCTGTTTGCAAAATCCTGGACAGATAGAATCTAAGTGTTTGCCGATCCTATTAAATGTAGCAACATAGGTTTGTAAGATCACTCTTCTTTTCTCCCCAAGTCCTTCGATCAATGCGGGGATGGCAATTCTTTTGAGATCGTTGCAAAATCCTTGGAATTCTCGAAAGGTGAGATTTCTATTTGGTTTTTCTCCACTTTTTGGCTTCGTCCACTGATCTTCATCGCAGTTTTGATCGATAGCTTGGTTAAAATGGTCCGCGATATGAGTAGCCAAGGACTCTAGGGGGGCATCGCTCTTCAAAAAGGTATCTAAAAAATCAGCGACTTTTTCTTGTCGTCCTTCTTGATTTGTCATCAAGGCTGGATCGATTCCGTTATCGATGGGGTAGAGGCGGAGGGGTCCCTCAGCGAAAACAACTAAGACATTCCCAAGATTGGCTGCTCCTATATCAAGAATGTATTTCTCATCAAAATAGACCTCGAAAAGGCGATCAAACTGGCCGCAGACAAAATCTAACATCGCGATTTGGCCCAATTGTCTGAAAAATCCTATTTTTTGATCTTCGCTCAATTTCTGATAGGTAAATCGAGCAAAATCAAAAAGATTTTGACCCCTAATTCTTTCAGAATACATAAGAACAGACTTTTCGGGGTTCACTGTAGCGCGGCTGGCTCTGGCAATTTTAGCAAAGTTATTCTGGACAGCTTCTAAATGATCCGCATCCAGATCCCGAATTGCAGATTCGTTGAATTGGATTTCTCTTTCAAAATCAACGGCTTGAGATCGAGGAGCCAGAAATCCAAATTCCCGATAGAGAAGTTGGAATGCCATTTCCTGAGGGGTAGTCGATTTTAAGACGCATTCCGGAGTATCGAGGACAAAGGTAGGACCTTCTCCTCCAAAGGCTGCTTTTATTGGATGTTCTCTCATCGCGTCAACGGCCCGCGTTGTAGCTCTCTCTAGATCCGCAAAAGCAAAATTTCTGTGCATTAGACTTGGAAGGGGGGAAACGGGCTTTTCGGGGAATCCTTCTCTTCCTAGAGGAGTAGAGTCTGGCCTTCTCTGAAATATTTGTTGGATTCGAGGTCCTTCTCCCAATTCTGCGCTTTTGCGGCTCTTCAGCGCAGAATCACCAAGAGAGCGGGAACTAAGAGATGGAGATCCCCGTTTTTGCGATGGGGAGAGAGGACTCCTGGAGGCTTCACCTGTTGCTTTCATCGTCTGAGTAAAACCTTCGCACCCAACAGAAGAGGCTCGGCCGATTCTAGGATGGCCAGGTTCTGCTAAATGTCTAGCGATTGGGGCGAGAGGAGACGCAATTTTGTGAACAGCCACAGGAATTTCCTTTATGTTGAAAATAAGCAAAAAAACTGGGGCAGTTTAAAAAGGCTGAAAATTTATAGCAAGAATCGTTTTTTGCTAAATGGGGATAGCGGGCTCGATTCCCAAAAACTGATCTAAGATGTTAAAATGACGCTACCTATGTCAGCTATATCATCATACCCACCGATTACCGAACAAAAGCAGAGAGAGGATTCTTCTATCGCTCAGCCCAGGTTCATTCTGCATTATGATGTAATCCGAAAGTATGCCCAAGAAAGCAACGCAATGATTCAATCATTGGCTCAAATTGGACTTAAGGATAAATATTGCGGGCCTTACGCCGTTTTAATTTCTCTTCGATTGTTGGGAGAAAAACCAGATCACAATGTGTTTTCGAAGAGTTTGGCGGGTAAAGTGGACAAGATCAATAAATCTGGTTCGTTTGTTCCAGAACTTGTTTCGATGATCTCTTCTTTGACAAAAAGAAAGGTTTTTACGAATAAACTTACCTGTGCACAGATCAATCAAAGCTTAGCCAGTAGAAAACCGGTGATCATCATGCTTCCCCACTCTCCAGAAAATCATTTTTCTACAATAGTCGGTTCGGATCTAAACAATTATTATCTCCTAAATTATTCCGATATATTGTCAATTAATTATAGTGTGATTCGGAAAAATAACGTTAATTGTATTTATTTCGAAGGATAGGTTCTTAATCAGACTTGAGATTTCTTCACCTGATCGACCCAATAGACCATCTTATATTTTTCATAAAGTTCTAGGGCTGATTTCAAATGGCTCTCTTTTTTCTCTGAATCGCCTTTCTTTTTGTAGAGAAGCCCCAAGGAAAAGTGGCAGCGAGCCACGTAGATCCACATTCTCAGTCTAGAAAGGAGCCCTAAACACTCTTGGAGTTTTCGTTCTATCTCTTCATAATTAGGATTTGGAAAGGCGAGATCAATTTCTCCGGATACTCTCAAAAGCAAGGCATAGATGGGAATAATCTGCCGCTCAAGCACGATTTTCATCGCCATATTGCAGAATTCTTTTGCCTTCTCAATTTCACCGATTAGTAAATAACATTCAGAGATCGTGATCATTGAGGGAGCAGAAACGTAGCTCGCGCTAATCCTATCAGTCATCTCCACGGCTCTAGCAAGATACTTTTTCCCCTCCTCGATTTTATTGGTGCGCAAATACATATTCGATAATAAGGCGAAAAAAACAGGCACGAAGATGTAAACTTCGGCAGCCAGACTTTGCTGCAAGGTAGTCAAAGTAAATTCAATCCCTTTGTCAAAATCTCCTTTCAGATAATAATTCATTCCCATTACGCCAAATCGGCAGACGTTCGAGATATTCGGCTGCGTGAGATCTTTACTTTCAGCAAACCATTTCTCCTGTCTTCCCTCAACAACTTCGAATTCGCCTGTAAAAGATCGAGTCCATGACTCGTACATGCGCGCCAACTGGCAGATGGGTAATTTTAGCCATTCTGAGCGAAAATCGAGATCGCCAGTCGTCTTCTCTAGTTCTTGGTCGCTCTCAATGATTTCTTTGAATTGACCCAGAAAAAAATGGACATTTACCAGTGAAAATTGGGCAATCGCAATGGCATCTTTCGATTGCAATTCTTTGGCGATTTGATAGGCCTTTTCCGCATGTTGAAAAGCCTCAGTCACATTTTTATAACCCATGTAATGGATGCAAATGGCTGAATGGATGAGACTTTCAAAAAAGCGATCTTTCTTCTCAAGAGCGATTGCTAAAGCTTTATCGAGATGCTCCTGCTGTTTTTTAAATCGGCCCAAAGGGACATAGACATAGTACAGAGCGTAATGGATGCGCATTATCTTCAGGATCAGCTCTTCGGATTGAGGAAGATGTTCTGCCGTGATCAATGACTTTTCATACAATTGGGAAGATGCTGTAAAGGCATTGATCTCATAGACTTTTTCAGCAGCCTTTATGTAATAATAAAAGGCTTTTTCCCAATTCTCGCCGAGATAGGCATGTTCTGCGATGAATTGCACTTGATCGATTTGATCTTCTACGAGAGTGCTTTCTAAGATTTGAAATAGTTTAAGATGTAGGCTCTTTCTCGTTTTTTTCAGCAGGCTGTTATAAGCAGTGTCCTGGGTCAATTGGTTGGTGAAAGAGAATCCTGGTTCTGGATAAATTTGGCTCTCATAAATGTATTGATTATCTGATAATTTATTGAGGGCCCCTCTCACTTCTCCCTCATCGACCACATCCATCAATTGGATCAATTGTGAATAGAGAAACTTCGTACCAATGACCGAGGCAATCTGCAATATCTTTTTCTCGATAGGGGGCAGACTATCTATTTTCGTTTGATAGACGCCAATTACCGATTCTGGAAATTGGATTTCGCTGACGACTGTTAACTCCCGAAGATGATATTTTTGCGGGTTTCCTACAAAAATCTTGTCATTGATGAAAGAGCGGACTAGCTCTTCCAAGAAAAATGGATTCCCCTTGGCAGTGTCCAAGATTTTCTTTTTGATCTCTGTCAAAGAAGGATCTATTCCCAGAAGATTGTCGAGCATCGTGGAACAGGCTTCATTGGTGAGGGGCTTGAGCAGGATTCGGGTGTAATTCGGCTTGTTGACCCAGCGATCCGAATATTCAAGTCTAAAAGTAATGAGGATCAATATTTTCCATTTGGCGACTTGAGAAATGAGCGCGTCGAGAAAGAGCTCTGATTCGCTATCTACCCAATGCAAATCTTCGAATACAAAAATGAGAGGCTTTTCTAGGGAATAATTAAAGAGTATTTGCGTTCCCACATCAAACGCATACTTCCTTTTCAACCCAGGCTCAAATGCATTCCATTCCGGATCGCTAGGGACTAAATGGATCAGAGTCAAAGCGGCTTCTAGCGCCTTGGGCGTATTGATTTTTGCAAGGAATGGCTTGATTTGGGCTTTGATGAGTTCAATGTTAGTCTCATTCTTTAAGAGACCAAAAAGGTTGAAAAATAGGTTTTTAACAGGTAGCAAAGGGATAGATTTAGTATGGATGAACCCTGATCCGCTTGTTTGAAGAACATTGCATTCTTTAGCTTCTTTCGAGTTTACGATCTCATAAGTAAAACGGGATTTTCCAATTCCCGTATTTGAACAGATGGCGACAGTATTTCCTTTGCCGGCTTTAGCAGCAATGAGAAGGGTTTCAACTTGTCTCGCTTCTTGTTCTCGGTTTACAAACCTATTTCTCTCCAGGATTTGATTTTCTGGTATATTTAATGATTTGCCGACTTTTACTTCTTTGAGCTCAAACCCTTCGATCGACTCTGCAAACCCTTTCACTTCCAATTTGCCTATGTTTTCGACGGTCACGCTTCCTTCAACTCTTTTTAAAGTATTTTGAGTCAAAAGGATCGTTCCTGGTTTTACCATCTGCTGCATTTTTGCCGCCAAAGTGGCGACTGCGCTGACAACATCGTATTTTGAACCATCGAGCGAGATAGGAATATTGCCTGTATTCAAGATGATCCGGAGGACGAAAGGAACATTCATCGTTTTGATTTGCCGTTGCATAGATAGGGCTGCAAGGCAGGCGCGCATGGCGTGATTTTCTAGAGCTTGCGTAGCCCCAAAAACAGCGATTAGACCATCAACAGCCGTTGACACTACTGTACCGGCGTATTCATAAACGATGCTGGCCAATTTTTGCATGGCTGGAGATTGGATTTCTCGGATTTCATCAGGGCCCATTTTTTCCATGAGCTCGGGAGAACTTTTCATACTGACAATCAATACGGTGACATCTTTAAGAACCTCTTTCTCTGCATTTAGCTGTTGAAGCTGCGGGGGGATTTCGGGTTGCGGTTTAGGTTGCGGGGGAGCTGTTTTGATAAAATTGTGTCCGCACTTTTCGCAAAACTTATCATTTAAGCCGCAAACTCTTCCGCAATCGGGACAGAAATGTTTGGCTGGGGCTTTGCAATTGGGACAAAATTCTTGATCAGGTGGAATTTCAGAATCACATTGGAGACACTTCATAATTTTGGATCTTACGATCCAACACTTTTATTGGCAACGGAACTCAGAGATTTTGATATCAATTATGCGCTTGATAGTTTCGAAGATTATGCCCTGGATGAAGTTCGCTAAATCGTTGTTAAAGCTTTGATTTGTTCCACCCAATAGTTCATGCCGAGTTTCTCATAAGAAGCAAGAGCAGAGTTTAAAGCGCTTTTCCTTTTCTCTAAATCTCCCATCTTCTGGTAGAGCCCGGCAAACGTTTGATGACAGTGTCCTATAGTAGGCATCATACCAGCTTCTGTTGCTAATCGAAGAGACTCATCTAGTTTATGTTTAATCTCTTCGTAATTTGGACTTGGTGATTTTAGATCGATATCGGCAGAGATTCTATATAGAACTGGAAATAAAAAAGTGATATTGCGCTCTTGCAATATTTTAATGGCTTTGTCGCAAAATTGTTTTGCTTGGATAGGTTCTCCCAGGATTAAGAGGCAATTGGGTATTACAGCATAGGAAAAAATCCCAGTGAAATTGGCGTGGATTTTTTCTACGACAGAGATGGCCCGATCGAGGTAGATTTTCGCTTCCTTCAGTTTATTCATGCGGGCATAGATTTCTCCCAACATCGACGAGAAAACTGGAATGTAAACGATGACTTCAGAGCCCATGCTATATTGCAATGCGGTCGATAAATATTGAATCGCTACATCAAAATCTCCCTTCACATAGAAGTTCACTCCCATTGATGCAAAACGACATAAATTTGAGAGGCTCGGTTCATTGAGATTTTTGCTTCCGGCAAACCATTTCTCTTTTTTCGCCTCTACAGTCTTAAAGTCCCCCGTTAGTGCTCGACCCGAGCATTCATAAAAAAGAGCGATGTGGGGGATTGGGGCTCTTAGCCATTCCGTACGATATTCAAGATTTCCGCCTATTGTATTCTCAAGCTCTGCGCAAATTTCAAAAAGTTTTTGGAATTGAGCCAGAAAAAAATAGCAGTGAGCCAGAATAGCTTCCGAGATTACAAGGGCGTCTTTCGATTGCAGTTCCTTGGCAATCTGATAAGCCTTATCAGCATGTTTGAGAGCTTCCTTGGCATCTTTAAATCCTAAACAATGAATGCCAAAGGCTGAGTTGATGATGCTTTCAAAGAATCTATCTTTTTTAGAGAGAGCGATTTCCAAAGCTTTTTCAAGGTGCGTATATTGCTCATTGAATCGTCCCAGCGGAACAAGGGCTACATAGAGCTCGTAGTGGATCCTCATCGTTTTTTGTGTAATAGCCTCGTCTTGAGTTAGATGATGAGCGGCTGTCAGAGTTCTTTCATATAATCTTACGCATTCGGTAAAGGCATTTATTTCATACACTTTTTGGGCAGCCAGCGAGCAGTAATGGAATGCTTTATCCCAGCTTTCGCTCAAGAAAGCATGTTCGGCTGCAATTTGTATTTGTTCTATTTGTGTTTCATCGAGAGTTTTCAAGAGAATTTGAAAAAATTTAAGGTGGAGTTCTTTTCGGGTTTTTTTGAGAATGCTGTTGTAAGCGGTCTCGTACGTCAAAGCGTGAGTAAAACCAAATCCTGGCTCTGGATAAAGCTGGCTTTCATAGATATATTGCAGCTCTGCTAATTTATCGAGCGCCAATCGGACTTCGGCCTCATTGACGTCATCCATCAATTGGATTAATTGCGAGTAGACAAATTTTGTTCCAATAATAGAAGCCATTTGCAGGATTTTCTTCTCCCGAGGTGGAAGGTTATCGATCTTGTTCTGGAAAAGGGTAACGATTGATTCAGGGAGGCGGAGTTCTTGGACTGATGTTCTTTCTCGAAGCCTGTAATTTTTTGGAGACCCCACAAGAATCTGTTCTTTAATGAGAGAGAGGGCGATCTCTTCAAGAAAAAATGGATTTCCTCCGACAATATTCAATAATTTTGTTTTTATCTCTATCAGGGAAGGATCGTTTCCCAACATGTTATCGAGCATGGTCAAACCCGCTTCATTGGTGAGAGGGCTCAGTACGATCCGCCAATAATTCGGCTTATTGATCCAATGGTCATGATATTCGGGTCTATAACTGATTAGAATAAAAACTCTGTAATTAGTGATTTGAGAAATCAATGCATCGATGAATAGCTCTGTTTCGCTATCGACCCAGTGCATGTCCTCAAGAATTAAAATCAATGGCTGTTCCATTGATTTATTGATTAGAAGTTTTGTGCCGACATCAAAGATATACTTCCGTTTCAGACTTGGCTCCAATCCTTTCCATTCAGGATCGTCAGGAATAAAGTTGATCAGACTCAAGGCGCCGTTCATCGCAAAGGGTAAATTCACTGAGGCCAGCATGGGCTCTATTAGCTGTTTGACTCTCACGATATCCGTTTCAAGGCGCGAAATATTAAGCAGACTCCCAAATAAATTCACAATTGGCAGTAGGGGGATATCCCTGGTATGGATGAAAGCCGCCGTAAGCATTATGTTGCAGTTCTTTGCCAGATCGGAGTTGGCGATTTCGAACATGAAACGCGATTTCCCAAATCCTGTGTCCGCCACTAAGCTAACGGCATTTCCATGGCCTGCTTTTGCATCTCCCAGCAAGGCAGTGACTTTGAGAAGCTCCGAGTCCCGATCGACAAAGCGGGCGCGCCCTATGAATTGATTTGTCAGCTCGTTCAGCGATTTGCTGATTTTAATTCCTTTCAACACAAACATCTCAGTGGATTCGCCAGCTCCTTGCGCTTCGAGAGAACCTAAGCTTTCGTAGATGACATTGTCAGCAACGAGTTTTAAGGTATTTTGGGTGAACCGGATCGTACCTGGCGTGGCTGTTTGCTCCATCTTGTTAGCTAATTGGACGACGGCTCCGACGATGTCGTACTTCCCCCCCTCGACAGCTAATAAAACTTCCCCTGAATTCAAGCCGATCCGGAGAACAATGGCTTTATTGACCGATTTAATTTGTCTTTGCATAGCCAAAGCTGCAAGACAAGCGCGTAGCGCGTGATCTTCAAGAGCGTGAGGAGCTCCAAAAGTGGCGACAATTCCATCTCCGGCTGTAGAAATAACAATCCCGCCATATTCATAGACGAAGCTGGACAACTTTTGGATGGCAGGAAAAAGAATCGCCTTAGCCTCTTCCGGATCGAGGTTTCTGATGAGCTCAGTTGAACTTTTCATATCTGCAATGAGGACAGTGACGTGCTTGCGGAAACTCTCGGCTGCTGGGGCCTTTGTCTCTTGTTGTAGAGAGGGCGGTTGCAGCGCAGATGAAAGAGGAGGTTTCTCAGATCGTAATTGAGGCTCAGCAGCTGGTACCAACTTGCGTCCGCAATTTCCACAGAAATCGTCCCCTGGGCTGCACTCATTGCCGCACTGGCTGCAGATTTTCGAGACAATGGATGGAGATCCGCATTTCGGGCAAAATTTTTTGTTCTCCCGAGTTTCCGCCCCACACTTTGGACACTTCATTTTTATAGGCCTATTTTTTTAACGTGGTCGATCCAGTAGGGCATTCCCAATTTCTCATACTGGGATAAGGCGGACTTTAGCTCATTTTTTCGGTTCTCTGAATCGCCCATCATTTGATAGAGCCTAGCAAATACTAAATGACAATGCCCTAAAGAAGGGAGCATCCCTTGTTGTGCAGTCATTTGAAGAGCTTCTTCTAATTTTTCTTTAATTTCTGTTTGATTTGGATTAGGTAGATATAAGTCAATTTCGGCTGACATTCTTAATAGTACTGGAAGCAAAATGGTTATGTTGCGTTCTTTTAATATTTTAATTGAATTATCGCAAAATTGTTTTGCTTGGGTGTACTCTCCCAAGAGTAAAAGACAATTGAGGATCGGGGGAAATGAGAACACAGTGGTGAAATTGGCATGGAGTTTCTCTATGATGCCCATTGCTTTAGCTACACACTCTTTTGCTTCCGGTACTTTATTTATTCTCGCATTGATTTCTCCTAACATGGCTGTAAAAATAGGAACATAAACGATGATTTCAGTGGCAGCGCTATACTGTAATGCAGTCAATAAATATTGAACGGCTTTTTCAAAGTCTCCCTTCACGTAGAAATTCACTCCCAACGAACCAAACCTGCAGCAATTGGCGATGCTCGGTTCATTGAGGTTAGGGCTTCCAGCAAACCATTTCTCTTTTCTGCCTTCAACAAATGCGAAGTCGCCCGTGACGGCCTTGCCTGAATATTCATAAAAAAGAGCTATGTGGGGAATGGGGGCTCTTAGCCATTCAGTGCGATATTCAAGATTTCCTCCAATTGTAGTCTCTAACTCTTCAACACAGGTAAAAAGCTCTTTGAATTGACCTAGAAAAAAGTAGCAGTGGGCGAGGATAGCCAGCGAGATCATGATCGCATCCGTCGATCTCACTTCCTTACCGATCAAATACGCTTTTTCGCAATGTTTGAGAGAGATATTCACATCTTTGTATCCCAAATAATGGATGCCAAAGGCTGAGTTGATGATGCTTTCGAAAAATCTATCCTTTTTAGCAAGAGCGATTTCCAAAGACTTTTGAAGATAGAAATATTGCTCTTTAAAGCGGCCCAGCGGGACAAGGGCGCAATAGAGTTCATAGTGGATCCGCATGGTTTTTAAAACAGTCGCATCGTCTTGCGGCAGATGTTCTGCAGCTACGAGAGCTCTTTCATAGATCTTTATGCATGCGAGAAATCCATTTATATCGAAAACCTTTTGTGCAGCTATGAAACAATAATAAAAAGCTTTTTCCCAGTTCTCACCGAGGAATGCGTGTTCGGCGATGATCTGTACTTGGTCGATTTGGTCTACTTTAAGCGTGCTTTCTAAGATTTGAAAAAATTTCATGTGTAAATTTTTTCGTGTTTTCTTGAGCATGCTGTTGTAGGCGATTTCTAGGGTAACTGCTTGCGTAAAGGCAAACCCAGGTTCTGGAAATACCTGGCTCTCATAGATGTATTGAGCCTCGCATAACTTATTGAGAGACATCCGAATTTCGGCCTCATCGACAGCTTCCAGCAATTGAACAACCTGAGAATAAATAAACTTAGTGCCAATCACGGAGGCGACTTGCAAAATTTTCTTCTCTCTTGGAGGCAGTTTATCGATTTTTGTTTGGACAATAGCCACAATGGTTTCTGGTAGGCTGAGCTTAATGACCGATGTGCCCTCCCGAATGTGGTACTTTTTCGGCTCTCCTACAATCACTTTTTCTGAGATCAATGTATCGACTACTTCTTCGAGGAAAAATGGATTTCCCTCAACCGTTGTCAAAATTTTCGATTTAATTTCTCCTAAGGAGGGGTCGTTTCCAATGAGATTTTCCAACATTTTCGAACCAGCTTTCGTGGTTAGCGGCTCCAATTGTATCCGGGTGTAGTTCGTTCTATTGATGAAATGGTCGTGGTAATCAGGCCGATAGCTAATCAGTATAAATATTTTGAATTTGCTGATTTGGGAAAGTAGAGCATCCAGAAACATTTCTGTTTCAGTATCAACCCAATGCATGTCTTCTACAATTAAAATCAGTGCCTTTTCTAATGTATTGTTAAATATGATTTTAATTCCGATTTCAAACATATACTTTCGTTTTAATGCAGCCTCTAATGCGATCCATTTAGGATCATCGGGAGATAAGTTGATTAGACTTAGGACAGCATTCAATGCTAGAGGAGATTCTACATGGGTGAGGAATGGCAAGATTTGCTTTTTAATATTTTCAACATCGGTCTCATTGCTCAATATCCCGAATAGGGAACGGAATAAATTTCTTATGGGCAATAGGGGGATATTCTTAGTATGGATAAATCCGGCAGTAAAGAGAACGTTGCAGTCTTTTGCTATAGCGGAGTTGGCTACTTCAAAAATAAAGCGGGATTTCCCAAAGCCAGGGTCTGCAAATAAACCTACAGCATTCCCTTTGCCAGATTTTGCTTCTTCGAGCAGAGTCGTTAATTTTGCAAGTTCTGGCTCTCTATTTACAAAAGGGGTTCGTTCAATGAATTGATTGGCCAGCTCATTGAGCGTTTTGCTTAATTTAAAGCCCTTCAGCTCATAAACCTCTATTAATTCTGTAAAACCCTTTATTTCCATGGGTCCAAGATTTTCAACCGTCACGCTATCTGCAACCAATTTCAAGGTATTCTCTGTTAAGCGGATCGTGTCGGGCTTTGCTGTTTGATCCATCCTTGCCGCCAAACTAACAACAGCGCCCGCAATATCGTATTTTGAACCATCGACTGCTAGGACAACTTCTCCAGTATTCAATCCAATTCGAAGGGTAAGAGCTTTAGTGATGGATTTGATCTGTTTTTGCATCGCTAGTGATGCGAGACAGGCGCGGAGCGATTGATTTTCTAATGGCGCCACGGCTCCAAAGACAGCTACGATCTCATCTCCAGCTGAGGACACTACAAGGCCGCCGTATTCGTAGACGAGGCTTGATAATTTTTCCATGGCTGGAGAAATGATTTCCTTGATTTCCTCGGGGTCTAAAGTTCCGATCAGCTCGGTCGAACTTTTTATATCTGCAACTAACACTGTGACGTGTTTTCGAAAACTCTCTCCTTCCTGGATTTTTTCTTCTACGGTTTTTTCTTCAGGAGAGGGCCCAATGGCTTGAGGCGGCTTGTAAGACTGATTTTCAGGTTTTAATTGGAAACCGCATGAAGCGCAAAAAAGGTCGGTTGGCTCCAGTTCACTTTTGCATTGGGGGCAATATTGCGTAATGGCCAGAGGCGATCCGCAATGGGAACAGAATTTTTTATCTTCACGAGTGTCTAAACCGCATTTTGGACATTTTATCAATCTAGATCCTCAGGTAGACCTAATTGATGATATATCCAATCAGAAAGTATTATTCAATTTCCTTTAGAAATTGAGGGTCGAGCTGATGTCTACCCAGGTATACAAAGCGAGGTTTTTTCCGTTCAATAATCCAGAAGGAGCGTGGATTTTTGGCCTTTCTTGTCTAGCTTGGCCAGCAATCACTTGGAATACAGCCTTGTCATTGAAACGATATTCACAGCCTGCTCCGCCATAGAATATATGGCCGAGGGGAAGAAAGACAAAGTTATTGTCTGAGTTCACAGGCGATTGGTCGTACCCGAATAATCCTAAAATGGCGAACTTTGGCACGGCTTGAATCCGTCCATAAACGGATGCATTGATTGTACTTTTCCAATCCAAGTTAACGACCATTGGGTTTGGGCCTATGGCAGTATTATTCAGTACAAGTCTATGGATAGAATGCCATAAGGAATAGGCGAGTTTTATGGAACCTGAATAGATCTCGTTGAAAATGTGAGCTACATTCAAAATGAAAGTGCTTGGGGCATATTTGAGAGATGAAGCGAAAAAATTGTTGTTTACGAAACGTCCGCTGACGCTGACTCCATGTACAGTCGAACTAATGGGGCTAAACCAGCTAAAATCGATGAAAGTCTTGCACCAAAGTTTATACCAAAATCCTACTGCGCCGCCAAAACCATCGCCGGTGGCTCTGTTCATTAGAAAATTGCCCAAAATGGAATAATTTAATTCAGCCCTGTAGAGATTGAGATAACGGAAAGATGCGCCGAGAGCAAAATTTTCAGTGATTCCGACGCAGATTTTTGGAGCTAGTTCATAGGAATTAAGGATTGTGTCTATTCCAAAAGGGCTCTGGAATCCATTCACAGGCCAAAGGATATAGGCGAGGACGGGATTCGATACATCCAAACCGCAAACGATTCTGTCTGTGAACCGCTGTTCGCC
>CAZXVU010000010.1:0-27910 GCA_964644465.1 uncultured bacterium
TGCTGCTACGCAAAAAACACCCTGTTCTTTCGAAATACTTGATGACATGGGGCGCATTTGATTTCATCAATCATATCCTTTATGCCTTCTCAGCATTTTTTACGTCTCCAGCCAATAAAGCACACGATTTTGTCCATCTCTCTCTATTGGGACTCCATCCAACTATTGCAATCGCAAGAATGATTGCCATCCCTGTGCTCCTCAATTTGGGAATCAATGGCCTGCAAAAAAAACCGCATCCATTCAAACTCGTTCCAAGGATTGTTTAGATCATCTTTTTAAATTGTTCTTCGGAGAGGATTGTGATGCCGAGCTCTTTCGCTTTATCGTATTTCGAACCGGGATCGTCGCCGACGAGAACGTAGTCGGTCTTTTTGGAGACGGAGCCAGCGACGTGGCCGCCGCGCTCTTTGATGAGATTCGCCGCTTCATCGCGGGTATAATGCTGAAGAGCGCCAGTGAGGACGAGAGTTTTGCCAGAAAATGCGTGGCCGGTCATTTTTTGTTTGAGCTTCTGGGGCTCGACGCCATGTTTGAGAAGGAGTTTGATCTCTTCGCGGTTGTCAGATTCGGCAAAAAATTCGGCAATGGCCTTTGCGGTCTTTTCACCGATCCCTTCCATAACCACCAGATCTGCTTCTTTCATATGCAAGAGCGTATCGAGGTCTCGGGCTTCTTCTGCAAGGAGCTCTGCAGTTTCCGTGCCGACGTATTTGATCCCAAGACCCATGATGAAGCGGGAAAGGGGGCATTTGCGGGAGGCGTCGATACTTTTGAGTAGATTGTGGATCGATTTTTCTTTGAATCCATCGAGCTTCGCGAGGGCTTTTTCATCGAGGAGATAAATATCGGAGATGCGGCTGATGATTCCTTTATCGACGAGCTGTTCAACCACTTTTTCCCCCATGTGCTCGATGTCCATCGCATGTTTGGATGCAAAATAGATCATCCTCCGCACCCGCTGGCCAACGCATTTTGGATTGGGGCATCGTACAGCGACTTCCCCTTTTTGATGGACGACGGGAGTATTGCAGAGGGGGCAATGTTTGGGCATGTGCCAAGGCTTGCTGTCATGGGGCCGTTTTTTGAAATCGACTTTCACAACTTGGGGAATCACGTCGCCCGCTTTTTCGATGGCCACCCAGTCTCCGATGCGGATATCTTTGCGGGACACTTCATCCTGGTTGTGGAGAGTCGTGCGGGAAATCACGCTTCCTGCAAGTCGGACAGGCTCCAATTCTGCAACAGGAGTGAGTACGCCCGTGCGGCCTACTTGGACGACGATGTCATTGATGCGGGTGTAGGCTTGTTCCGGAGCGAATTTATAAGCGACGGCATAACGGGGCACTTTGCCTGTCGCGCCAAGAATAGAATGGGCCTTGATCTCGTCGACCTTAATCACAACTCCGTCGATTTCAAAAGGAAGATGGGGCCTTTCTTTGTGAATTTTTTCAGCAAACTTCATGATGCTGGAAAGATCGTGGCAAACGGCTAAGTGGTCGGCTTTCGCTATAGGAAGTCCGATTTTTTTTAGATAATGATGCAGGTCATGCTGCGTGTCGACAGGAGATTGCCCTTCTGCGACTCCATACGTCACAAGATTGAGCTTTCTTTTAGCCACTTCGCGAGGATCGAGGAGCTTCAATGAGCCTGCAGCTGCATTGCGGGGGTTGGCAAAGACTTCCTCTCCTTCTTCTTCCCTCTCCGCATTGAGAGAATGGAATGTGGCAAGGCTCATATAGACTTCGCCGCGCACTTCCACGACATCGGGAATGTGGGAGCCTGTGAGTTTTAAGGGAACGGACTTGATCGTTTTGACATTCGCCGTGACGTCATCCCCAATTCGGCCATTGCCTCGGGTCAGTGCATGGACAAGCTTCCCCTTTTCATAAAGAAGAGAGATCGCAGTGCCATCCATTTTCAGCTCGCAGCAAAAAGCGATCTCTTTTTTTTCTAATAATTTGTGAACCCGCTTGATAAAGTCCGCTACCTCTTCTTCAGAATACGTATTGGCTAGAGACATCATCGGAACTAAATGAGCTTTTTGTTTGAATCCTTCTGTCGGGGCCTCGCTGATGCGCAATGAGGGTGAGTTCGGAAGAATTTGATCAGGATGGGCCTTTTCATAGTGGATCAAGGCGCTCATTTTTTGATCGTATTCATAATCGGAAATGACCGGTTTCGCTTCGTCGTAATAGTGTTTGTCGTGATCAATGAGCTCTTCAGCAAGCTCGAGATATTCTCTTTGATTATGGAGGGTGTATTTAGACAAACTCTACCTCGAAGATCATTGCGGCTAGTGGAGCGAGAGAGATCGTAAAACCCTCTGGATCTATGTCAATTTCTTCATTGAGCTTGTTGGAGCCGCCGAAACGCATTGCATCGGTATTGAAGACTTCCCGGATCGATTTAACATTTTTGATTTTGATCCAATATTCAGGGAGAAATTCAGGCGTGAAATTATGGACGCAGGCAAGGCTTCGATTGCCATCTTTGCGCAAATAGGAAATCACACAATTATCTGCATCCGAGAAGTCGATCCACTCATATCCCTGCCATTCAAAATCCCATTTCCAAAGAGCGGAACGATCTAGATAGAATTGATTGAGCTCCCGGATCATTTCATAAAGGCCCTGATGAAGCGGAAATTGGAGCAGATACCAATCGATCTGAGCTTTGCAATACCACTCATTCCATTGCCCTATTTCGCCTCCCATGAAAAGAAGCTTTTTCCCAGGATGGCAGATCATATAGCTATATAGAAGCCGCATATTGGCGAATTTTTGCCAGTCGGGTCCTGGCATTTTGTCCACGAGGCTTCTTTTTCCATGAACCACTTCATCATGGGAGAGAACCAGCATGAATTTCTCTGAAAATGCGTAGAGCAAACTAAACGTTAGATCATTTTGATGGAATCTTCGATAAATCGGATCTTTTGAAAAATAACGCAGTGTATCGTTCATCCACCCCATGTTCCACTTCAAATCGAACCCAAGGCCATTCTGATCAACAGAATGGGTAACGCCTGTAAACGAGGAAGATTCCTCTGCAATCATCAGAACGCCAGGGAATCTTTGATGGGCAATGGAGTTGAGATGCTTTAAGAACTCGATGGCGTCGGTATTGAAATTGCTTCCATCGGGATTGGGAATCCATTCTCCAGGATTTCTTCCATAATCGAGATACACTAACGAGGCTACTGCATCAACGCGCAATCCATCGACATGCATCTTATCGAACCAGAAAAGAGCATTTGCGATTAAGAAATTGGAGACTTCTTTTCTTCCGTAATTGAAAATCGCTGTTTGCCAATGGGGATGGATCCCTTTTCGGGGATCTTCATGCTCATAGAGAGCCGTGCCGTCGAACCGATTTAAAGAATAATCGTCGGTGGGAAAATGAGCGGGCACCCAGTCAAGGATGACGCCGATCCCATTTTGATGGAGATGGTCGACAAAAAATTGGAAATCATTCGGTGTTCCATAACGGCTTGTCGCAGAATAAAATCCAGTGACTTGATAGCCCCACGATTCATCCAGAGGATGTTCCATGATCGGCATTAATTCCACATGCGTGAACCCCATCTCTTTACAATAGAGAGCGAGATCCACAGCGATTTGTCGATAATTCGGAAATTCCACCCCATAACTGCGCCAGGAACCTAAATGGACTTCGTAGACATTCATGGGACGGTTTAGTGACTGATGAGCGCGGGAAGCCATCCATTTGCCATCATTCCAGCCATACGTATTGACATTGAAAACAATTGAGGCCGTCAATGGCCTGAATTCAGAAAAGAAAGCGAATGGATCGCTTTTTACACGCACATATCCTTCTTGCGTGTGGATCTCAAACTTGTATTTTTCGCCTTGGACAATCCCAGGAACAAATAATTCCCAAACGCCCGATAAGCCCATACTCCGCATCGGAGAGGCTCTTCCATCCCAATGATTGAAATCCCCCACTAAAGAAACGCCTTTTGCATTGGGAGCCCAGACAGCGAATTGCGTCCCTACAACTCCCATGAAAGTTTTGAGATTGGCGCCGAGCATGCCGTAGAGTTCGTAGTGGCAGCCTTTATTGAATAAAAAGGTGTCAATTTCTCCTACCGTCGGCAGAAAAGCATAAGGGTCGTATTCCAGAAGGCCGTTTTGATGGTAGATCTTATAATCTGTTAGGGTAATTTTTTGGGGCAGAGTGACTTCAAAAAGTCCTCTTTCATGGATCCGTTTCGCTTCGACAACTTGGCCGAGCACTTCTAGATAGATTTGCTCTCCACCCGGGCGCCAAAGACGGATGACTTGCCCTTTTCCCCGATCATGAAGGCCCAAAATATGATGAGGATCATGATGGCGGGATTCCGCTAAGGCCAAAACTTCAGATGGATCAATTGATGACATGGCCAAATCTTATATCATGGGCGATTTTTAAAAGAAAAAAAAGCAACTTTTTAGTTGGATAGGTTCTTCGGCCAACACTCTTCGTAAGTGAAGTCAAATTCATCTGTGAAGCCTAAAAAGTCTTCAGTAATCCTGAGCCGTTTGCCAACTCTTGCTTTTTGATCCATTTTATCCATCTCAGATTGCGTGAGATGGAAATCGAAAACCTCTGTATTTTCTCGGATATGGCGCTGATTGCTGCTAGAGGGCAACGGAAGACATCCATGTTGAATGATCCATCGGAGTGCGATCTGAGAAGGAGTTTTTTTATATTTTTTTCCGATTTTTGCCAGCAAAGGATCTTTGCCAAGCCCGCCTCGGCCAACAGGAGACCAAGCTTGGACTGCGATCGAATTTTCTTGGCAGAATTTCACAAGCTCTTGATCAAAAAAGAGAGGGCTCATCTCAATTTGAACCCAGGATATAGGAATTCCAAGTCCCAATACTCGTTTCAGATGGTTCACAGTGACATTGCTCAAACCAATATGTCGAATTTTCCCTTCAACCCGCAACTCCTCCATTGCCTGGAGAGTCCCTTCAATGGGTATTTCACTATTTGGCCAATGAAGAAAATAGGCATCGAGATAATTTGTCTCGAGCCTCTCTAATGTAATGGCCAAATCCTTCTTCAAATCTGCAGGAGCGTGCTGATCGCGCCAAACTTTTGAAATGAGATAGAACTGCTCCCGACCCAGCTGATTTACCGCTTCGGCGATCGCTTCAAAGTTATCGTAGAATGTCGCTGTATCGAGAATCCGATAGCCGCAAGCAGCAGCTTGTTCCACTGCAGTCGTACATTCTTTTCCGGCAAGAGGGTACGTTCCAAATCCAATCGTCGGATATTCAACCTGGTCGATCAGACAAACAGCTTCCTCTATTTGGATAGGATCACTTGTAAAGCCGCTGGTTGCGATCAGGGAAGTGAGTATTATTTTCAGCATAAGTCTCCATTTACTTTTGGAAGCGATCGAGAAAATATGTTTTCCCTTCTTCAACAAGAAGCGGATCGTGAGAATTTTGCTTCTTCCCTTTTTCATTCAGAGATTTGCGAACGCGGAAAGATTTGATCTCAGGGGGCATTTCAAAAATGATATCCCCAGGCGTTGTAGCGCGGATAATGAGGCGCCGCAAAGTCTTTTTCGACCATTCGAAATCGATCTCGCCGATTCCATTGGCTTTCAGGTGAATCATCCGTCCGCTATCTAATGGCGTAGGCAGAAGAGGAAGAATTTTTAAACGGCGCTCATTTTGTTGGAAAAAGAGATTGCGCACCATTTTCCCCCCTTCTTGAACGAGAAAAAAACGGTTTCCTTCAGCACTCTCAACAGGAGCGAGTCCTTGATGCTGGTCGTCTACAAGACGGGGAATAAAGATTTTTGTGAAGGCTGCCTGTAAAAACGTTTGGATAGCAACTGCGGCTAGATTGCGGTCTTTTGGGATTTCCAAAAGGCGGGCTGTCCCTTTCAAAGGCTGCGGAGGAATGTAGGGCATTTTTTGGCCCAAGCAGAAAAGAATAGGAAGCATCTCTTTGAGATCGGATCGCTTTTGTACAAGATCCCAATTTTGATCTTTATGACTGCCTAAAGAGAGTCTTTCGTGGATCGATTTTTTGACAAAGACCACCTCTTGAGGAAGGTGGAGATGATCTTTTTTCTGAAATGTTCCATGTGCCGTTCCTTCATAGGAAAGACCTTCTGCGGGAGTTTTTTCAGCAAAGAGATCGAATCCTGAATCGCTCCCTTCAATGCGCAGCCGATAATATCCTTCTTTCGCCTTTCCAAAGATCCAAACACAGTTTTTTTCAAGATCCTGCTGCAGAGTGAAATCTTCAATGGGGCCTGTCAGCTTCAGCTTGAGTTCAATTTTTCCTCTTCCAATTCGAAGGAGAGTCGGGAACGCCTCGATTTCCCAAGCTGTCCCGGGAATGATGCAAGCGGCGCCAGGAGTATGAGAAAAGGGCATTAAACGTTCTGCAATCGATATTTTCATGTATGTCCTACAAGTCCATCTGGTTCATTAGCCATGATATTGACTTCGATCAAATCATTGGGGCGATTTGATCCTTGGGGCACCCAGACGCGCAAGAAATTCGCTGTATGGCCGCAGAGAAATCCAGGTTTTAAATCTTCGCTATTTTCTAAAAGCACTTCCATGCGCCGTCCCACGAACCGCTGTCTCAAATCAAACGAACTTTTTTCTGCAAGGCGGAGCAATTCCTGTTTGCGGCGGCGGATCACATCTTGAGGGACTTGGTTTGGGTAAAGGGCTGCCCGAGTCCTCTTTCGCGTGCTATAAGGAAACATATGCACTTTAGCAAACTTCACTCGATCTACTAAATCGAGCGTTTCGGCAAAATCGGTCTCGCTTTCTCCGGGAAATCCCACAATGATATCGGTGGTCACGGTAAAATCGGGTTGTCTTTCTAGCATCTTTTCGACAGTCTCAATAAAGATTTGGCGTGTATATTTCCGGTTCATCCGCTTCAAAATTACATTGGAGCCGGATTGCAACACGATATGCATGCTGGGAGCTGTATGTTGACCCTTCAATACCGCATCTGCTAAATCATCGTCAACTTCGTCGGGATCGATGGAAGAAATCCTTAAGCGCTTGAGTCCCTCAATCGCATCGACTTCCCGCACAAGATCAGCTAGCCTCCCTCCCCCATCGAAATCGCCGACATTGATCCCTGTGATGACTACCTCTTTGTAGCCATTCGCGATCAATCCCTTCACTTCTTTGACAACCTCGCTGATCTGCCTCGATCTCGATCGCCCGCGGACATAAGGGATGATGCAATATGTGCAATAGGAATTGCATCCATCTTGCACTTTCACAAAAGCCCTTGTATGGGCATCAAAGGCTTGAATGTTGAATTCGGGTAGGTTTTCTTCTTCGGGAAAAAGATGCTCGATGAGCTTTTCTTTCTCTTTATTGGGGATGACCTGGACTCCCAATTGATGGAGAACTTCGGGAGAACTTTCAGCCATGCATCCGGTGACTGCGACTTTTGCATTCGGATGTTCTCTGATCAATGACCTGATTTGATGTCTGGATGAGCTGTCGGCGCTCTCTGTCACGGTGCATGTATTGACGATGCAGAGATCGGCCTCTTCCCCTTCTTTGGCTGCGACATATCCCATCTGGCGCAGCTGGTCTGAATAGCCCTGCGACTCATACTGGTTTGTCCTGCAGCCAAGAGTGACGACTTTAAACTTTTTCATGAGAGAAATTATGCCATGAGAAAGAGAAAATAGGAAATATGAATGCTGAATGCTGAGAACGTCGGGGGCTTCCGCCCCCCGCACCCCCAAAAAAGATTTTTGAACGGGAGTTCTTCCAATTTGATGAAAATGGAGCTGGAGGATTAGAATGGGGGGCATTTATTGAAGGTTATCAAAATATGAACATCTCTGCTGACGCCTCCTTTTTAACCATTACGACGGCCATTTTTTTCGTGTTAAACGCCACGGGCCAGATTCCCCTCTTCTTGGCGATGCTTGCCCCTTACGACCATAAAAGGCAGCTCAGGATCATCACCCGAGAATTGATCTTCGCTTTGATCATCCTGTTGATGTTCACTTTCTTTGGCGACAAGCTTCTGGAAGTCCTCGGCATCACCCGTCCTATCATCGGGATCGCCGGCGGAATCCTTCTCTTTTTGATTTCCCTGACTATGATCTTTCCTAAAACAGTCAAAGACAACGGCGACAAGCCCGCTTTACACGAGCCGATGATCATTCCTCTAGCTATACCTGTGATTACAGGACCTGGTTCAATCACTACTGTCATGCTTTATTCCCATGAAACAGGAATGCCTCTCATGGTCGCTGCAGCTGCCTTCTGCGCCTGGGTCCCCTCTCTCATCATTCTTTTGCTGGGTTCTTACATCAAGAAAATTTTGGGTGAAAAAGGGCTTGTGGCTGTTGAGCGGCTCGGTGGAATGCTCGTCTGCTTGATCGGCATCCAAATGTTGATGAGCGGTATCCTTCTCCTCGTAAAAGAATATTTCAACATCGGAACTTAGGATTTGTTGGGAGGATACCCGTTCAATATCCTCCCCTTTCTTTAAGGCGATTCCAATAATTCTTGCTCTGAATAATCGAATAAAATAATCTCTTGCCTCCTAAATCATCAGGAGGGCTTTTATGTCTAGTTTAGCAATTCGTTCTTCTCCACTTGAAGTAGGTTCCAAATTCCCAGATGGGGATGTGGTCGTCATGGACGGCAAAATGAGGAAAGTAGTGAAAATGTCGAGTCAATTGACGGATCGAGACGTCGTTATCTTCCTTCCGGCGGCATTTACCAGAGTTTGCAGCGAGGAACACCTCCCTAGCTATGATAATGCAGAATGGGGAGAATCAGGGTATAAGATCCACTGCATCTCTACTGACACAGTCAACGCTTTAGAAAAATGGAAAGACGATTTCTATGACCTTCAAATGAATATGATTTCTAATTGCAAACGAACCTTTTGTCCCGAACTACTCATTGATAATCCTACGCTGGGGGTTGTTTTCAAAAGAGCTAGCGCAGTAGTGGAAAAAGGAGTGGTCCAACACCTCAATATTGAAGACGACTCTACTGAATGTACGATTAGCAGCGGAAATTCGACTTTGAAACAAATAAAAAAGAAAGAGGTCATCTGATGAAGGTATCTGAGCAATTTAATGTAAATGCATGCAGTCTCGAAGAACTCGACCAGATGCTGCCAACTTCAACAGCTTATTATGACAGTATGGCGAGAGTGACGATCTCTGGTGTTGACAAACCGGTCCCGCTTGAAGATCTGGCGAATCGAGTCGTTAATATCAGAAACAACCGTGAAAAGTGGTCTTTAAACCAACTGAGTGCTCTGGAGCGCGTAGATAAGTGTTTAGAAACGCTCGACCAAGCTGCCCATAAAGAGTATAAAAGCTCCCTTCGTTGGTATAACTGGCTCTGCACTTCATCCTATAAGGAATATAAAAGGATAACAGTCGATGTAGAATATGGATAACTTAATATCCTTTCTTCTCTTTTTTGATTAGACCTTGTTCGAAAAATGAGTAATAGGTGCCCCGTCCGATGATCAAATGGTCGGAAAGCTCGATGCCGACGATCTTGCTCGCCGCAATGAGGATTTGGGTCATCTCATGATCCCGGGGTGATGGGGTGGGGTCTCCTGATGGGTGGTTATGGGCGATGATGAGGCTATGGGCCTGGTGGCGGATGGCCGTGTGGAAAATCTCGCGGGGATGGACAAGAAGCTCGGTCAATGTTCCTTTAGAAATGATTTCTTTGTAGATATATGCGCGGCGCACGTCTCGTAGGATGATGAGTAAAAGCTCGGTTTTCTGAGAGGAGAGCTCGGGATAGATCAGATCGTAGACTTTTTCGGGAGCGTTGAGGATCGTCCCAGGATTTTTTTCTTCCAGCCGTTTCCAAAGGCCAAAAGCTGCTTTAAGCTGAACCGCTTTAGCGCTGCCGATCCCTTTCATTTCTTTGAGCTCTTCCAAAGAGGCTTCTGATAGAGCTTGGAGGGAACCGAAACGGGCTAAGAGATCTGCCGATAACTGGAGGACAGAACGGTTTTGAGTGCCGCTAGATAGAAGGATAGCGAGTAGCTCGATCGTTGAAAGAACATCGCTTCCATATCGAGCGAGCCTTTCTCGAGGCCGCTCTTGGGAAGGCAATAGCTTCATGGTCATAAGATTTCAAAATGGGCGACTTTCTTTTCCAAATGGCGGGGAATTTCAACATCGAGAAGGATGTCGTTTGCTTCATATTCGCAAGAGATGACTTTCCCTTCGCGCATCACTTCGCTGACAAGCGCATAATGACTTTGAGGGACGCGGAGATGGACCGTCTTCCTTAAGAGAGAGATCTCTCGGATCATGATCTCCATCAACTCATCGAAACCGGTTTTATTCAAAGCAGATATTTCGACAGTTTTCGGATATTTAAGCTTCATCCGATGGATCATCATCCGGTTTTCACATTTGTCGATTTTATTCAGGACACTGATGATGGGACTCTTGGTGGCTTCCAATTCTTTTAAGACTTCGAAAGTCGCTTCCGCTTGGGCTTGCGCATTGGGATTGCTGACATCGATCATATGAAGAAGAATATCTGCTTGAACGGCCTCTTCAAGGGTGCTTTTGAAGGACGCGACGAGCTGATGAGGAATTTTTCGGATAAATCCTACCGTATCGATCAAAAGAATTGCCTGGCGGTTGGGAAGCACGAATTTCCGCGTTGTAGGATCGAGGGTGGCAAACAATTTATCTTCGACGAGGACATCGGCATCTGTCAAAGCGCGTAAAAGGGACGATTTTCCCGCGTTGGTGTAGCCGATGATCGCAAAAGTGGGAATGCCGCTTCTTTCGCGCCAGCGCCTTTGAGTCTTTCTCTGTTTCTTGATCTCTTCGAGGTCTTCTTGAAGCCGATCGATCTGTCGGCGGACAATGCGCCGGTCGATCTCAATTTGCTTCTCCCCTTCTCCCTTGGCAAATCCCGCACCTGCTCCGCCGGAGCGCTGACGGCTCAAGTGGGTCCACATCCGTCTTAAGCGAGGCATTTGGTAGCGGAATGTGGCGAGCTCGATTTGTATGCGCGCTTCCCGCGTCTGAGCTCGCTGCGCAAAAACGCCTAAAATCAGTTCGGTCCGGTCAATGACCACCTTTTCTAGGATCTTTTCGAGATTGCGCTGCTGCTGCGGGGAAATTTCATCGTCGAAAATCACAAGATCGCAGTGGTGTTCGGCGATGAGTCCTTTGATCTCTTCCACTTTACCGCTGCCAATGAATGTCGCGGCTTCATATTGGCGGATCGGACAGGGCAATTTAAGCACCGAGTTAAGTCCGTAAGTGGTCCCTAAACTTTCCAACTCTTCCAGTTGCTCTTCGCACTGGGACTTATCTTTTGTATTTAGATAGGTTCCAACAAGAATTGCTTTTTTTTGACCAGGGACTAAATCGTGCAGGCGGCCTTGGCCAGGTTTAGGTTGCTCTGTCGTATTCAACTCATGTATCGGCATAATCAAACTCCAAAATAAGGCCATCGTAGGCAAGGCGCACTTCCTGGGGCAGGAGCGCATTCGCTTTCTCATGATCGAGGAAATGTCCAAGATGGGTCAGCCAAGTTTGATGAGCCCCAACCCGTTTAGAAAAAGCAACGGCTTCGTCAAAAGAAAGATGCAGCTTGGTAGGTTCTGGCCGGAGAGCGCTCAAGACAAGAGTGCGCACTCCTTTCAATTCTTGATAAATCGACTCGTCGTAATCGCGAATGTCTGAAACATAGGCAAAATCACCAATCCGAAAACCTGTCACTTTCATTCCACCTTGGGAATAGCTGAAATAGTGCATCCGAATCCCTAAAAACTCCGTATCGCCAATATCTTTGGTCAAAATATGGAATTCCAGCTGTGCGCTGAGACTGCCCTTGTTTTTAGGAGGTTCGAAGAAATAGTCATACCGTTTCTTGATATCTTGATAGGAATCATAGGACAAAAGGCAGGGAAAAGGCTTTTTTTGCAGAACATAAAAAATCCGCAGTTCGTCTATTCCCGCAATGTGATCGTAGTGGGTGTGGGTTAAAATAAGACCGTCTAGATGATTGATCTTATATTTGATGGCCTGAGAATAGAAATCGGGGCCGACATCGAGAAGAAGGGTTTTTCCTTTGAGGTGGAAGATTCCTGAGGGCCTCAGACGCTTATTGAATGGGGATGTCGAAGTACAAACGGAACAGGAGCAGCCGATCCTTGGAACGCCTGTTGAAGCGCTAGTGCCTATAAAAAGAAAGGTGCCTCTCATAGAGGCACCATATTACAGTAAGAGGAGAAATGATTATAGTGTTTTTAGAGTCGTTTCGGCTTGTTTGATTTCGCTGATGAAGTCGGTGAGAAAGCAGATATCTCCAGTCTTGTTGAAAAAGAAGTAGGCGTCGCCAAAATGGGCCACGAGTTTTCGAATCATCGTGGAATGTGAACTATAAGGACATAAATCTTGAAGCTGTTCAATCAACTCATAAACTTGATACTGGAATTCAGCATCTCCCTCATGAGTAGGGATGTGAGGAACTAGTCCTTCTAGCTCTTGCAGGTCTCTGAGCGCTTCCGCTTCGACCTCAGTATAACAGAACTTTGGGTATGACATAGTGTTCTCCATACCCTATATTATATCACATTCCGAAGAATTATATAATGAAAATTTTAATCCACAAACATCAGACGCTTAATGACTTATATAAGTCATTGGGCTCCAATTGGTCCCGATTTTCCAGGATTGCCTCAGCTAAGGCTTTGCCTAGAAAGGCATGATAAAGGAGCCCTCTAGACCCCAATCCAGTAAAAACCCAGGTTTTTGGGGCAATTTTAGCGGCTATAGGCCGGTAGCCTTCTTTTCTTGTAATACGGACCCCTGCCCGAATTTCAACCACTTCGAAGTCCCTTGCCGGGGGGTAAAAAACGGCTGCTTTCTTTAAGAGTTCGAGAGCTTTTTCCGGTACTGGGTCCAGGGTAGAAAATTCCCGTTCATAGGTAGATCCAACCTGGCAAAAAGAGGGATCGGAAGTCGGTGTAATATGGCCTTGCGAAAGAAGGCTGAAAGGAAGCCGCTCTTTCCAACGGCAAAGGAGGGTTTGCCCTTTGGTGCATTTTAACGGTAAATTTCTGCACTCTTCGAAAGAAAGGGATTCAAAACCTGCGGTGATGACCACAGCATCGAAATCGGCAAGCTCTTTGAGGGAACGAATCGATTGGAGTTCCAGCTTTGCCCCTTTTTTTTCGCATGCCTGCCACAGACCTTTTAAATAGAGATGGGAATAAACCGTTGTTCCCTGAGAAATCCATAAAGCGGGAGCTTGAGGCAAGCCCTGGATAAATTCTCTGCAGTCTTTCTTCCAAACGGCATCAGGATCTGTATCGGCCAACTGTTTAAAATCTCTTTTTTGCTCCTCAGAAATAGCGATGCGCAGCACGCCGCTTTGTTCTGAAACAGCCTGTCCCAGAGCTTTTTCAGCAACTTGGATCCATTGAAGACTTTCTTTCATCGCTTCAGCAGATTGCCAGGAACGAAGAGCTTGTTTGCCGGGAAATGGATGTAAAAGACCGGTGGAAACGCCAGAGGCTCCGCCCCCTATTCCCCGTGGATCGAAAAGAGTTGCTGAAACATAGGGATTTTGAAGCAAAGGCCAAAGAGTTCCGAGGCCAGCCACGCCTGCGCCAATGATCGCTATTTTCATTTTTGGGTCTTCGCGTGGAGAATCTGATAGCTTTCCGCTGCAAAATTAAAAAAGAAAATCACAGCCGGAGTGAGGAGCGCGCAGAAAGGGAGCATGATAAAAAACCATTCGAGGCCGATCGACAAAGAGCGCTCTGCGACCAAAAAGCTCACATTCGTCAGAAGAGCGGCTAGGCTTAAAATTCCCACAAGAAAACAAAGGGGGATCAAAGCGATAAAAAAGAGGACAAGGCCGGTGAAAAGACGGGATTGCAAAACCTGTAATACTCTTTTTGCCAAAGAGACTCTTTTCAAAGGCTGCAATGCTGCTGCGGGGGCCACAAAAAATAAGAGTCCCAGATTAAAAATGCAAAGAAGAATCGAGCCGAAAATCAATAGGAAAGGGGCGAAAGAAAATACGACTCCAAAAAAATCTCCAATATGAGGGATCTCTTTTAATAAGAAGAAAAGACCGAGCAAAATCCAGAGAAAAAGATAGACTAAGATGGGGGGAACTGAAAGATAAGAGGTTCCAACGATCAAGTCCACTGAGCCTGCAATCAGCCGTCTAAAGCTCAATGAAAGATGCTTCACTTCATGAACGTGGATCCGTACAAGAAGCACTCCCAAAGCCAATAGAATTCCAGAGGAAAGAAGAATCGGCAGAAATACAAGGCTCATCGCAACCCAATCGCTTGTCTCGAAAGCGACGGCGCGGCAAAAAACAATCAATATTCCGCAAAGCACGAGAACAGGAAAAGCCAAGAGGATTTTCCTCCTAGAAAAGGAAAATAGAATGGCGCGGTTAAAAGCTTTTTCAAGATCAGCCCAAGACATGCGTACGATCATATCAAAATAGGTTCCAAATGCGAAATCCAAAAATTCATCCAGAGCGTAAACAAATTCTTTGATGAAAAATTTCTTTGTTTTCGAGGGATATGGGAGGTATTATTTTACCCCATGATAAATGCAATTTGTCCAATGCCTACGAGCCAACTGAAAGAATGGCTCCACGAATATGTGCTCCGCCCTTTTCTTGAAGGGATCGAACGGCTGAAGAGAGCTTGGGAGGGAGTCAACTTCCATTCCATCTATCGGAATAAACTTACCTGGAAAGAACGGGTCATCTCGATTTTGACGGGCGTTGTCCTCACATTTTTCCCCTTCATCAATCTCGTCATTTGGCAATGGTGGATGATATTTGGAAAACCGGAAGTTCTTACGGAGCCATACAGATCTGGAGAAGAAACAGGCCCCTTGATCCAAATGCCTTATCAGTCAATTGACCTGCAGCTTTCATCAAGACCAGCAACTGAAGAACGAACTGCCCCTGCTGCAGGTGCAGCGGCAGCTCCAGTAGCTGAAGTTGCCGCCCACCGTGTTCAGAAAATGGTTTTTTCTGATAAGACGCACGACATCACACACATGTCGAATTGGAGGGTAGAACATTTCCCAGATATGATTTTGGCGCATAAAGATGGCTCTGAGAACCGGATTACAACGCGATATGATTCTAACTGGAATTTGCAAGAATATGATTACATCGCACCCGATGGGGGCCATTTACATGCTGTGTTGGAAGGTCGAAAAATGTCCATTGTGGGAGATCCCGCAGGAGAACCAAGACGGATCAAGGAACACCATTTAACGGAAAATTGGCCTTGGCTCCAGCAGGTCACTTTGGGATTGAGGAATTTTGTCCTATCTTCAGATAAAATCACCCGTTTCTATGGATTGCATCCTAAAGACTATTCAATCATGAATGTGCAAGCAAAAAAAGTAGGACTCCAAGATGTGCCTGGAATCGGGCAGATGATGAAAGTTGAAGTAAGTCTGGCTGGATGGCGCTCTTATTTTTGGAAAGCGGAAATTTGGCTGCATCCAGAGACAGGGCTTCTGCATAAAATGCTTGCCAGCGCGGGTCCTTTTGCTCCTGTTACCTTGACAGAACTTGTCCAAAATAATCAGTAGCCCTGACTAATCCATCAGCGATTCCCGGTTCGCTGGCAGCATGGCCCGCATCTTTGATGACCTCGAATTCCGCTTCCGGCCAGGCTTTATGCAGATCCCAAGCACTTTCCATGGGACAAACTATATCGTAGCGCCCTTGGATGATCCTCGAAGGGACTCTTCTGATTTTTCCAATCTGTTCCAAGAGCCAATTATCGGTCTTGAAGAAGCAATGATTCACAAAATAATGGCACTCAATCCGCGCGACCGCATCGGCATGATCTCCTTCTGTGAATTGGAGAAAGAGGTTCGGATCGAAAATCAGTTTCAAAGTAGCCCCTTCCCATCCAGCCCAAGCGGAGGCAGCTCTTCTTCTTTCTGCGGCATCCTTTGAAATAAGCCGCCGATAATAAGCCTTCATCAAGTCTCCTCGCTCCTCCATCGGGATCGGATCGAGATATTTCTCCCATTCATCGGGAAATAAGTGATGGGCGCCGAATTGATAAAACCAGTGGAGCTCTTTTTTTCTTCCGAGAAAAATGCCGCGCAAAACCAATGCCAGGACACATTCAGGATGGCTTTCGGCGTAGGCGAGCGAAAGGGTGCTTCCCCAGGAGCCTCCGAAAACAAGCCATTTATCGATCTTTAGATGCTTCCTCACCTTCTCGATATCATCAACAAGATGCCAAGTCGTATTGTCTACTAAAGAGGAATGGGGGCGGCTTTTCCCGCAGCCCCTTTGATCGATCAACACGATGCGAAACACTTTGGGATCAAAAAAACCGCGATGGCTCGGCTCAGTTCCCGATCCAGGTCCGCCGTGCAAAAAAATGGCGGGCACGCCTTTTGGATTGCCGCTTTCTTCCCAGTAGATCTGATGGCCAGACCCTACATCTAAAAAACCTGTTTTGTAAGGCTCAATCGGAGGATATTTCGCTTTCATTTTCTTGACTTGTACAAGTACAGCGGGCGGATAATTGGAGTTCCTTTCCCGTCTCTTGCTTCCATGCGCTCATAGACGATCTGGATCGCTATCCCAACGCAGCGAGAGAGGCCGAACAGTACTGTATAATAATCTGGATAAGGAAATCCAGCCGCAGTCATCATTGAGCCTGTGATTGCATCGATGTTGGGATAGGGATTCGAAATTTTCGGGTTTTCTTTTAAGACCTTCGTCCCCTCGGTGCGGAGCATCGAAGCGATTTTCACAAGAGGATGGTTTGCGAAATGCTTTTGGCAATAATTATAACAAACAGTCGCTCTCGGATCTTCAACGCGCAAAACAGCGTGTCCGAACCCAAAGACAAGCTCATTATTTTCGAGTTTGCGTCGGATGAGCTTTTCAATATCCGATGGCTTTGCCTGCTCGCCCACTTCATCCAAAACAGATTGGACAAATTCGAGACAATCTTGGTTGGCTCTTCCATGTCTTGGACCTGCAAGGCCAGTCATGGCTGCGGCTAATGAACCATACATGTGCTCCAATCCAGATGCGACAGCCTTTCCCACAAAGGTAGAAAGATTGCCTCCGCAATGATCAAAGCTGATCACCTCGAAAATCTTCATTACTTCGGTCAGCTCGGGGCGTTTTTGTCCTGGAATATTGAGCATATGAACAAAGTTTTCGATGTATCCCATTTCAGGCTTCGTGGGAGGAGTGGGGCCCCATCCTGCGTGGCTGTTGATTACGGCGGCTGTAATTTGCGGGACTTTTGCGATGACATTGAGGCAATCTTCCCGATAATTCCCTGTCCCTTCAAACATACCAGTGATCAAAAGGGCTGCGGCAAAAACATCCATCGGATGTCCCGCTTTGGGCAGCGATTCAATATGGCGGATCGTCTCTGGTTTGCAGTGGGCTCTTTTGGACAAGTCCTTTTGAAATTGGGCGACCTGATCTTTGCTTCCCATTTCTCCATGATAGAGAAGGTAGATGACTTCCATAGGATCACGGTGAGCAATCTCTGCAATCGGCCGTCCCACATAGGTCAATCCTTTGATCGGATCGACATTGGATGTGACGCAGTAACCGACGGGAACGCCCCTTAAGCCCGATTCCAAAGAATCGTTGGTGATTTCAAAAAGAACTCCTTCGCGCATTTTGAGATTATCCCGCTATTAGGGTTTTTGATGTTTTTAGAGGTTTTTGAGCAGATTTCAAATGCCCAATTGGGTTTCCATTTTGAGGACAATGTGAACACACATGGCCGAAAAGTGGCATTTGAAAGGTGCCAAAAAGATCAAAAACAGGAAAATTCAAATAGTGGGATGGTCTCATTATGTCCTCAACAAATGAGCGACTAAATCTCGCTCGTCCATGAGTTCTTTTTGCGTCATAGCGAGTTTTTCTTTCAAGAACGGATCTATCTTTAGGCCTGAAATAATCTCAAAATCGCCTCTGCCTGTAGATTTGCAAGGGAAAGAGAAGACAAGATCATCAGGGATGCCATAAGGATTCCCATTTGTATAAACGGAGGAAGAAAACCATTGTCCCTGCGGAGTCGGAGTCAAAATCGAGCGCATCGCGCCAATGGCGGCATTGGCAGCAGATGCTGCAGAAGATTTGCCGCGGGCTGCAATCACTTCAGCTCCCCGCTTTTGCACTTTCGTGACAAATTCCCCTTCCAGCCATTTCTTATCGTGAATCACGTCTGTCACAGGACGGCCATGGATCTTCGCATTGACGAAATCGGGAACTAAAGTGGAAGAATGATTTCCCCAAATGGTCATGTGGGTCAGTTCGGGAGTGGCTACTTTTGCTTTGGCTGCAAGCTGATAAGCCGCTCGATTTGGTCGAGCCGCGTCATTGCATGGAAATGCTTTTTCGGAAGATCAGGAGCATGATGCAGAGTGATCAAACAATTGGTATTGCAGGGATTTGCAACGACAAGGACCCGCACATCTTTTGAGGCGACTTTATTCAATGCCCGGCCTTGCTCAATGAAGATCTTTCCATTGTCATTGAGGAGATCTTTCCTCTCCATCCCGGGTCCGCGCGGTTTTCCTCCAACCAAGAAGGCGTAATGGACGCCTCCAAAGATTTCCTCTGGATTGGATCCCATTTTAATCTCTTTTAGAAGAGGAAAAAGGCAATCTTCAAGTTCCATCGCAACGCCTTTCAACATCTCAGCGGCGACAGGAAGGTCCAAAAGATGGAGAGCGATCGGCTGGTCAGGTCCCAGCAGATCGCCATTAGCGAGTCGGAAGAGGAGGCTGTACGCAATTTGTCCAGCCCCGCCTGTAACTGCAATTCGTTGAATCGGCTTAGGATCCACAGAATTTGTCCATCAGAGAGCCTTTACACAATGTCTGGAAGCAATTTTCAGCAACGTCGTGCGCTTCTGAAAGCCAAGGTGCAAAGGTTTCTTTATCCGAAGGGACCATCTCTCCAAAAGATTGGATGACGTTTTGCAAAATGTAGGCTGGTTTTCCTTCCACTTGACCGAGGTTGATCCCGATCGTGAGATTGCCAACAGGTTTTTGCATCGCATAAGAGATGTTGAATCCCACTGAATTGGGGCGATCGTTCAATTCATTGAGCTCAAAGATCTCAGGATCGATCTCCACTTTCGTATGGAGCTTCTCAGCAAGGAAAGCCAATGGATTTTCGCGGGAAATATCAAACCGGATCCCATTCACATAGCGGATTTCGCTTTTGATGAAATTGAGAGGAAAATTCCCTGTTGGGTAAAGTTCAACTACCGATTCTACCAAACGCAAAATAAGCGATTTGAAGGCGGTCCATGAATATCCCTTCGCATCATTGACGGTCAAAATTCCGGGGCCTACTTGGATGAGGGGATAGGTATTCCTGTCTTTTCTCAAACGATGTCTTGGAACAAAAGGGGTAGCTTCAGGATGCGCTTGGGTGCTTGGAAGATCTTCGATAAAAGGAAAATCCTTCTTCAAGCGCTCATATAAGCGTCCATACATCATCGGATACGATGGATCGCGCATACGGCCAGTTTGCTGATCGTTTTGCAATTCCCAGCGCAACTCGAAAATTGCTTCTACCATTGGGGGATGGAGTAAAACGGGTGTTTCTGTTTTCTTGATTTTTTCTGATTTGAATATTGGCATAAGGTGTCCTCCAAAAAGGATTTAACCTTACCAGATTTTCCAAAAAAAGCAAGTTCGAGTTATTCGAACCAGACGGTCCAGGATTTGGGTTGATTGAGTAAATTCAGATGGCGGCGGCGGAGCATAAAGGGTTCTTTTAAGAATAAACAATAATCGTCTGTATTGGATTCATATCCGACAAAGAATTCTTCCATCCAGCCAGGAAATTCATTATAGGGATGCAGGTCGACTAGAAATTCGGAGACAATCGTCTGTGCCTGCGAGGTAGCTTGTTGTAAGCAGTCTTTATAAAAAACGGTGTAGTCAGGCCCTACAAAAGCGCTTCCGGGTCCGCCAAAAAAGACGCACCAATGCTCTGTGTCAGTATCTACATACAGCGGTCCAGGAACAAAAGTGAGCCCATTTAAGGTTCCAAGGATTGAATTGAGATTTTGACGGGCAGTGAAAATACGTAATTCATTTGCTGTGATTGGGTCGCCTGCCGAGAGAGAGAAAGCCCCGCCCGAGCTCCAAATGCCGCCAATATGTCCGTTGGCTCCCTGCTCATCGACAACAAGCGTGACGATATTTCCAGTGATTGCTGGAGTGATCGTCATATTATTCATCGCGCGGAAAAAGATATTCCCTGTAGTGATTACAGTTGAATGAGAAAAAATATTGCGGAATCCATTCACTTCGATATCGCCCGAGGTGGTCGAGAACTTCGCATTATTATTCGAATTCCCTATTGTAAAATCTGCAGCGCTGCCTGAAGTTGTCTTATCGCGGCTGAGCACTGTAATATCTCCCGATGCCGTCTTCCAAGTAGCGGTACCTAAACCATTTGTAGCTAAGATCACGCCTCCGCGTTGATTCGAAGAGATGGATAAGGGTGTTCCTAAAGGCGTTCCTGCAAGGATTGCTGCATTCCCTGTACCCACTGAAACCGTATTGAGCGGGGGAACCGCAGTCCATAGGTTGGCAAATGAGGCATCCGATTCCATGCGAATGTACCCATTAGATCCCGATTTATCGATCGGGGAACCAATCGTAATATCGCCTCCTGCGCGCAAATCGATACTGTCGTCGTTAAAAATTAAAAAATTAAATATAGGGGCGTTGATTTCATTGATAAAGGCGATATTTCCCCCGCAAAAAATGGAATCGATCCCAGAAAGAAAACATAAAGTTCGTGAAAAACTTGTAGGATCGAACGCTCCTTGAAGAGAAAAATCGCGGCCGACGCGTACCATCACGTTGTTTGCTGCTGATATATCAATGGCTGAGTTCGTATTTCCAACATTTTGTTGAGCAATAAAATCCCTTCCCACCAGAATTGATAGATCGCAAGTTGTTCCATTAAAAAACCCTAAGATCAAAGCATCCGTGGTATCTGCTGTACCCGTTCGCATCAATAGATCGTTGCCCACAGCAAACACCAAGAAGCCGTTCACATCACGCTCTGATATGACCGATGCATCTGAATCAAAACCCGTTCCCGCGAGAAGAGATGCATTGTGATGAACAGAAATAGTCGTATTTCCATTATCAACTTGCATAATTGCCTGAGCATGATTGCCGCTCCCTCCTAACATTTGAAGGTCGTTGCGTACATTGACAACTAAGTCTCCCAATGTTGTAGCTCCGGTAGAACCCGCTTCAATAATATTAGAAAAAGGGGCAAAAGGGTCTCCAAGTGTTAAATTATAGCCTTCGACTAGAATCGCCCCAGCCCTCGTATCGACAGCAATATTATTTGTTTGTGTTGGGCTGCCGATCTGCAAAAGGCCGACTGTATCTTGATTGGCATCTGCCCGGATGATGATTTGCGGCGTTGCAGGAGCTGCATCGGTTCCTCGCGCGCGGACTGATTCCAGTATTGTCAGGTTGCGATCGGCTTGGAGCAAGATTTTCCCAGTTTTGACTTGCACGCTAGGAACATCTCCATTGATAATAATGTCTCTTTTAGAAATTGCAGAAATAGAACCCGACGTTCCTGGGTTCATGTCGATGATTCCAGAAGGAGCGGCAATATTGATATCTCCATCCGCTGTTAGAATAACATTTCCTGCACCCGAATTCGAAATGACGTCGTTTATAATAATGGATCCGGTTCCTGTTCCTGTCGTGTCCAAAGCCAAAGTTGTATTTGCAGCCCAATTCACGGGCGCATTCACAGTAATATTTCCTGTCCCTCCAACGACCGCATTATTGATCTGTACAAGGACATTGTTGGGAAAATTCAATGCATTCTGAAGATCCACATTATTTAAAATAGCAGCGACAACAGCGCCTCCATTGAAAAAGGTGCTTCCAGGTGGGAAAGCAGGATTTGAGGCTGCGGCGCTAATCGTAATTCCATTCGGGTCGAGCAGAAGGGTTCCTGTTTTCCCTTTTTCCGCTCCAGTGGCTACTGTTCCCTGAAATACAAAATATCCAGGACTTGAAATTTCTACGAAGCCCCCATCGCCCCCTTCAAGACCACCTTTAGCAGAGATGTGTCCGTAATGACCTGTTGCCCCATCGCCCCATAAAATGACTTTGCCTCCATTGCCATTCGCAATGGCATCAGCTTGAACAGTCCCTTCTACTTTCGTCATGCGTGCATTTTTGATGGAGTCGCTTTTTCCTTGATATTCCCCACCGAGTAAAATGGTGCCGCCTCCATTTTCTCCTGAGGCATCAATCAGCGAACCCTTTTGAACATCAACGTAATCGCCAAGAACTTTGATTTCATGGCCGCTCACGGTTCCTTTCACAACCGCTGTGGGCCCAGGCATGTTCATCGCCTCAGTCCCCTTCAATATTCGCAATTCAGGCCAATCTAGATCTTCAGGATGTTTGAATGCTGCCGCATAGAGATTTCCTTCTGTCTCGAGCATTTCTCTAAGCTGTTGGGATTCTTCTTTTGTACACTTTGTCCGTATGTCAAAAGGAGAACCTTTCAGCCAAACTTGTTTTGCGCCGATGAGATCTATATTCTCGCCTTGAATAGACCCATTATTCTGCACCTCAAAGCCCATCAAAATGACTTCTGTACCCCGAATTTCTCCGTCATTGACAACCATGCCCCAGGAAATTTCCCGGCAGGCCAATTCGCCAGTTTGAAGAAAGTTCTGATGATGCACGTCCAATGTGGATGCAACAAAGCTCGCCGCATCGATTTGTCCTTCTTTGCCCACAAGAATGCCGTTCGGGTTGACCAAAACAACCCGCCCATTGGCTCTCATTTGGCCCAGCAAACGGCTTGGGCTCGCATCGATGACTCTGTTTAATACCGCAGCCTCGGAACTCGGCTGAATAAACTGGACGCATTCGCCTGGATCTATAGAAAAATCTTTCCAGTGGATGATTGTCCGGTCCGCAGCTTCAATTCTTAGGCATTCAATGCCATCGATCTTTGCCTCCCCGGATATCACATGGGGGCCTGTTGGATTTCCCCAAAGAAGGGAGCTTGTAGAAGCGATGAAAATGATAAAAAAATTTCTCATTTGAAGTGCAAAGTATCAGAAAGGATTAATCGATTCTATGATAAAATAGTTCCCCTATGGCCCTCCCTAAAAACCCGAATGGATGTCCCTATCTTTTTCTCGCTCCTATGGAAGGGGTTGGGGACCGCTGTTTTCGGAAGGCGATGGCCTCTATCGGGGGCTTTAACGAGGCTGTGACCGATTTTATCCGGGTTCCTACAAATGCCCATGTCCAAAGTCTTGCAAAAGTCTATCAAGCAGATGAGCTCGGACCCATTCCATTAGCCGCCCAAATCATGGGCTCAGATCCTGAACTCATGGGCGCTATGGCCCAAGAACTGGAGAGGAAAGGAGCCCCCCGCATCGATATCAATTGCGGATGCCCTTCCAATACAGTCACAGGGCGAGGCGCAGGATCGAGTTTGTTGAAAGACCCGGGCTTCTTAAATGAAGTGGCTAAGTCGGTTGTTCAAGCTGTCCGCATCCCAGTCACGATCAAGATGCGCTCTGGATTTGAAGATACATCGCTTTTCAAAGAAAATATGTTGGCAGCCCAAGAGAGCGGAGTTCGATATATTACTCTGCATCCACGGACCAAGGTTGAAGGCTACGGCCCTCCTGCAAGGTGGGATTTGATTGCGGAGGCAAAATCGTTCCTCAAAATCCCCATTGTCGGCAATGGAGATATCTTGACCGTGGAAAATGCTCTCGAAATGCTTAAAAGGACAAACTGCGACGCTTTGATGGTGGGGAGAGGGTGCATCATCAATCCATTCCTGATGCTGCAGATCCAAGCCCATTTTTCTGGAGAAAAATTCCAACCGAAATGGAGCGATCTCGTTCGGTATTTCGAAGTCTATTTAGCGGAAATGGCGCCAGATGCTCCTGTCAAAATGAAAGTGAACAAGATCAAACAACTGCTGAGCTTTCAATTCAGAAATGGAGATCAGCAAACATTGCGGAGTGAAATCCTCACCCCGTCCATGCTCGATCCCAAAGCGTATCTAGAGCACGCCCTGCCGCTCTTAAAAGAAAGCTGGTTAGACAAGGTTATCTAAAATCGATTGTCGATAGCGCTTCATCAGCTCCACCATGAAATGGAGATTGTGGACGCTGGCTAATGTATAGGCAGTCAGCTCTCGCGCTTTAAAAAGATGATGGAGATAGGCAAGAGTGTAATGCTGGCAGGTCCAGCAGCTGCAATCGCGCTCAATCGGTGCAAAATGATTTGCATTTTCCGCTTTTTCCACTTTTATGCCGCCATCCTCCGTCAATAAAAAACCGTGCCGCGCTGCACGAGTCGGATAGGAACTATCAAATGTATCAATGCCAAGCGGGATGCACTGCTCTAAAGATTCTAGATCTCCTATTCCTAGAAGATGATTCGGCTTTTCTTGCGGAAGACGAGGAAGGAGCCCACTGAGCATTTCAATCATCTCAGGCTTTGTCTTTCCTAGCGATCCGCCTATTGCAAATCCATCAAAAGGCAAATTTGTCAAATACTCGCAGCTCGCCTTTCGGAGTTCTGGGTCCACGCCCCCGTGGATTACAGAGTACATCGCTTGATTCTGCGGAGATTTCAGATGCTCTTCCAACGACCGTTTTTCCCACCGGTGGGTCCGTTCCAGCGACTCTTTCAGTTTTTCAGCTCCGATGTGATAAGGAGGCAATTCGTCGAGAGGAATAATGATGTCGGCCCCTAGAGCTTTTTGCGTTTGTACCGATGTTTCAGGAGTTAACAGAATTTTAGTCCCATCGCGATAGGAGCGGAAAACAACTCCCTCTTCATTGATTTTCAAAACATGGCCGTCTCTCTTTTTCGCTCCCCGGCTCTTCAATTCATCCGCCACAGATCCATAAGCCAGCGAAAAGACCTGGAAGCCTCCAGAGTCGGTAATGATCGGCATTTGACGGTTGATGAAGCGGTGGAGTCCCCCGGCTCTGCGGACGACGTCAGGCCCTGGCTGCAAAAGAAGATGATATGTATTGCAAAACATCAACTGCAGTCCGATCGAATCGACCATCCGGTTGTCGAGCGCCTTCAAAGTTCCATTCGTGCCAACAGCGACGAAATTGGGCGTATCAATGATCCCATGAGGCGTGTGGATCCGTCCCACCCGAGCCCGCGATTTTTTCGATTGGTGAAGGAGTTCAAACCGAAATGGATTCATCGGGAACCTTTTTCACAAACCGTTTTGAAAATGTAACAAGAGCGCTGCTGCAGGCGATGATCAGGCATTTCACAAGAAAGCTGACCAGTATGATATCGAAGATCGATTCGACCAAGCCGTAGAGGCCTGCAAAGCTAAAAAGGACCGTATCGAGCAGTTGCGAAAAAAGAAGAGAAATCCCCACTCGGAAGGGAAATTTTTTTCCTTCGAATTTCTCTTTCAGCCAGCCAAAAAGACGGACGTCGATTTTTTGCACCAGGAAGAAAACAGCGATCGATGCAAAGACAATCCGCAGCGTGGAAGAGAAGATCGTTTGGAAACCAACATGCCCAATGTCATTCTCTGATGGAGTATAGAAAAGATGGACCTGGGACATGAACGCAAAAAAGAGAAGGGCCAGAAACGAAGTCTTCACAGCTCGCTGAGCGGCCTCTTTGCCGTACACTTCCTGCAGTAAATTGAGCGCTAAAATACTCCCAATGGCAAAAACATCGCTGCAAGTGACGACGAAACCAAAAAGAGGCATTTGTTTGACGACGAAAAGATTCGCTAAAACGGCTTGCAGCGCCACCAAGGATACGAGAGCGCTTTTCCCCAACCGCAAAGCCGCAAATACAAATCCTAAAACGAGGAGGATATGAGCCAGAAAAAGAGCTTCATTCATAGATAACTTTTATTTTATTCGAAAATCCATTAAGTTCTCGATCCCTCAAAAAATCAATATTTGAGGATCTTACCAGGGAAATAGAATATCTCATTTAAAGGATTAAATCTATGACCACTCTGTCTCTTTCTCTCACTATATACCAACCTTTTGATCACACCAAATTTATCCATTCAAATTTAAAAGATATCTGTAGAGAACGCTCCCCTTCCTATTTAAAGACAGCCAAAAATGTGGGCCTTATCGCGCTTCACATAATACTCCTGCTGCCGGCCCTGATTTTAGATGCGATCTACGTAGTCGCGAAACTTCTTTGCGGCCGCTGCGTAAAGAAAGCAATCCCTCAGCCAGAAAGAATGGAAAAAGCTCCTATAAGACCTCCCCTCCCAATCCCTCCTAAAGTTCCTAATGCGGAAGAAAGGAAAAGAGCTCTTGCCTCCCCTTTTAGCGCCCTTCATGAAGAAATCCCTATTCCACGGAATGATCTCGGGGAAGTGGACTCAGACCGCTACTTAACTCAAGCTGTCGACGTGGCTTATCATTATTTGCCGCAAGAAAAAGCGGCCTATTATCGGGAATTACTTCGATTTGGAGGGATGAATGAAGCCGGAGATCCTGGAGAAATTGAAGTTTATTTATGGATTGCAGAATGTGCAATTCTCCGGTATCTCTTAGCTGACCGATTCGATTGTCCAGGATATTTAACAGGCTATCGCGATCATTCTGTCGATGGAAGGGATTCTCTAGAAGACCTTTTCTTAGCGTTAGATGCTTTGCTTCCAGAACAGAAAGCTGCCTTGATTCTGCAAGTTTATAATCCGCAAATCAAATGGGCTCTCCAAGCCAATACCAAAAGACTCTTCGAATTTCAAATCTGGGGTCTCGCTCAGCATCTATCGAGGAATCCCGACTTTCTTCAATCTGTAAGGAGAGTGTATCCCGTTGAATAAAAAATTTACTTCCTTAAAAGAGCTCCTTGATATTTAGCATCACTTGCTGTATTCTCGCGGCATTAAACAAGGCTATTGCATGTCCATTCTCACTCTAGTTTTTATGTATGCCACCTGGTCGAGCATCTTTTCGATCGCGAAATTAGCCTTGGAACACTCTCCACCCCTATTTTTGACTGCTTCCCGGATGCTTTTAGCGGGCGTCATCCTTCTGGCCTTTTTGGCGATCCGCAACCGTTCCGTTTTCAAGCTCACGCTCAAACAATTTCTTTCCCTTTGCCTCCTAGCCCTCTTTAGCATCTACCTCACCAATGCTTTTGAATTCTGGAGCCTCCAGCACTTAACCGCTGCCAAAACCTGTTTTATCTATAGCCTCTGCCCCTTCTTTTCCGCCCTTTTCTCCTACCTCCATTTCGGAGAGAAGATGAATGGCCGGAAATGGCTCGGCATGGCCATCGGGTTCGCCGGCTTTATTCCAGTCTTGGCCATCCAAAAAGGCTCTTCAGAACTTCTGACAGGTTTCAGTTTCCTCTCTTGGCCAGAGCTCGCGATGATGGCGGCTGCCCTTTGCACCTCATACGGCTGGGTCCTCTTGCGCCTCGTTGTCAAAGACTCCATTTCGCCTCTCATGGCCAACGGCACAAGCATGTTGATCGGCGGTCTAATCGCTCTTGGCCATTCCTATCTCGTAGAAGCCTGGAATCCCTACCCTGTTACCTCATCAGGATTTCTCCCCTTCGCTCAAGGCATCTTGATCATGACGCTCATTTCAAACATCCTCTGCTACAACCTTTACGGCATGATGCTTAAGCGCTTCACGGCCACTTTCGTCTCTTTCATGGGCCTTTTAAGTCCCATCTTCGCATCTCTCAACGCTTGGCTATTCCTCGGCGAGCAGCCATCGCCGGTGATATTCCTATCGACGGCTGTCGTCTCTCTCGGCCTCTGGATGGTCTATAGCGCAGAACTCCGCCAAGGCTACATCCGCAAAGCAGCAGAAACAA
>CAZXVU010000010.1:28010-33993 GCA_964644465.1 uncultured bacterium
TTCATCGCATAGATAGTCCAGAAGAGATTCGTCGCATAGAAAACCCATACGCCATAAGGAATGAGGAAAACGGCAGCAGCTGGATCCACCCGCTTAGCAGCAAAGATACATACTGCCAAAACAAAGACCAGAAGTGTTAAATCGCATGCCGTCAACAAAGGATTGTGAAAATAATAGAAAGTGAAATGCCAAATTCCATTCAAAATGAATTGGACACCCCATATTTCCAAAGCCAAAGTACGAAGGCGTCCCTTTGGCCCCAGCCAAAGCAAAGCTCCCGAGATGCTATTGAAAATAAAGGCTCCGGCCCAAATACGGGTGAAGTTGATTGAGGATGGCATCCAATCAGGTAAAGAAAGCCCGTTAAACCATACTAAACTATCTTCTTTAGCCCAATTCACTCCAATGTGAAGAAAAAATCCAAGCAAGAGAAAGCTGACGATCACGATTCCTTTCTTCACGCTTTTTTCTCACTAAGATGCAATCCGAAAGCAACACAACTTGTACCTAAAAGAATCGCAGCGCCAACCCATAATGGGAGATTGACATTCGCTAAAGCGAGAAATCCTGTGCATACAGGGCTGATGAAAAGTCCTAAAGACTGCAAAGATAGAATAATACCGAACACCTTTCCCTGGTTTTCTTTCCCAGCAAGGTTCGATGTAAGTGCCATCGAGCAGATCCAAATAGAAGTAGCACAAAAAGAGAGGAGAGGAAAAGTAACCAGCCACCATCCTAAAGTCTCGTATAAAGATGTGATAATCATCAAGATTCCAGAGATCGGAAGAGCCCAAAGAATAAACGTTTGAGGTTTGAATTTTTCAGCGAGTCCCCTATTTAAAATCAGAGAGCCTGAAAACCAAAAGATCGAAAGATATCCCGACAAAAAGCCGATTTCTTGTTGTGAATAGCCAAATTTTTGAACGAGAAGAGTCGGATAATACAGGATGAAGAAAAACCAACCCATATAGAACAGAAAACTCACCAAGAGCCATCCATTCATTCTCGGAATTTTGGACAGTTTTCCAAGATCCTTGATCTCTTGCTTCCAACTGTGTTTGTCTCTTGTATGATGCGTTTCCTCGTAGCTTTTATGGATCCATATTAAATTGATCAGGAAAAGAGCCCCTAAAAACCAAAAAGGGGTCGCAAAGTTAAACCAGCTAACCCAAGTCGTACTTGCAAGAAATCCTCCTATTGGCGGACCCAAGATCCAAGATACGCCTCCAACGACTCCGGCCAAGGAGAGATTTTTTGCCTTCGTCTGTTCAGTACTCATATCTGCGATCGAAGCTTGGGCAGTTCCCGAATTGCCAGAAAAAAGGCCCGCTAAAAGCCTCATTGTGAAAAGAAGGCTTAAATTTCCAATCAGAATCGCAATGCCCGACAAAAGAAAACTGATCATCGCTCCGAAAATCGTCCATTCCAAAACTCGTTTTCGGCCGAAATGATCTGAGAGAGCCCCGATAAATGGCATTGAGAGAAACTGAGTCACAGCATAGGCCGCAATCAAAAACCCCACCGTGATATTTCTGACGGCATCTGAGGCCCCTTCGGGCATCAATCCATAGCTTCGATCGAAGATTAAAGGCGCGAAAATCGTTAAGACGACTCCCCAGCCAATCGCATCGTTAAAAATGGTGAATAAAAGAGAATAAAGAGAGCTTTTTCGGGTCACAGGGACACCTTGGCCTATTTCGACCCTAAAAAGATCGAAAGCCCCAAAGTTTGGGGCTTTCAAAAAAACAGCTTATTTTGCGCAGCAGCGGCACCAGCAAATGATTTTCCAGATAGCAGATAAGCCTACTAATCCGTAAATCACTCGGGTAAACATAGACATTTCGCCAAAAACTGACGCGATAACGTCCCATTTAAAGAAGCCAATAAAGCCCCAGTTTAAACCCCCGATCAATAGCAGGACAAGGGCTACTATATCTAAAACCGAACAATGTTTCATATTCATCATAAAAGGGTCACTCCTTAAGTTGAGAACCTTTATCTCCCTGATAAGCCTTATCCCAGTATTTTGTAAAATATTTTTTTATCCCTATCCCAGAAATCAACATTAACAAAGACTTAACATTTAAATTTTAGTTTAATGACTAAAACAGTATAATATATATAATTAATATTATAATTTGGATTAATAATGAGCTCGGTTACAAGTTATTTCGATACTTTTTCAGGAACCCCTCTGGTGAACGACCCGCTAACTACTGATCAGAAGAGGAAAATGAAAGGATATTTAGATCCTTTTCTTCTAAGAGATAGAGGCCATGTTTTTGATTCCCTTGAAGGTGCTTTTGGAAATCTTGAAACCTTTGATCCCGCCTTTGTTAAATCCTACACTCTGCCTATGAGTAGACTATCTCCATGCGCCCAAGCAATGAACAAAGTCGGGCAAAATCAATTCAATCAACTTCGGGAGGCCATAAGAAATCCTGCCCTTGTATCGAAAGAATTGGGTATCGATCCAAAAAATCCACAACAAGTCTATGCAGCTCGGGTCTTTCTGAAAGCAGGGTGCAAATTAATTCCCTTCAACTATGCAAGAACTGCTGTTGTCGATGGATCTCTTGGAAAAATCGATTGTCTTTATAAGCAAAAAATGGCCTTCGCTAAAAAACCAGAATATGGAATTTCACCAAAACACCAGTTATTAATGCAAAACGATCCGATACGAAGTTTACCATCCGATCCAACTCTTCTAGATCATGTATTGGCAAACACCCATTTCGAAGAGCCTAAAGTCAAACAAACTCTCACAAGTACAAATCCTGATGGTTCAAAAACAGCTGAAGAGCAAATCATAGGACCTAGTAGACAAGAGACACGGACTGCAATCAAAGAAGAGTTAAAACATCTTTATCAAAATCAGATTACAGGACCAATCATTAGGGCATTAGGTAAGGTCATCAAAACTGAAAAAGGGAATGTGATTTTTCCTTGCGAGTCCAGAGCAATTACTCCTTTCGATGACCCAAATGTATCTCCGTTAAGACGAGATCTTAGAGGCTTTTATAATCTCCATCATACAGTCATCTGCCGCAATCTAGTAAATCCTTTTACACAACAAATCAGCCTGCCTGCCAGAGGAACATTTATCCATGAAACGACTCACTTCGTGTTAGGAAGGATTGTTGGGAATCGATGCTCACCTGTTGTAGCCGGAAGTCCTGAAGAAGAAGCCTACGAAAAAGCCCTCTTGGCAGATAGGGAGCACAGAAAAAAATTGAATTATGATTCCTTGCCAATTTATCAGAAGATTCTCTATCAAAGTCTTGTAGACAACCTCGAACAAAGCAAAGCCTATTTTATGGGTGGATTTGATGTTCAGAACCCACAGCACAAACTCACCATGCAAGCAGAAGCCATTGTCAGGATTCCTCAAAATCTCATTTGCGGAGCCTCAGTAGATGATATGAAAATCGTGTGTCCCAATCTGTATGCATTTTACCTAGGAACTGTTCAACCGCGCCTTGTTGAAGCATACTCTCAAGAAACTCCAGATAGCAAAAAAGATGACTATTCAAGAACTCGGTGATGAATCCCTTTCAAGGTGATTAAAGCGACTACTGCTCCTCCCATGAGCAATAAGGCTGGAGATATCATCCATTCTGTTTGTTGAATCAAGGCGAGTGAAAAAAGCGGAGTGAATCCGCCCATAGCCGCGACAGTAACGTTATAACCGATTCCAATGCCGCTATAGCGAACTTTTGTAGGAAAAAGCTCAGCATAGATCGCAGGCATCGACGCCATATATGTCCCTAATAGCATCGTCAAAACAATCTCCGCTAAAACGCGATATGAATCTTGTTGGATCAGCCAAAAGAGTGGGATCGATAGCAGGATAAATCCCCAAGCAACAACCATCGCCAATTTTCTAGACCCGAATTTCATTGTGAGGATTCCTCCCAAAGGAATGACCATCAAAAGAACCAAAAGACCTAGCAAACTCAATCCAATTGCATCAGAGAGAGGAAGATTCAAGATCTTGTTGTGATATGCGACAGAAAAAGAAACAATCACATTGAATCCCAAAGTTTCCAGAATTTCAATGCCAATCAGCTGCAATATTCCTCTTTTATACTTAAATAGAAGATTCTTAATTGGATCATGGAGAATTTCATGGCTTTCTCGGATTCCTTGAAAAGAGGGAGTCTCATGCAACTTTCTCCGCATGAAAAATGCAATCAGCCCAAGCACGCCTCCCACAATAAAGAGGATTCGCCAACCCCACTCTTCAAAATTCTGCTCGCTGAGATGGCTCCCTAGCAAATAAAAGTCCAATCCCCCTAAGAAAACCCCCAGCACAACTCCAAAATAAACAAAACTCCCATAAAATCCCTTCTTCCCTGCCGGTGCAGATTCCACTAAGAAAGCTACAGCGCCTGGAAATTCTCCTCCTGCGGCGATGCTCTGCAGCAATCTTGCAAAAGTCAAAAGCCAAGATGCTGCGGCGCCAATCTGCCAATACGTGGGCAGAAGAGAGATCAGAAATACAGGAAATGTCATGAATATAACAGTTGAGATCAGCGCATTTCTTCGTCCGAAACGATCCCCGAGATATCCAAATAGAATTCCACCTAAAGGCCGCAGCATATGTCCAAACGCGAACACCGCCAGCGTTTTCATTAATGCAACAATCTCGCTGCTGTCAGGAAAGAAAAGTTTGGAAAACAAAGGGACGAGAAATCCGTACGTCGCAACGTCATACCATTCAATGGTATTCCCGATCAATGTGGCAACAATGACAAATTTTAGACTGATTGGGTTCCGAGACATAAATCCGGATCTTAACTAGAATGTTCAAAAACGGCAAAAATAAAAATTCCCGATTTAAATATTTTCTATTAACCATCTGACTGTAACTTAATCCCAATAATCACAAATATGTTTAATAAAAATAAATAATAAATATATAATTTATTAGGATTTAATATATGAACTCGATTTCCCATCCGATTTGTTCTAAAAATGATTTGAAAACCCCGAAAACTTTATCGGAAGATGAGACATGTCTATTTTTCCAGATTCCTTCCCGTCAATTTGTCTTAAAACAACATACAAGAGACAGCTTAAGAAAAAAAATCGGCACTATTGAACACCTTTCTTTTTCGCTTTTAAAAAGAATTGATCAGGGTGAATCAATTTATATCGCTATGGAGTTTGTCGATCCTCCTAGAAAGCATGCCTATATTCCCTCATTAGCTTCTATGAGATCCATAGCCCAACACTACAAGAAAAAGTATGGAATTGAAATTGACTTTGTTTCGGAAAAGCATGCGGCATCCAAAATCATACAACTCACAAGATCTGAAGATCTGACTCTTCGAGGACTGATCATTTATCAAGAAGATACCTATCACGTAACTCCCGTTCTACTCTATCGGCAAACAAACTGGCAAGTTTTGATTATGAATTGCAATGGACCAAAAGAGGTTCTTGCAGCCGATATCCTTAATGGCAACCCAAAAATTGAAATGTATATTTCTCATGGGAATCGAGTTGCCGATGGTCACTCATGCAGAGTCGAAGCAATAGCTCTACTGAAATATGCTCTTATTTGGTTTCAGAAAAAATCTCCTGCTTCCCTCTCAAAACTCATTAAAACCAAAGATGCACTTGTAGCAAATGCTCCCGTGAAAATGTTCTTTGTGCCCAAACAATGGGCAGTTGGCTGCCATATTAAAACAGGTTTTCAATCAGCAGGAGCTCTTGTCAAGGATCCGATCAATCACAAAAATGAAACATATGATCAATGGCTGGGAAGACAACCAAAGATCACACAAATCAAATTTTCAATCATGGATCAGGATAAAACCGAAGTTTGCGCAATCTCCCTAAAGAAAGAGATGCCTCTCTACACTCTCAGAAAAACAGACCAACTTTTACAAACTCTCAAGACTCTTAAATAGACTCCGTTTGGACAAAAAAAAGCCCTGACTAAATTGCTCTAGTCAGGGCGAAAGAAAAATCTGGC
>CAZXVU010000011.1:0-18680 GCA_964644465.1 uncultured bacterium
CGCCTGCCGAACCAAATCTCCGACGAAGTGAAGCAAGATCGCTTTGAGCGCCTTGCCGCAGCCCAGCAAAAAATGGCTCGCAAACAGGGAAAAAAAATGGTTGGCCGGACACTTAAGGCAGTTGTTGAAGGATTCCATCCGGAATCGCAGATGCTCCTCCGCGCCCGCTACAGCGGACAATGTCCGGAGATCGATGGCCAGATCATCATCAATGATGGCCGCAAGGTAACTGGATTCGGCAAACTCTATGAAGTAGAGATCACCCAAGCCGCTGATTACGACCTCATTGGCCGCGTCCTCGGTCCTGTTGGTGAATCTAAATCAGGAGTGCGCAAATTAGCATTAGTCTAAAGCCCGGCAAAGAAAAGCCGATCAAGCAGCGCCACCATTGGATTTATTCAGGTGCAGTTGCCACTCTTCCCAAGCTCGACGACGGCGAACCTGTTGAAGTGCTCTCCTCTTCCGGTGAAAAGCTGGGGATCGCTACCCTCAATCGCGGACGCTCCATCATTGGTCATATGCTTGCTTTTGGCAATGAGACGCTCGAAGACGCTCTCAAAAAACGGATCGCTGATGCCATAGACCTTCGCCGCCGCTGGTTCAATCCAAGCATTACGAATGCGATACGGCTCATCAATGCGGAAGGGGATGGGATTCCAGGACTCGTTGTCGATGCCTATAAAGACGTTCTTGTTCTGCAAATTTCCAATCCGGGGATCGAAAGACTGAAATCGTTGATTGTTTCTACTTTTATCGAACTCTTCAAACCCCGCGCGATCCTAGAAAAATCAACCTCTTTTCTCAGAAAAAAAGAAGGTCTTCAAGATTCCCGCAGCCAACTCTATGGCGAACCCATTCAAGAAATCGAAGTGGTGGAGAATGGCCTCCATTACTCGGTCGATCTCTTAGAAGGACAAAAGACAGGACTGTTCCTGGACCAGAGGGAAATGCGTACCGTCGTTAGAGAACTGTCTGCTAATAAACGGGTCTTAAATTGCTTTGCCTATACAGGCGGATTTTCTGTGGCAGCTCTCGCTGGCGGCGCATCTCATGTAGATAGCGTGGAAATCAGCGCCAAATGCCAACCCCGTCTCGAGAAAAATCTCTCTATCAACAACCTGGCCCTTGAAAAGCACACGTTTATTCAAGCCGATGTCTTTGATTATCTCAAAACTTCTGAATGGAACTACGATCTTGTCATTCTCGATCCTCCTGCCTTTGTCAAAAAGCGGGAAGACATCGCAAAAGCCTTCCGCGCCTATAAAGACATGAACCGAGTGGCTATTGAGAAAATGCCTTCAGGCAGTCTCCTCCTTACTTGCTCTTGTTCCTATCACGTTGAAGAGAGTCTCTTTCAGAACATTCTTTTCAGAGCAGCCCATGAGGCCAACCGCTCAGTGCGCATCCTCTCTAAACATTGCGGCGCGCACGACCATCCGATCTCAATCTTTCATCCCGAAAGCGCTTACCTGAAAAGCTTTCTCCTTTATATTTCTTAACTCTCATTCCCCAAAAGCGTCTTTATTAAAAATTAATAAAAGGACGTTTACGTTTCTTGACTTTATTGTATTTTCTGTTTAAGATATTATTAATATAATTTAAAAAAGGACATTTTTAATGGCATTAGTAGTTTCAGCTGAAACAGCACGAGCTCAAATCATATCCCTTGCACAACAAGCAGAAGCCTCTGGTGAGGATTTTATGACTTTTGTGGCAGCAAAACCTCCTACTTCTCTCTCCATGGATCATAGAAAGGTGAGGATCGAAGAGATCACAACAAACTTTAGGGCATTGATCCGTTCTTTCGCTCGATTCTCAAAGGAATTTGATGCTATTAAGAGTGCGCATCAGCATTTACCTGAATGGAATGGAAATAATCAGGGGAGATTTACGGATCGAAACGCTCTCTCCTCATTATTTAGTGTGAAGGTAGAACGAGTCGATAAAGTTCTCTATGAGATGACTGGGATCGTCACAAAGGCCGACGAAGAATTTAATAGAGCTTGGCCGCATGACAACGTTCCCTTATTCGCTGAACTTGCTCCTTCTTTCTAAAAAAAGGATTTTTTATGGCATTAGTAGTCTCAGCTGAAACAGCTCGAGCTCAAATCGCATCCCTTGCACAACAAGCAGAAGGCTGTAAAACGAGTTTTGCGAGATTTGTGGCAGAAAAACCCGCTTCTTCTCTCTCCAGAGGTGATAGACTTCAGAGGATCCAAGAGATCCAAGCAAGCTATAGAACATTTGCCACTCCTCTGCTTCAAATCAAAAAGCAATTTAAAACTATTAAGACAGCGCATCAGCATTTGCCTGAATGGAACGGAATTGGGGATCGAAACGATCTCTCCACTTTATTTACTGGGAATCTACAACGTGCCTGGAAATGTTTCATTGAGATGATGAAGATCAACACAAAGGCCAACGAAGAATTTCGTAAATTTTTGCCGCATGACTTTGCTCCCTTAATCGCTGAATCTGTTCCTTCTTTCTAAAAAAAGGATTTTTTATGGCATTAGTAGTCTCAGCTGAAACAGCACGAGCTCAAATCATATCCCTTGTACAACAAGCAGAAGCCTATAAAGCAGATTTTCTGACTTTTGTGGCAGCAGAACCTCCTACTTCTCTCTCCAGGGATGATAGAATGGTGAGGATCGGAAAGATCATAGCAAAATTTCAGGCATCGACCCGTTCTTTCGCTCAACTCTCAAGGGAATTTGATGCTATTAGGATAGCTCATCAGCATTTGCCTGCATGGAAAGGAAATAATCAGGGGAGTTTTAAGTACACGGATCGAAACGCTCTCTCCACTATATTTACTACGAATCGAACACGAGTCAAGGAATTTCTCTTTGAGATGAGTAAGATGAATGTAAAGGCCAACTCAGAATTTACTGCAGATTTACCGCACGACTACGTTCCCTTATTCACTGACTCTGATCCTTCTTTCTAAAGAAAATCGGGCCCGCGGAGAGCGGGCCCTAAGAAGGAGAGGCAGTCTCCTCCTTACTTGCTTTTGTTCCTATCATGTTGAAGAGCAGCCCATGAAGCCAACCGCTCAGTGCGCATCCTCTCCAAACATTACGGGGCACACGATCATCCGATCTCCATCTTCCATCCCGAAAGCGCTTATCTCAAAAGCTTTCTGTTATATATTTCTTGACTCTATTTTCTGATCTCTAAAAAATGTCCTTTCCAAAATTTTACAAGAGGATGTTTTATGGCATTGGTAGTCTCAGCTGAAACAGCACGAACTCAAATCAACACAGTCGTATTTCAGGCGGAAACCTGTAAAGCAAATTTCAAGAAATTTTTGGAGATAACTTCTCTTTCCATAGACATTGATTCAAATGAAAAGCTCAGACAAATTGAAGACTGCTATTCAAAAAGCCTCCGTTCTTGCCTTGAATTCTTAAAGCAGCTTGGATCTATCAAGGATGCCCATCAGCATCTTCCTGAATGGAAGGGAAAAAACGGGAAGGTGAAATTAGGACAGCCGAAAGAAGATAATCCCGCAAATTTATATACGACGATACAGGGTCGAATCAATACGATCACTCAGGAAATAGTGAGTATACACAGAACTGCTGTAACAAAATTGGGTGGTCAAGTTCGTCCGAATGATGCTCTTTTCATAGAATCTGCTCCTGCTTAAAGCTTCTTCAGTCTGAATATTATCTTTTAGAAAAATTGGGCCCGCGGAGAGCGGGCCCTAAGAGACTATTAATAACTGAGGATGGCGTTGAAGTGGACGTGAGGTCTACTTGTGTCTTTTTCAACTTTCATCAGCGGGAATCCGACATCTAGCCGGCTTGTGAAATAAGAAGAGACCGCATAACGCAATCCAGGCCCGAAGCCGAGCAAAGATTGGCTCATTGGAGCATCTGAAACTTCTTCTCTGAACCAAGCATATCCAGTATCGACGAATCCGAGGAAGGAGAGGGAGTCTCCGACTTTCGGCGCCCAAATTCCAATAACGGGGAATGTCTGCGATCTGATTTCGAGATTGCCGCAAACTGCGTTATCGCCGTTGACAACCCTTTCATCATATCCGCGCACTGTGCTGTAGCCGCCGAGTGCGAATTGTTCTGACGGGATCAAATTTGAGAGTGAAAACTGCGCCCTTCCTTGTACAAAGAGGCTCCAAGTATCGCTCAATTTTTCATCAGCAGCGACAACAAAGCGTGAATATAAATAGGTCGGCGTCGCATCCGCTCTCAAGTTATTGAAATCGGCATCTGTCTGGTGAGGCATCATCCGTCCAGGAGATCCGACGAGATCGACTCCGGCTGAGAGTTTATTGCCAGGGCGGTTCCGAGAGACGTTTACGCTGCTGGTAAACTGACCGACAAATGCGAGCAGTTTCGCAACAGGAGTTGCATCGTCTTCAAACAGGGTATTCGTGTTCGTCCCTTTAAAATCAAATCCAGCGTCGAATGTGAGCTGGTCGATCCAAGGATTCGATCCGAACCACTGCGGAATAGAATAGCGGCCACTCGCTTGAAAGGACTCCCGATGTTTCTGCGGGAAGTTGGCTCGGTGAGGAGCTGTCGCAGTATATGATCCGAAAATTTTGACGGTATTGCGCCATGGGAGAGGTGCTGTATAGTTAAGGGTGTATCCTTGATATTCGTTATAGTGATCAGCCGTTGTCCCTTGGAAGTTCAGCGTATGGTCGGTAAAGATGAAATCGTTCACTTCCATTTTGCCGAAAATACGGATGGGACCGATGGGATTGGTACCGGTATTGTCCACTCCCGAGGATATTTTCCAGCTTTTTTTATCGGATACGACTAGATCGACATTCGTCACGCCGGGTCTTTCGCCGGGCTGATAGTCGACTTTCACAGAGCGGAATGGATTCGTATTGATCCAACCCAGATCTTGGGCCATTGTTTTTTCATTGATCGGATCACTGATAGAGAGGCGGACCCATTTCGTAAGCGTCTCTGTCTCGGTGTATTGATTGTTCTTTATGTTCAACTCACCGATCCGTTCTGGCGTTACAACGAGCTGCACAACCCCTTCAGAGGTGTTTTGTTCTGGCATCGTCACTGCGACCCTTAGATCTTCGCTTTCGCGAAAATGGACTGCGATCGCTTCGCAAAGCGTCTTTGCCCCGTCGGCAGTCATTGGGAGAGAGGAGAGAAAAGGGGTCAATTCACTTGCAAGTCCAGGGTTGTCGATCCCATCGAACCGGATTCCTTCGACTTGGTCGAGACCGTCGTCTCTGACTTTCGATGAATGGTCGACAAGGAGGACTCCTTTGATTTTAGGAGTGGATTGTACAGTGTCTGCGGCAAAGCCGAGGGTTCCTAATAGAGAGAATAGAATACTTATTTTCTGCATATGGCTCCGAAAGCGTTTAAAAGGGAAGAGAGTATACAGAAAGTTCTTTTTTCTTGCTTGCAAAGAAAAAATTTTGTTCACTCGAGTACTACGTAATGGGGTATCGATGCGCAAGAAATTTACTAATTATTCTCTGTTTGTTTCATCAATAGCTGCTTTAGGAGGGTTGTTGTTTGGATACAATACGAGCGTAATCTCGGGAGCTTTGCTATTTATCGCTAAAGATTTTCATCTGACGATCTTTCAGCAAGAGCTGATTGTCAGCACCCTTCTCATAGGGGCCCTGATCGGTGCATTTCTTGGCGGTTTCATCGCAGACCAGTTTGGACGCAAAAAAACGTTGTTCTTTACTCTCTTTTTATTTTTGATCGGGATTCTTTGTCTAACGATCGCTGGTAGTTTCCATATGCTTTTGACCGGGCGGTTTATTGTCGGTCTTGGGATCGGAATCGCATCTTTGGCGGTCCCACTTTACATCGCGGAAGTGTCGCCGCCGGAGAGCCGAGGGGCGCTTGTTTCGCTGAACCAATTGGCCATTACAATCGGCATCCTGCTCGCCTACATTGTTTCCTATGCATATTCTGATCTGAAGGAGTGGAGGCAGATGTTTGCCTTTGCATTTTTCCCGGTTGTTATCCAGTTTGTCGGGCTGTTCTTTATTCCAGAGACTCCCTCTTGGCTGATCAGCCGGAATCGAAAAGAAGCTGCGGAAAAAGTACTCCATAAACTCTTCTTAGCCCATCCAAATACACAGTTAGCTCCTGTAGAAAAATCCGAAGACGTCCCTACATCTAAAAGTTGGAAAGAACTCTTCAACCCTCTTTACCGAAGGGCCTTTCTTATTGGCGTTGGGATTAGCGTATTTCAGCAGATCACAGGGATCAACACAGTCATTTATTACGCCCCGCAGATTTTCCAGAAGGCAGGTTTAGCTACGGCCCAATCGGCCATTTTTGCCACCATGCTTGTAGGAATCGTGAATGTCGCAATGACCATCATTGCTCTTTGGCTGATCGACCGACTTGGAAGACGACCCCTGTTGATCGGAGGGCTGATCGGCATGGCCGCATCTTTAGCTATTCTGGGTTTCTCTTTCTTTGGCGGAGGAAATGTTGGATTGACGGCGATCGGCGGAGTGATGATTTATGTCGCCTTTTTTGCTGTGAGCTTGGGCCCTGTCGCCTGGCTGATCATTTCTGAAGTCTATCCTCTTGGCATACGAGGCAGAGCGATGGGGATTGCCACTTTTGCGAACTGGGTCTGCAATTATATCGTTTCATTAACCTTCTTAAGCCTGATCGAGGCTTTTGGAACGGGAATGACTTTCTGGATTTATACGGTGATCTGCATCCTTGGTTTATGGTTTGTCTATAAACTTGTGCCAGAGACAAAGGGAAAGACCTTCGAACAAATCCAAAACTTCTGGAAGAAATGAGCTCTATGGAATATAACGAATCCTTTTACGAGGATTTTTTATGAACTATTCTGAAATCCAGAAATTGCTCGCCGGCGATGCCGAAAATTTGCTCAAACATACATGCAAAACAGTCGGAAAAGATAAGCTTCATCTCCCCGGCCCAGATTGGGTAGACAGGATTTTTGGTCCCAGCGACAGAAATCCACGCGTACTGAGAAGCCTGCAGACTCTTTTCGGCCATGGCAGATTAGCAGGAACCGGCTATCTCTCTATTCTTCCTGTAGATCAAGGGATTGAACATGGCGCAGGAGCCTCTTTTGCTCCGAATCCTGAATATTTCGATCCAGAAAATATAGTCCGCCTCGCCATGGAAGGGGGCTGCAACGCTGTCGCCTCAAGCCTTGGAGTTTTAGGGTCTATTGCTCGGAAATATGCGCATAAGATCCCGTTTTTAATGAAGCTCAATCACAATGAACTCCTCTCCTATCCCAATTCTTACGACCAGACAATTTTTGGGTCTGTCAAACAAGCTTACGATATGGGATGCGTCGCCGTGGGTGCGACGATCTATTTCGGCTCTCTAGAAAGCCGCAGGCAGATTGTTGAAATCAGCCACGCCTTTGCTACAGCGCACGAATTGGGAATGGCTACAGTCCTTTGGTGCTATCTGCGCAATCCAGCCTTTAAAACATCTGACAAAGACTATCACGAAGCTGCGGATCTCACAGGACAGGCCAATCATTTAGGCGCGACCATTGAAGCCGATATCGTGAAGCAGAAACTTCCCGAGAACAATGGGGGATTCAAGGCGATTAAATTCGGCAAGTCCCATGAAAAGATGTATACCGCGCTTTGTTCTGACCATCCGATTGATCTCACCCGCTATCAAGTCATCAATGGATACATGGGCCGGATCGGGCTGATCAATTCAGGCGGCGCCTCCGGAGCGAATGATCTTTTGGAAGCGGCTAAGACGGCGGTCATCAATAAAAGAGCCGGCGGCATCGGGCTGATTTCGGGCCGCAAGGCTTTCCAAAAGCCGATGAAAGAGGGTATCCAGCTTCTGAATACCATCCAAAATATTTACCTGTGTAAAGAGGTTGCAATCGCATGATTTTCCCCAACGAGACCCAAGATCCAAAAGATGTCGCTGAGCATTATAATTCTCTCGACCATTGGTATAGGGAGCTCTGGGGAGAACATCTGCATCACGGCCTTTGGAAAAAGGGGAACGAACCCTCTCATCTAGCAGTCGAGCAGCTCGTTGATCTCGTCGCGGAAAAAGCGCAATTGCAAGGCGGCGAGAAAGTGTGCGATATCGGCTGCGGCTATGGCGCTACCGCGCGGATGCTGACCAAAAAGTGGGATGCTAAAGTCACAGGCTTTTCCCTTTCTGAAAGACAGCTTGAATATGCCCGCTCCAAAGATCAACGTCAAACCTACATGCATTGCGATTGGCTGCAAAATTCGATTCCCGATGCCTCTTTTGATGTTGCGATCTCGATTGAAAGCTCGGAACATATGCCTGACAAAGAGAGATTTTTCCGCGAAGTCCATCGCATCTTGAAGCCTAAAGGAAGAATCGTCGTCTGCGCCTGGCTTTCTAAAGAAAACCCGAGTCCTTGGGAGGTCCGCCATTTTCTTGAGCCGATCTGCCGCGAGGGGAGATTGCCAAGCATGGGAAGCGTCAGCGATTATGTGATCCTGATGCAGTCGGCAGGCTTTGAGAAAATTGAGTATGAAGATCTCACCTCCGAAGTGAAAAAGACTTGGGCGATCTGTGGATGGCGCATGCTCAAGGAATTGGGAAACAAAGAATTCCGGAAATTCCTTTTCAATAAGAACAGTACTGAGCGCCCTTTTGCAAAAACAGTATTCCGTATCTTTGGCGCCTATCAAACGCGAAGCATGCTCTATGGAATCTTCAGCGCCGCCAAGAATCATTGATCCTTTTAGGGTGAAAGGAGTATTCTTTTTGCCCTATGATTACTACACACAGAAGACAGCTTTCTTATATTCCAGAAGTCTCCGACCGAACCATCAAAAGAGCTTGGACCCATTTTCTGAGAGATCATTATTGCCCCTACGTTCGGGCTGCGATTGAAATTGAAACAGGGCAAAACGGTGTTCCCTCTCCCGGCGATTTAAAAGCAATCTGGAATCGCCTTTTCTCTACCCACCATATGCCTTTGAAAAATCCTCAGTACGATTGGCATCCTAGCCGTTTTCATGAGCTCGATAAAGCCATCAGACAATCTTTAAGACATGGCGTTGTGAAAAGCGCTGACGACTATCTCATCATGGGCCATGAAAAGGTAAAAAAAGCTGTAGGAAAAAATATCTTTTATTTTGGAAAACAAAAAGATGGAATGGAATTCCAAGCCTCTGGCGCTCTTTGGCTTTCTGATGGAAATAACAGCGGTAGCTACTTTGTAAAAATAGACCCCTATCAAGTTCGAAGAAGCTTTCCCATTTTATCCTTCCGAAACACAACCGAATGGGCCGATGAATTTTTCAAAATCATTCGGAAAACATTTGAATCAGACGATGTCGTCAATCAAGTTGTCATATACCGTGATATCCGATTCCGAGTGATCCATAATCCAGAGAAAAAGGAACTCATAGCAGGCCGTTTTGTCACGAACGCCTCTCGTTTGATTTGCTACGATATCCCTCCAGAAAGGGGTGTGAGAAATATCATCGAGAAGACCTTAACAGATCCAGATACCTATTTTGTCGGCAAAATAGGTCGGCGAACGGCCTTTGACTTTTTTGAAGACGTCCAAGTTCATCCATGAGCTTCCCTTCAAATTTAAAAAAAAGAATTTTCAACTAAGAGCGTCGTTGTTATCATTTCCAATTCTTTTTTAAAGGGGGCTTCTTATGGCGGGTCCAGTAGAGTTTTTCATCCATCTGGTGGAGCGAGTCCTTTTTGGGAATTCCACTCTTCCGAGTCCTGGAAAGATTGAGAGAAAATCTCCCTATCTTGGAACGGTTACTTTCGCCAACTGCCCGAATGGTTGTCCTGGGTTAATGGATTTTAAAAACAAGCCAAATTGTGAATTTCTCATTTTTGATAAGGGAATCAAATTCAAATGGAACCACAAAAAGTATGTGATCCAAGAAATGGGAGATTACGAAATTCAATTTTTAAAAACCGGCGAAGTGAGAATCCTTCGGGGAGATAATAACCACGATTGCTACCCTAGAACGTTCCCTGTCGCGATTAGCCAAGGGCATTTACGAGCCATCCAAATTTTGCTACAGAATGAGGAAGAGCCCACTCACAATGATCTTCAGCAAGCGGTTCGATCAGGTCATAAGGAGATCACCCATTTGTTACGAGCAAAACGAGAAGAGCTCGATCGGTTGGAAGGATTCTTGTTAGTGGAATAAATTTTCTAAACAAAATTGCTCCAGAATCCAGATCATTTTGTTGTTGATGCTCTTATAGTCTTGGGCAAGAAGCTCTTTTTCCGTTTGGACATATTTACCTGGAGTCAAATCTTCCAGACAATAGGGGATCATCCCTGCAATGTTTTTTTGGGTGATTTCCGGATGGCATTGGAAACCGTAAGCTGAGGCTGAATAGCGGACAATTTGACGGGGACATCCTTCGCTATAGGCCAAGATCTTAGAATCTTTAGTCAGGCCGGGCATATCATTATGCCAATGGGTAACAAGGAATTTAGCTGGCATTCCCGATAAGAGGGAGTCTTTGCGCCCTTCCTCTGTTAAATGGATGGGGAAGACCCCGACTTCTTTATGAGGACTGCGCTCTGTTTTGGCCCCGAAAGCCTCGCCGATGATCTGCGCTCCCAGGCAAAAACCTAACACGGGGACCTGGTTTTGCAGGGAGGTTTTTACGAGATCGATTTCGTTGAGGAGATACGGGAATTCTTTAGGTTTTGAAGGGCTTTGCGGCCCGCCCATGAGGATCAAAAGGTCGAAATCTTCTGGAGAAGGGGTTTTTTCTCCAGCAAAAGGACGACAGAAAAGCTGCTCAAATTGGTTTTCCTCAGCCCAGGTTTCAATGATGCCTGGACGTTCAAATTCTGCATGGAGGATATATTGGATTCTCATCTCTTCGCCCCTATTTTTAACTATAAAAAATAGCAACTCCACCCCAAAAAAGTCAAAAGGTGCTATTCTTGGCGCCACTTCATGAAAAGTGTTAACATTTTAATGTAAAACTTTATGTCATTCATTCATTTGCTTCTTGCATTGGTTGTTGTATTAGTTTGGGGATTTAATTTCGTGGTAATTATGGTGGGGCTGAGCGGAATACCTCCTATTTTCCTGGTATTTCTCCGGTTTTTCTTCACGAGCCTTCCTGCCATTTTTTTGATCAAGAAGCCCGAAGCTCCCTTTTACTTAGTCTTTCTGTATGGGCTGATCCTCTTTGCCCTGCAATTCGCCCTTCTCTTTTGGAGCATGGCGCAAGGATTGTCTCCCGGCTTGGCCTCGATTTTGCTCCAGCTTCAAGCCTTTTTTACGATCTTGCTGGCTGTGATCTTTTTCAAAGAAAAACCAAACAGATGGCAAATTCTCGGCGGGCTGATCTCCTTTTTAGGAATCGGGTTGGTGGGGATGAATCTGGGGGGAGATATTACTCTTACAGGTCTATTATTAGTCATCCTGGCTGCATTTTTTTGGGGTTCGGGCAATATCTTTTCAAAGAAGATGGGCAAGATCAACATGTTCTCTTTAGTAGTATGGGGCAGCTTCGTAGCTTGGCCGCCTCTTTTAGCGGCTTCATTGATCTTTGAAGGGACTGATCAGATTCTCTATTCTTTACACCATTTGGATTGGCTATCTGTAGGAGCCGTTGCCTACATCGTTTGCTTAGCGACATGGTTTGCTTTCGGAAGCTGGAATTGGCTCTTGCAGCGCTATCCCTTGCCGATCATTGCTCCCTTTACACTTCTAGTTCCTATCATCGGTATGATCAGTTCAGCTCTTTGTTTGAATGAGGTAATTCAAACCTGGAAAATCGTTGCAGCCTGCCTTGTGCTTGGAGGACTTTGTATCAATTTGCTGGGGCCTCGCCTCGCTATCAGAAAAAAACTGGAAGAAGATGCTACGATTGCATAGAAAATGAATAACAGGATTTGCAGGATCAGGGAGGATATGCAAGATAGCCTTTTTTATCCTGCAAATCCTGTCCATTCTTGATTGGGAGTAGAATGTTTAAAATAGCCGCTGTTTTATGGATTTTCCTATTTTCTTCTGCCCATCCCACGGAAGAGTTTCCTCCCCATTATCAGGAATTGCCGAAAAATGCCGTTCTATTGAATGACACCTCTGCATGGTATCACTGGGGCTGCACCGGGGCTGCGAACGCTTTGAAATCTCAAATTGTATCAAGAGGCTGGAACCTCATTTCAGTCCCGATTCAGTACAATTACCTAATTCAAGATTTTCCAACTCAAGCAGATGGCTTCGACGACCCGCAAGTTTTTGAAAGATTCAAAAAGCAATATCAGGAAATCATCTCTCTTTTGGAATCTGCCGACGTAGTTCTTGTGAATGGCGAAGGGACTTTGCATGGCTCGAGGCCAGGTCCAATGCGGCTTCTCTATCTGGCCCATATTTCTAAAAAGTTCCTCGGCAAGAAATTAGAAATCATCAGCCATTCCGTTTTTCCCAACGATCAAAAAAAGATCACTGATTGGACTTTGGCAGAGCTCTATGCGAAGGTCTATCGCGAAGCCGATTTCCTTGCGGTCAGAGAGAACTTTAGCTTAGAAATCCTCAAACAACTGGGAATCGAGGCTACTTTAAGCTTTGATTGCCTCCCTTTATCGATACGCAGCTATCTTTATAACCACATGGAAAGCCATCCGAAACATGCAATCGTTCTTTCAGGCTCTGCAGCCTGGCAAGAGGAGGGGATGGTTCCCATCATCGAGTACCTTAAAGAGATGAAAACGCGGGGCTTTGAGATCCGTGTCCTTGTCGGGGCTAAGAAGGATCCCGCTCCAGACGATCAGCGCTTTGTCCAATTTCTGCAAAACAACTTCTCTCAAGATCAGTGGACCTTGGTTATTGCTGAGAGTTTTGAAGAGTGGTTGGAAGAAATCCAGAATGCAGAGCTTCTTGTTTCTGGCAGATTTCACAACTCCATTGCTGCAGCTTGCCTTGGAACGCCATTTATTATCCTGAACAGCAATACTCCTAAAAATGAAGGGATGTGTGATTTTCTTGGGATCAAAAAACAAGTTTTGTCATATAAAGATCCTAACTTGGCAAAATTCCTTTTTCAGCAGACAGAGGAGCTTCTGGGATCTGAACAAGAACCGAACATTCCTCTCGTTGAAAAGCTCTGCAGCTATGCAGAGAAGAATTTTTTAGGACTTTGATGGAGCTCAATCTATATTTATGCAGGCATGGAGAAACCGAATGGACTTTGTCTGGGCAGCATACGAGCATCTCTGATATTTCTTTGACCGAAAGAGGCATCAAACAGATGGGATTGTTAGCGCCCCGTCTGCAGGAAATACATTGGAAAAAGATCCTCTCCAGTCCTATGAAAAGAGCCGTTGAAAGTTCCAAGATTCTTGGACTTCCTGTGATTTTAGAACCGCGAGCTGTGGAATGGAATTATGGGAACTATGAAGGGCTGACCCATGTGCAGATTGAAAAGGCGAACCCAGATTGGAACTTATTCCGAAATGGAGCTCCTGGCGGTGAATCTGTAGAAGAGATCGGAAAGAGAGCGGACGATCTTCTAAATTCCTTGGAGGCTCTAAGCGGGAACGTCCTTCTATTTTCTCATGGTCATTTTTTGCGGGTTTTAGCTGCGAGATGGCTGGGGCTTAACGCGGGGTATGGGAAATTCTTCAATCTCTCTGTTGCTTCATTGAGTCATTTAGGATTCGAAAGGAAGCAGAAAGTCATCCAATTCTGGAACGATACAAATTAAGGGTGTTTTTTAAACACCAAGAGGCGGCAACCGGTTATTTCTCCGGAAGAGATTGGTAGGAAGAAAGATGATCAGGCTGCTTGTCGTCACTTCAGGCAGTCTATCGAATTTCCTGATATCTGCAATCCTAGGAACGAGCCATCCACGGATCACAGCAGCTGAAGCATTCGCTGCTGGAAGATCTGGAGTCTGATTGAGCCGCGCATGAATACTTCTCCACGCTTGTTCAAGAGATACATTGTGTTTGTTCTCTTCTATGTATAAATTGACATCAAAAAAACGATCCAAAGCCCTCACATTCGTGTCCCTATAGAGAATTTCCAATTTTCCCTTTGAAGAAAGAACAGGAGCGAGAGACATAAAATTCGATGCCGTTACCGGATCTTGCATGAGTCTTGGTTCAATGCATTCGTACCATTCTTTTTCAATTGCTGCCTCGTTGGCTGTTCGAAAACTTCTACTCGTTCCAGATGCGAAAACATTTCCTGCAGAACTTAGTATTTTGATTAATAGATCCTCTGGGAGACTTGCTATTGAGATAGAAGCTCTATTTTCTGATCCAACGGGATTATTTTTTAAAGAGGGAGTTTGTGATGTAATAGTAGCTGATGTCATCGTTTTTTAATCCTTAATTAACGTAAGTCTTTATTATAGTAAAAATTATAACACATTTTTAATAAAAATTATACTTGTTATTGTATAAACGCGTAAGTTGTTGGTAATGAATAGATTAAATGCTTATCAGGGAGGGTTATAATAGCAGCGAAGCTCTGACATCTTTCCATTCTTCCATTCGATAAAATCTACCCCGACGAATTTAGCAGAGTCCATCGTGATGACAAATTCCACAATGGTTGTGTTGAGAGATTCATACAGCTTGATGACTTCATAAGAAACGGTTTTAGCTTCACGGAACTGTTTTTCTAATACAGCCACTACAGCATTTTTTCCCCGGATCCATTTAAGAGAAGGATCGAAGAGGGCGAAATCGTCATGCAAGAGTTGTCCGATGGATGCTGCATCTTTGTTGCTGAAACTTTCAGCGAAATGGAGAGTAAGATTTTCCAGAGATTCCGTTTTAATCATGGAAAAGAGTTTCTCAAATTAGAAATTATTTTCCTACAACCCTAATGTTTTCTCTCTCTTAATCTCCTTGCCTCAGTTTGGCATGGACCCAATGATAAGCCTTCATTAGGGGACCATAGATATGAGCTAGATCGATGCTGGGCATTCCAGAAGAATCGGTTTGTTGAGAAAGTTGATGCGGATGCGCTTGCCTTGCTGGTGGCACTGTCGGATCGATGAAAGAATGAAAAGTTCCAGCAGGTGGTTGACTTGGATGAAGAGTTGGATTGACGCTAGGTTGGCCTAGTTGTTGAGAAAGCTGATGTCTAATGCGTGGTCCTGCATATGGATCCGGGTGTGAATGGGATGGGGTGAAATTCATACTTGGGCCGGGATTCGTTAGCGAGATACTTGGCTGAGAGGCTTGGGATTGGATCGAGGGACCGCCATATATATTTTGAGGAAGCGGAGGATGTTGTGTACGCAAATGTGAGGTGGAGGATGTCATGATAGGTAAAGAAGATGGATGGATTAAAGAATCAGGATCTACTGTCGCTTCTATTGGGGGAGGAAGTTGTGGAGTTGGACTCAAAGAAAGCGATGGGTTATTGTGCCTTCTCGTCCTAGGAAGGCGAGAGAGAGGAGAAACCGGCAAACGTGGTAGGGGGGCAGGAAAACTGAGCTGATTATGTGGAGCGCTCAATGTCGGGCCATGCGATGGAGTGGTATCGAGGCTTGGAAAGAGCGACAGCAGTGAAGCATTAGCTAATTCGGGGGATAATGTATCGGGAGCAGAAGTTAAGGCCTGTGAAGGAGGAGGTCCAAGATGTTGTCTTTTTGGACGAGATGCTAAGGGACGAGGGTTTCTTGAACGCTTGTTTGAAGCATGGCTCTGAGCAGGAGCACGGGATAAAACGGGCTTGAATACAATCTGATCTTTGAATAGGATGCCCAAAATTTCTCCTTTACGAAGTCTGTCGTCTCCGACGGCTGCATTGACCACTCTCTCGAGCATATTTTTAGGAAGCATAGAAGAAGTACTTGGATTGGCCAATCTTCTCACTGCACGATCCAGATTAGGAGAAGACAAACGAGGGAGCACGTCCAATAGATCTCCATCAGCACCTGCATTGATGGCATGTTCCAATTTCTCCTCATCGGATGCATTTTTACTCGGTCCACAAAAATGCGTTTCTCTTTGAAGCAGATCAAATGCCGCCCTTAAACTATTTTCGCTAATAGGATGAATGCTTAGATTCCTTTCATCATCGAGTCGATCTTTGCGACTCGTGTCGAGAGGAGGATTTTGGTGATTTGGACAGCGGCATTTTCCATCGATTGTTCTCCATTCTTCGGGATCCGTATTGCGAGGATCCATTTTAGGATCGCTAATGTGCTTACCCTCTCCTTCAAGATAATGTAGCAGATGGATTAACTCGTGCCCTAACCGGATGAATGGGGGTGCCGCGAGGCTTACGAGTCCTTTGTCCATTCTTTGGAGATATGCAACAGGCTGAATGGCATATTGTATGGTATAATAAGTCTCGCTTATTTTTGTATGCGTACATCCTTGGGCGGAGGCCTTAATTTGAACTGTAATATTATTTTGAAAATGTTTGTTCAGAATTCGTTGGATCAGCTGTCTTCCGATGGGGCGGCTCATCAGAATGCGGACGTCTCGGAAAACTTGATTTTTGAAGTTGTCTCGATCGATTTTCGTTAAAGTTGCTGGATTTTTTGGATCCTTCAGAATGGGAGCTGTATTAAATTTCAAAAGAGAACAAAAATCGAGATATTGTTGATTGAGGGATTCTACATCGCCTCTCCGAATTCCATTGGGAGGAAGATTTCCTAGATAATCATCTTCAAAGATTTCCATGTCCGCAAAATTTCGTAAATGTGGATCTGATGGGAAAATGCCTTTTAGAGAATTGAAATGTCTTTTAGTGTTGTTTAACTCGCATGCATGAACAGAATTATGAAATAGGTTCCAAACTATTTTTAGGTCGGCATCCGATCCGCTCAACAGTTGGACTCTTTCATTGAGAGTTTTCAATCTATAATGATGATAATCTGTTGGATCGTTCAACATGCTAACGATGGCTCTGCCGTCGTGTCGGTTCATTTCAAAGATGGTGTTGGCATAGGCGGCCTTGTCATAATAGTTAAATGAATCAGCCAGATAGCCAATCCGATGAATGAACTTTCTCATATCGTATCTAATGGCTGCGGGAGAGTCAGAAGAAGAGGACGATGCTGCGGGAGATTCAGAAGAAGAGGACGATACAGAAATATTCATAATAAAATTAAACCTTTTTGATGTAAATTATTCAAATAGTATAAACCTCATTACTATTTATTGTAAATAAAATATTTTTTAAATTTTAAAGTTATATAATGTGTAAGATGTTTGTCTACAAGCGATTAAAGTCGACATGGGCGTTGAGAACGTCCACGTGGACTAATTTTACATTTAAGTAGTCCCCAATGTCGACGCCTTAGAAGCCCCGAATGAGCTGTTTTGACCACGCGGCCTAAAGTGGGATAATTTTTTTGGTTGAGAAAGCGGGGTGGGGCCCACATTTGCTGCGATCATGAAATTTTCAATGAGTTTATGCACGCGGATTGTAATAACAACGCAACTCAGATACAGCCACTATAGCATTTTTCCCCCCGGATCCATTTATGAGAGGGATCGAAGAGAGAGAAATCGTCATGCATGAGATGGTCAATGGATACTGCATCTTTATTGCTGAAGCTTTCAGCGAATTGGAGTGTCAGATCTTTTAAAGAACCAGTCTCAATCATGGAAATGATTATTGTGCCACTGAACTTGCCGCAGACATATCTACGCATTGAGATCCCCCTGTTCGACGACCTTCGTTATACATGCTTCGAAGGGGCTCATAGATCCTAGCAAGCTCCTCAGGTGAAAAATCATAACTCGGATTAGGATTCGTTGGCGGGATTAAAGTGATCTGTATAGACATAGGGCCTGGGTTGGCAATCCTCGGCTGAGAGTGTAGTGAAGAGTCGATTTGAGGCTGTTGTGAAGGCAATCTTGAAGATGTAGCGATGCTTGGTTGGGGAACGTGATCAGGACTGAATTCATCGTAATATGGAATATCTTCTGTGCCTACTGTCTCCTGTCTATACAAAGAGAGCGAATTGGGTTGTTGATAAGGTAGAGGAAGATTCGAATATGGACCGCCAAATGTTTGGACAGGAGTGGTAGGCGCATACGCGATTCGGGGAACTACTTGGTGTGTTACCGGTTGTGAATGGTAAGATGGTGCTCTTGGACCTAAAGGGGTGGACTGGTAGGAAGTTGTGATTCTTGAATGAGTAGGATTCAGCGATGGACCGCTTGGAGCAGGTTGGGAACCGGGGTAAGAATAGAAGATTCTGTCTTGAGGAGGGTTCGTTGATGGAGCGCTAAGTGAGCTTGGAACAGGTTGGGAACCGGGGTAAGAATAGAAGATTCTGTCTTGAGGAGGAGGCATTGATGGACCGCTATGTATGCTTGGACCAGGTTGGGAAACTGAGTAGGAATTGGGGATTCTGTATTGAGGAGGGCGCATTGATGGACCGCTTGTAAGTGAGCTTGGAGCATAATGAGAATCAGGTTGTGGGTGCCGTCTCGAGGAAGTAGTAGTAGATGTTAGCTGTGGAGTATTGGGAAGAGTTTGGTTTAACAATTCAAAAAGCTCTTCAGCGCTCGTTGTCTTTTGTTGAATAGAGGAAAGTCTATTCGTTCTGGAAAGAGGAAGTCGTGACAGCGAGGAAATTGGGGACGTGGGTTGGCGGGGGGTTGCGCGGTTCGATATGCTAAGTGGGTCTGGATCCTGATGGACATGTGGACAAGTGCAAAGTGGACCATGCGGCGCTCGACTTAAAGGTTGCGGTGCTTGGCTTAAAGATTGCGGT
>CAZXVU010000011.1:18780-30823 GCA_964644465.1 uncultured bacterium
TTGCGGTGCTTGGCTTAAAGATTGCGGTACATGAGTTAAAGGTTGAAATCCGAAAGGGGCATTCGATAAAGAATTTGTAGGTGCAAAATGGTGTCTTTTAGGTTCTGATTGAGGGGTAGACTTCTGGTTTACAGTAGGCTCAAGGCTTCTTTCCCGCTTGGATGAACGAGTTTGAGGCGGTTGTAATGTGCTGGATGGAAGAGGAGATGAAACACTCTGAGGTGGGGCTAAAAATTGAGAGAAAACGGGCGAGGAGAGACTCGGTCCAGGTGCAGCAGGTCTAGCAGAGCTCGTTGTTCCTGGAGGATTATCCAAAGAGCGCAAAATTTTGCCTTTCCGAGCTTTTGGATTTTTTACTGCATGCGTAATCACTCGTTCGAGCATGTTTGCTGGCAGTTGGGCGCTCGATCGCGGAGACGCTAATTTTTGCATTGCTTGATCCATATCGGGGGAAGCCAAACCTCTCGATGTTGACCGAGAAAACATGACCCGCATCACATCTACATCGGCCCCAACCTCTAAGGCAGTATTTAGTTTCTGTTTGGGGGTAGTTTTTTTATCAGATCCGAATCTATGGCTATGCCTGAGAGGGAACTCAAATGCCAGTCTTAGGGTATCTTCGCTGATTGGATGATATTGATGATTTGTGCAGCGGCATGTTCCTTTAATGGTTCTCTTCTCTTCGACATTTTTGTAATAGGGTTCAAGTTGGGGATCTGGCTGGTGATGCATTTCTCCATCAAGAGCGTGAAGCAAATGAATCATTTCATGGCCAAGGACAAAAAATGGAGGACTTGAAAGACTCAGGATATTGGGAGCGTCTGGATCTGCAATGCCTTGGTCTTGAAGATTTAGAACGCTTAAGATGTTCGGGTCGGATATGATATTTAAAAATGCAATGGGTTGGATGGAATATTTAATTCTATGTATAAAATGATCTACTTGTTGTTGTGTAAACTCATTGGAAACTTTGATTATAATTTTGAATTTAGGATTCTTAAACGCGGGATTGTCCATGATGCGTCGGATGAGTTCTCTTCCTAAGGGGCGGCTCATGAGGATGCGGACGTCTTGTAAAACTTGCTCGACGAAATTGCCTCGTTCCACTCTCTTCACGATGTGGGGATGAGAATCGCTGAGATCCGCTAAAATTTTCGCAGGAGAATCGCCATTTCTCAATCGAGTTTGGATTTCCGGATGATTGGGAACTAAACAAAAGGGGCTTGTATCGTAGTCTAAGACGGATATGAACCTTAAATATTGATCATTGAGATTCTGTATATCGCCTCTCTTAATTCCATTTGGAGGGAGAGTCCCTGCATAATCATCCTCAAAAATAACCAGATCGGTCCCGGTTCTATTTACTGAGGGAGTTTTTGCAAATGCTTTCAATGCTATATTTTCAGAGAAGAAAGTCTCTTTCAGAGATTTAAAATGCCTTTTGGTGTCTAAGGTTTTTTTCGTAATGACAGAATCAAAAAACAAATTCCAAACTTTTTTAAGCGGCGCCCTAGAACTATCTAACAACTGAACTCGTGCATGGAGAGATCTCAATGCATAAAAATGAAAATCTTCATTATTGTTTAAGATTTTGACCAAAGCTATGCCATTGTCTCTTCTCAAGATGGGTCTTTCTGAGGGACCCTGATCAGATGTTTTGCCATAATAATCCTCTGAATCGGCCAGGTAGCCTAGGCGATAAATAAAACTGTGCAGATCGGATAAAATAATAGATGGATTGGCATGAGAAGAGGATGATGACGAAGAAGAAACGTTCATAATAAAAAATATCCTTTTTACTAAAAAATATTCAAATATTATAAACCTCATCCCTATTTATTGTAAATAAAATATAATTTAAATTTTAATATTATATAAAAATATAAGATGCTTGTCTACAAGCGGTTAAAGTCGATATGGCCGTTGAGGACATCGACATGGACGAGCTTTACAGTCACATAATCCCCAACGTCGGCGCCTTCGAAGCCCCGCACTAACTTTCCTTCGATTGGGGGATTCATTAGGCGGATCCAGGTCCCTTTTGGGCCGGCTCCTGTGACCATGGCTTTAAAGGTACGGCCGATGTCCTTGGCCAGGACCATGGCGGCCGCGCATTTGACCATGCGCCGCTCTACTTTAGTGGCATCATCTTCTTTTTGAGTGCAGTTGGCGGCGATCTCTTCCAGTTCTTTATCGGTATAAGGAGAGGGTTTTTCGTGGAAGCTCTGTTTGACAATCCTCTGCATGACGAGATCTGGGAAACGGCGATTGGGCGCTGTGGTATGGGCATATTCTATCTCGGCCAAATCAAAATGGCCGAGATGCTTTTCGTCAGGATGCCCAAGGACGTATTCTCCCCGTCCAATCAGTTTGATGATCGCTAAGGACAAGTCGGGAAATTGCAGGGGTGCGGCTTGTTCTTGTTTCAAGAGAAAGGCGCGAAGAGCTTTGACGTTGGGACTTGAAGGAAGCTCTTCCCCGAGATCTTTGGCAAGCTTGACGATACGGTCCCACCGTCTGGGGGTTTTGACCACGCGGCGCAAAGTGGGATAATTGTTTTGGTTGAGATAGCGGGTGACGCCTACATTTGCGGCGATCATATAATTTTCAATCAGTTTATGCGCGCGGTTGTACACTCGTTCTTCAAGACCTACAGCAACTCCATTGATGACGATGGGCTGAACTTCGATTTGAACAAAATGGAGCGCTCCTTGTTTGTTGCGGAAACTCTCGATCTTTTGCGCTATTTGGTCTTGGATTTCGAGCTGCTTTCTGAGTCCAGGTATACTTGGGATCGGATGGAGGAGGCAGATCTTCAGCTCCAGACACGTTCCCACGCCGTTGTAGGTTAGTTTAGCGTGGTTGCGCACGATAGCCGGATAGACGTCTCCCAATTCAAATTCCCCATCGCTTCCAATTTCTAATTCGACCACATTGGCGCAGCGGTCTGTGTTTTCATTCAGCGATGTCAGATTATTGGAAAGCTTAAGTGGGAGCATCGGGAAGACTTGCCCCGGAGTATAGACAGAGGTGGTGTTGTGTCTTGCTTGGTCATCTATTGCGGAGTCTTTTTTCACAACTGCATCAACGTCTGCAACGGCAACATAGATTTTATCTTTCCCTGAGGGAAGTTTCTCAGCATATGTAAGCTGATCTAGATCTTTAGAATCATCATTGTCGATGGAACACCACAACAGATGGCGCAGATCGCGCACTTGTTTCTGCGGTTTCGCGGGAGTGTTAATATGAGACAGCTCGTCAATGACCGTCTTTGGAAAATCGGGAATAAACCCTTTTTCGATCATCGCCTTATGTGCGATTTCGGGAAGGGTAATCATAGATCATCTCTCCCAGGGAAAGGGATGTTTTGCAGGAGGGATGTTTTTATCCTCCTTCGATTGCGTATAGGCGTTGACGAGGCCGCCGAAGACTCCCCCTTTTTTCGGGATCTGCGATGCGGCGATCATAGCGGCGATTTTTGCTGCGGCAGGGCCTTTCTCGAGATCGGGCTCTTTTGTAGTGCCTCGGATAGGTACTTTTAACACATAATTGTCGGAGAGATTTTTGATCTTGAATGTTTTCTGTAAAGTATCTGCGGGAATGCCAAGATTGATATGCACTTTATCTTGGCCGAGATCGATATAGCCCCAAGTGCAGATATGGATTGAATCCGCTACAAGAGCGTCCATTCTGTCGGTGTGGACAATCCCTTTATAAACCCGGAAAACCAGAGGAGTGAACCAAACATTCATTTCTCTTGTTTTAGAGAGCGGATTGAGTTTGAGAAGGCTGATGATCGAGGCGAGCGATTTTCCATTGCGGCAGGTGATCTTGCCCATATCTAAGCTTCCATTCCCTTGCAATTTTTCAGGAGCGTAAGGAATGGGATAAAAAAATCCGTGGGAATCCACTTGCAGATGGATCGGATTATGCCCTTCCACTCCGGTTAAGAAGAGGGGATTGATATCGCTCATTAGCATTTCGCTTAAAGCTGGAGTGAGCTGAAGAACGGCAGAGACTGGCTCTCTCAGGGTCATTCCATTTTCCACGAAATTTGCATGGATAGCGGTAGTTAGGTTGGTGGCTGCAATATCCAAATCGACAGCGCCTATGGTGTGATTCATCGAAGCAGAGCCTTTGAGATTGAGATGAGGCCCTAGGATTTGAAAAAGGAGATTTTTCGCATTGAAAATTTGGTCGAGAGCGGCGACGGGGAAGCTAGTGACGTCGCCCTGGACCTCAAAATGTTCTTTGGAATAGATTTTTCCATTCACTGCGATATGGCCGGAAGATCCCTCTTGATGCGTGACGCCATTCAATTGAAAATCGGCGCCCTGGATTTGTCCGTTCACTTGATCGATCGTGCCATCGCCATAGGAGGGGAAAGAAAAAGATCCATTTTTCAAGAGAAAAGCCCTGACGCTGGATATTGACCATAAAGGGACATTTTGTTGGAGCTCTTCGATAGATCCTTCGATATTCGGATTTGCAAAGGTGAGTTGTTGAAAGCGCTGGGGACCGAGCCAGGAAAGATGGAGCGAACCGATTTGCACCTTCCCTTGAATTTCAGCTTCGAACACTTTGACAAAGATCGGTTTTCCCAATGACGTGGACGCAAGCTTTGGCAATAGAGCGATCACCAAAACAACGATGAATATTATGAGTGCAATTAGCAACTTGTTGCGCATTTCTTATTCCATACCGCATAGCGAAGGATTCCAGCAACCGTTTTGGCATCGTGGATCGTATTTTTTTCGATGAGATGGATGGCTTCTTGCAGAGTGACGGATAAGAGATCGATCGCCTCGTCGTCGTCGGGTGGAAGCGGAGACGGATGGAGATCTTCTGCGAGGAAAAGATGGAGATACTCATCGCAAAAGCCAGGCGCGCTGTAAAAACCGCCTAGTTCTGTGAGTTTGTGGGTTGTGAAACCCGTCTCTTCTTGAAGTTCCCGGATGGCGCAGAGTTTTGGAGGCTCATTTTTTTCTAAAGTTCCCGCAGGGAGTTCAATGGTGATCTCTCCCACTGCGCGGCGCCACTGTTGTACAAGAATGATGCGCCCTTGCTTGTCGATCGGCACAATGACGACGGCTCCTGAATGATGGATGATCTCTGCGATTTTTTCCCGATTCTCAAAGCGGTAGGTATCTAACCGTAAATTGACAATCCGGCCTTTATAGACCCACCGGCTATCGACGAGCGATTCTTTCTCTTTTTCTCTTTGAGCATGGGAATTGGGTGTCTTCATTCTACCGTCACTGAATTTCTTGGTTGTGCTGATCGATCAGGGATAGTCAAAAGGTTAAATGATCACTAAGTATGATTCAAGCCGTTTGCAAAGGTATTTATGTCATCCGACAGGATTAACGATATAAAGGATATAATGATATGAAGGATAATAAATTTGGAAAACTGTAAAAGGGTACCCGTTCTACCTTCTTTTTTTATCCTTCATATCGTTATATCCTTCATATCATTGATTTTGCCATTAGACTCAAAAGATATTGCTTCATTCTACGGTCACTGATTTGGCGAGGTTGCGAGGCTGGTCGATATCGCAGCCTCTTTCTTTTGCGATGTAATAGGCTAGGAGTTGCCCAGCAACAGTGGAAGCAAAAGGAGAGAGCTGATCGTTCGTAGGAGGCAGCCAAAAGACATCATCGGCGATGGTGGAAACGGCTTTTAGTGTTTCTGGAGCGAATACGAGCACCGGAGCGCCTCGCGCTTTCACTTCCATGAGATTGCTGACGATCTTATCCTGTGTTTTTTGATTGGCGCAGAAAGCAACGACAGGGAAGAGGGGATTGAGGAGTGCGATCGGCCCGTGTTTCAATTCTCCGGCTGGATATCCATTTGCATTGACGTAGGAAATCTCTTTCAGCTTTAGGGCGGCTTCCATGCTTGTAGGGTACATGTATCTGCGTCCCATGAAGAAAAAATCCTCATAGCGGCTATATTTTTTTGCGATCTTTTGGATTTGAGGAGCTTGATCGAGTATCTGCTGGATTTGTCCCGGGATTTTTTTGAACTCATCGTAGAAGAGACGCGCTTTTTCTGGGCTGAATCCTTTTAAGCGGGCCATATGCAATGCGAAGAGGGTTAGCACCGCAATTTGGGAAGTGAAGGCTTTCGTGGAGCAGACGCTGACTTCAGGTCCCGCTTTCAAGAAAATACACCCATCGGTTTCCCGCGTGAGCGTCGAATTTTTCACATTGCAGATGCCCAGCACTTTGCAGCCATGCGCTTTGATTTCTCGGACTGCGGAAATCGTATCGGCTGTCTCACCCGATTGGCTGATTGCGATGACAAGAGTGTCTTTAGAGAGGATTGGGATCCGGAAGCGGGCCTCGGAGGCAATTTCGGAGGTAGCTTGGATATGCGCAAGATCTTCCAAAAGCAAAGATCCAATGGCTCCTGCATGAGAAGAGGTTCCGCAGCCGATAAACCAAACTTGCCGTGCTGACAGCAGTTCTTCTGGAGTAAAGCCGAGCGATTCGAAGAGAACATTTCCATCATCAAATCGTCCCAGGATCGCTTTTTGGACCGTGGAGGGCTGCTCAAAGATCTCTTTGATCATGAAGTGCTCAAAGCCTTCTTTGGAAGGGACCTTGAACTCGCTATCGAGCCGCTCTGTTTTTTTTGAAATGGATTTGAGCGAAGTGTCGAAGACCTCGACTTTCCCTTTTTGCACTTTGGCGATCTCATTGTTCCGCAGAAAGAGGACGTCTAATACAGAGCCTAAGAACGCATTCGGATCGGAGGAGATGATCGATTCGGTCCGCTTTTCATTGCATCCGATAGAAAGGGGACATTCGCGAGCTGCTGCGATGATCTGGTCAGGATGGTTTTTCGAAATGAGCGCGATCGCAAAACTTCCCTTCAAAAGGCTTAACGTCTTTTGCACGGCTTGTACAAGATCGCCTTTGTAAAACTTTGAGATGAGCTGAACGATCACTTCAGTGTCTGTTTCAGAATTGAAGGAGAATCCTTCTTTTTTCAGTTGCTCGCGTAACACATCGTAATTTTCGATGATCCCATTGTGAATCAGGGCGATTGATCCTGTTCCGTCGACATGAGGATGCGCATTTTGATTGTTCACTTTTCCGTGAGTGGCCCATCTTGTATGGCCGATAGCCAGTTCAAGAGGAGTCAATTGGAGCTTTTTTTTCAGCTCAGATAATTTTCCCGCTTCTTTCCAGACAGAAATTTCTCCGTTCGCAATCCCTGCGATTCCCGTGGAATCGTAGCCCCGATATTCGAGCTGTTCCAAGCCGGCAATGCATCTTTTCAAAGGATCTTCTGTACCAATATATCCAAAAACGCCGCACATACATTCACCTTTGAAGGGAAGTTAATCAAACTCACAGATTCTTGGAAATCATTTTGCTGAAATGGCCAAAAGTGCCAGAAAGAGAGGAATTTCCCTCCTAGCCCGATCTTCCATCCGCGCTTTCGACCCTTCGCTTTTTTTATCGGAGCACCACTCTTCCATCGTCAAAATTTGAAACCCTTCTTTTTGCAGCCAGCCTGAGTAAGAAGAGAGGGGAAAATGGTACGAGTAGGTCGTCGCCGATTGTTCTCCTTTTCCCGGGTTTGTTTGGATGGGAATTTTTTGAGGGGTCATGTAGCTGTTGACCCGTCGGTATTGCAGTTTCGCTGCTTCATCGATGCCCCACGAACTTTGCCGAGGGATCCGGAAGCAGGGATGATTTAAAACAATGATGAGCTTCCCGCCCTTTTTTAAATGGCGTCCAGCGGTTGCAATGGCTCCGTGGGGATTTTCCATATTTTGAAGGGCTAAAATCACAGTGGCCCAATCAAAATCTTTCTTTTCTGTAGGAATTTGATCGCAGACATCAGCGACCTCGAACACTGTTGAAGGCCGCTTTGTGAGTTTCTGGGCTGATTGGACGAGGGCCTTTGATTGGTCCACGCCGTAATATTCGATTCCGTCAGGAATATGGCGCGCCAAGACTCCTTGCCCGCAGCCGAGGTCCAGAAGGGAGCCTTTTCCCTTGATTCCCAAGAGGCGAATCACAGAGGGGAGTACGACTGATTGGTGATAATAATGCCCTTTTTCCCCGACGCAGCCGCTGTACCACCGTTCCGAGGAGTCCCACGTTTCTTTCACAATGACCCCATAAAGGGTCTATTTTAGATGGGAGGGCTGTTTACGGCAAGGTCACGATTTAGAAGGGCACCTAGCTCTATTTACACAAAGACACAAAGGCACAAAGAAGCACAGAGAAAGAGATTTTTTCGCTGCTTTGCAGCGGGCGGCAAAGCCGCCTTTCTTTCCTCTCTTCATTTCTTTGTGGCTTTGTGTCTTTGTGTGAATAAAGCCAAGTACCGTTATTGAGTAAGACTGGCTTGCAGGCCTTCTTTTAAGCCATCTGGGACGCCGCGAATGACTCGGGAGATTTTTCCATCGCTTCCCACCACATAAAGTGTGGGATATCCGTATATTTTAAATAGCTTTCTCAGTTTCTGATCCTTGTCTTCAACCCATTCCGTAGTTGGAGAATTTTGGATCAATTCGGGCTGAAGAGCCGGGCTAATGTTGACGAATCGATAGGAGCTTTGTTTGGCTACAGAATCGAGAACTTGAAGCTGCTCTTTACAAAAAGGGCAATCTGGCGCGACAAAGTTCAGGACCATTCCTCCGCTCTCTGTATTTGACACAGCGCGTCCCTCGACCGTCTGTGCGGTAAAGAGGGGAATTGGATCGCCAGTGCTCATCTGAGCAACCATCTTTTTAGACTTAGAACCATAGGCCATGAAAGTGAGATTTAAAGAGCTGAAGAGGGCGACTATGGAAATGGGAACGAATAGCATGAGGCACAATCGCGCTCCCAGATTTTGTGGGGCCTGCTCTTTAGAAGGGACAAAAAACCAAATGCCCCAGATGAAGATATTGCATGCATGGCCGACCAGGCAAGCTGCGCACCAAACGGGTAAATTGAGATAAGTCATGACAGGAGCGAGCAATAGAGCCCAAATTAGCCCGCCTAAGGAGACATACCGATTCGGAAAACCTGGAAAGAGAAGCGAGATGGCAATCAATAGCCCAAAATAGGCCGATCCGATTAAGGGAGTGAAAGGATCTTTACCAAAGCACGTCTTACATTCAAAAAGAGTGAAGAGATTAGGGACCTCGGGCAATTTTAGAAATAGCGCTGCTAAAGCAACCATTCCCAAGATGGGTACGCAGGCACGGAGATTCATGGGTGCTCGATTTCACACCATCTTACGGGAGACAAATCAAGGCCAAGCTTTTGAGTCATAAACACATTTCCCTCGGCAAAATCTGTCATGCCTACTCCTGACCAATAGGCAGTATTGCAAGTAGAGACATCGCAGTCGCCTCCGAAAGTGATCCATTCTTCTGAACTGCGTACAACATCGCAGAGACAAATCGCTTTCTTGGGATCGCCTGGATCGACGGTGCACCGTTTGTTCAAACACCAGGTCCAGGGCGTGCCTCCAGGGCATTTCATGACTTTTTTGCCATCGCGGTATTGTTTATACGAAAACGTGGAATAGATCGTGCCGATTCCATGCTTATCAGTGCTCGGAAGAAGTGCATGGCAGGGAGTCGTAGACATGCTTTCCCCTTCTTCTACATCGCAGGTGCAGATCGCTTTGCTTGGATCTCCTGGCTGCGGGATGCAGCGAGCGGAGGTACAAAGAGCATAGGGATGAGTGCATAACAACATTTTCACACCGCTTGCCCGCTTGCAGCCGTAAGCGACCAGCAGAACGGCTATTAAAGAGAGACAGAGAGTCAAAATGATCTTATATTGTTTCATACACCCCATCTTTCTAGACCAAGACTTTATCTTCAAGGAAGTTCTCTGGTATATTAGGAAAAAAACTTTCTCAACTTTGGGTAAGATTATAGATGGCTTTTAAGGTCGGAGATATTTGAAAATGGCAACTTCCCAAATCCGCTCCAATTTGTATTCCATTCATCGATCAAGTCCGATTCCTTTGGGGTCGAAGGAGTCTCTATACGTTTCATCCAATTGACAAACTGGATATGTTCTCTACCATCATCATCGCTCTGTCCTTGATCTGGATCTGTATGGCATCCCATCCAGAAAAAACCATTGCTGATCTCTTTATGCAGAGAGTACATTAAAGACTGCAAGTCATCGAATTTAGTGATTAGTATATCAGGAAATTCGGCTGCCAATCTGCGATTAAAAGGATCATCGGTATAATAGGCAGAAGAAGAAGACTCCTTCTTAGCGACAAGCTGCTTCCAAGTCGGATCGATGATCCATTTTTCCTCGCCAAGCCGCAATTCAAGATACCTGTGTCCGTTTGTATTATTAAGAATTAATAAAGACTCTTTTCCTTCAATTTGTATGTGTGCATTATTTAATTCATCAAAACGCCCTTTGTAATGCACAAATAAGAAAAGAAAGAGCTGTTGGCTATAATATAAACAAAAATTCCTTGGAAACATGAGAGTTGGGTCTTTTTGGGAAAGTAAATATTTAAAATATTTAGTTGCAAGATCCCAAATGGGTTCCGAAGAAAAAGAGGGCATTATAGGGATAGGAGTAAAAAGGGCTGTAGGCTGCGAAACTGTGCAGAAAGATAGATTATTGATAGCTGCCATATTACTTCGTAAAATTGTACAATAATATTATGATAAGTTAATATTTTAATTCAATATTAATATTTAAATAAAAGTAATATTTATGTATAATATTACTATAATTTTAAAATAAGAGGTTTTATGGCTGTATATCCAGGCGGTTTACGAAACAGAAGAATCGCTCAAAGTTTAGTTCCTGTAGAGCAAAGAGAAAAAATAAAACAGAAAACATGCTACGGAGCTGTTTATAACGTTTCAAAAAAGGTAATGGCGTTCGCCGGGCTCGTTTTTGCGGGCTTGTTGTTGGGGGTCGTTCTCTCTTCTACGGGACTCATTGGACGAGCAGAGCCTTCTCTTCCACGTTCTCGATGTTCAACTGGTGGTTTTACTGTAGGAGAATTTTCTGTGAATCAACCTGAAGATTATGCCACCTGGATCAGCAGGCCAGAAGCCGATATAATGGAGGCAGACACTTGTATAGATCCCCTCGGTTCTTTTTTCTTCAATAATCTTAAAGAAGAGAGAAAGCAACAAGATCCTTCTCCAAAAGGGATGAAAACCATAAGAGGAGTTCAATACAAAATACAAGATCCAGAAGTGGGGGCTTGCGATGCTCATGATCCTCTTTGTGAAGAAGCTACGGCAAAACTTTGTATTCCAAACACAGAGCGCTGTTTTTCTAGTCCGGAAGGAGGAGGAGAGTTGGGCTGGGATGCATATGTACCTCTTACGATCAATCAGAAATTAGATCGCACTCAATTAGACGAGCATCAAAAAACGATCGTATTTAACCGTTTGATGAAACAAAAAAATGACTTAAAATCAAACGATGATATTCCTGCTGCGATCGAAAGGAAAATAGAAGAGGAACGGCAAGGTCTGATGGCTGCGCAGGCGCAGCTCCGCCAAGGCAATGTCCATTTTCGCGCCGCTCTTTTAGAAGAATTGGACTAGGTGGGCAATACCGGTTTAATAAGTAATCAGTTCTAAGGGGACCCGGAAATTCCTGACAATTGGGTAAATTCCGGGTTTTATTTCCTCTCTTGGATAATTCATCCTTCCTACATAAGAATCGTAAAGCCAGAGAATCAGGTTGCCCAAGATCGGGATAACGGCTATCGCTGCGCGGATGATATTCAGTGTCCCATGATAACAATGAGTGAAGCCTTCTTTCATCTCTCGGAGAGTCGAAATTTTTCCGTCGAGGATGTATTGGAGCACTTTCAACGCTGCGAAAGCGAGGCCTGCAATCACTTGCGCCTGTGCTACAACAAATCGAACCACTCCGCTATAGGATGAAGCGATCGGAAATTTATCAAAGCAATTCAAAAATCCTTCGCATCTAGCGGCAAAATTATCTGCGCATTTGTAGGTGATAGATCCCATAGTTTCCCAAATTAAGGTAAAGCCGAAGCAAGATAATCACTCGCCGTTTTA
>CAZXVU010000011.1:30923-32771 GCA_964644465.1 uncultured bacterium
TACTTGCAATCTCTGAGAAATCTTGTTATCTGAAACCTTATGACCGAGCACGACCTTTCAAAAACGGCGCGCGAGTGCGCCCTTCCTATAGAAACTCTGATTCCAGTAGATGCAACTCTAGAAGAGGCGATGGCCTCTTTACGGAAAAAAAGCATCCATCAAAGAATCATCTACTTTTACGCTGTGGATCATCATAACAGACTCAAAGGCGTTGTCTCATCGCGTCAATTGCTCCTTTCCGATCCACAAAAAAAGGTTCGGGACATCATGTTTGAAAATGTGGTGAAGATCAATGAACACCAAACTTTAAAACATGCCATGGAGCTTTTCGCAGAGCATCCTCTATTGGCGCTGCCTGTAGTCGACGATCATGGACAACTTTTGGGAGTCATCGATCTACAGATGGTCAGCGAAGAATCGATCGATCTCTCGAATGAGAAAAGCCGATCTGACGCCTTTCAAATGATTGGACTTTCTTTGGAAGAGAGGAAAAGAATTCCTATTCGCGTAAGTTACAGACTCCGGATGCCGTGGCTTCTCTGCAATGTCTTTTCAGGGATCATTTGCGCGGCGATTTCGCGCTATTTTGAACTGGTCTTGAGCGCCTATTTGCTTCTCGCCTTTTTCATCCCCTTGGTTTTGACCTTAAGCGAATCGACTTCTATGCAATCGGTAGCGCAGAGCTTGCAGTTTTTGCGCCGCCCCCATTTTCGTTGGAAGGTTGCTTGGCTTCGCATGGTCCACGAGTGGCAGGTAGTTCTCTTTCTCGCTCTCACATCAGGAATTTTAGTGGGCCTGATCTCTTTGTTTTGGGGAGATGGTTTTTATCCTTCGGCAGCGATCGGCGTAGGAATTATGGGAAGCGTCGCCGCCTCCGCTATATTTGCGATCACAGTCCCCGTTATCCTTCATCGCCTCAAACTCGATCCCCGCGTAGCAGCCGGCCCCGTCGTTCTCATGGCCGTAGATATTCTGACCACTGGTATTTACCTCGCTCTGGCCACTTGGTGGCTGCTGTAACAAAGGAAAAATATGCAAACTCTCACCTATGTCAATCCGCTTAAACCTGGAAAGCTCAAGGAATACAAAGCATTTTCTGCTGAAAATACAGGGCCCCGTAAACGGGAATACATGGACCTTTTAAAGCGCTACGGTTTAAGAAATGCGAAGGTCTACTATCATAAAATGGGGAACAAAGAGTTTGTGATTGTCATCCACGATGCAGAAGATGACGCCCTAGAGCGCTTAGCAAATTTTGCTTCCTCGACGAATCCATATGATCGTTGGTTCTTTGAACAGCTGCAAAAGCTCCATGATTTCGATGGGTCGGAAACCCAAGCCCAACTCTTATTTTCCTTCGGAACTAATCACTGATCCTCAGGTCTCCATTTTTGTCCCGCTCGAGATATGCGTCATTGGTGATGATCGTATAGTATTTGGGGAGATTGAATAATTTGAGCTCTCTTCTTCGGATGTAATAGGGTTCATTCGCCAACACATTCATGCTAGATGCAATGTTCGTTTCTGTGCCGCAGAATTTCAGGTAGAATTCTTCCAACCAGCCGGGGAATTCGTTGAAAGGATGGAGGTCGATGAGGAATTGGCTGACAATAATATTCGCTTGATTTGCTGCGGGTCCTAGGCAGTCCTTATAGAAAATGGTGTATGGGGCGCCTAAGTTATTGAATGGATAGGGGAAAGGCTGTGCAAAGTATTGACACCATACTTCAGTAGCCGAGTCGACAAAGAGAACACCAGGGACAAAAGGTCCCCCGTTTAATGTTCCGCTGATTGTATTTTGCGATCGTATTGCAGTAAAAATCCTTAAATGCTGGCCAGGATCGCTGA
>CAZXVU010000012.1:0-3306 GCA_964644465.1 uncultured bacterium
AAAAAATGCCCTTGCTGCAGCGGGCTTCCCTATGAGAACTGCTGCAAGCCCTATCATGATGGAACCAACGCGCCTACAGCCCTAGCCTTAATGCGATCCCGCTATTCTGCTTATGCACTCGAAAAAGCGGGGTACATTATGCAAACCACCCATTCACGAAGCCCCTATTTTGAAAAAAATCGGAATGCCTGGGAGCGCTCAATCCTGGAATTTTGCAAGACTACGAAATTTCTACACCTAAAGATTTTAGAAACGGGAGAAAATACCGTGGAATTCTCAGCGCATTTAAAACAGGGAGATCGGGAATTTTTTCTCGAAGAAAAAAGCTACTTTCTGAAAATCGATGGAAAATGGCTTTATCTAAAGGGAGAAGTTAAGACTTAAGGTTCAGGCTTCAGTTAAGGAGTCTGGGTGTTTTAAGATGTGGTTGAGAACCCGAATCGTTAAGTTCAATGAGCATCTACTTTCAGGCTTATTTTGTAAAAGCCTTGTCAAAAGACCAGATATATTCAGAGGTGTATTTGGAGGAAAGGTAAGATTTTGTCGATCTGGGAAAACCCCAAAAGCGATCCGATAGAGCAAAACGCCAAAAGAGTAAGTATCGGTTTTGGGACCATGCGAAGGAGAAAACATATTCCTAAAATTTTCTGGAGGCATATAGGTTTGTGTGCCGACAGGAGAGGAAGGTCCTTCATCTCGTTGGATCTTTTTAGCTAAACCAAAATCGCCCAACCTTACATGCAAATCTTCGTCAATAATGAAATTTTCCATTTTCAAGTCGCGATGAACAATTTTTTTTGAATGGAGAAAATTGAGAATCTCTGCGATTTGAACGCCAATTTTCGCAATTTCAAGAAAAGTGATTGGATTCCCTTTCAAATTTCTCTCATGAATGTATTTATCTAAGCTTGTTCCATTAGCCCTGGGCATAATAATGGCAATAATCTCTCCCTCTTTATTGACAGGAGATGTTTGCCCATCTTTATAAGTATAAATGACTCGCGGCGAGATAATTCCATCGTGCGATAAATAGTAAGAAAGAGTCTCTCCACGGCTAGGATCTACGAGATACGGTTTATCTGAGAATTCTCTTTGTTTTATAATTTTGATGACGCTTGGCGGAGCAAAAAGCTGTCCCTTCACATCGCATAACTCATAAACACAGCTAGCGTTTCCAGCTCCGATACATTCTCCGAGAGAGTGATTTTGTTCGTTTAGACATTGGAATAGAGAGGCCGCTTTTCGGTCCTCGCCTACTATTCGTCGGATGCACTGATACGAATTATTGTCAGGAGATTGCAACTCAACAGAGAGACGGCTTAATTCTTGTTTTTTATGAGCGGGGAAAACGATTTCAATTACCTCTTGAGATACCGAAATAGGGGAAATCGCTTTCCTTTTTCTGCATCCATTTTCGATGGCCTTTAAAGCGGGTTCAATGGGCGCTTCGCGAGGAGTAGATAATTCCATGGGTGTTGGAATAATCGGTAGACTGGGCTCAGAAGCATCTACAGATATCGAAAGTTTATAAGACATTATCTACCTTGTTAAACGAATATTATAACTAATTAATAGTTTATTAACAAACTATTTATACATTTACAATAGTCTCAAAATAAGATATTTAGAGGGGGAAAGCCCCCTCAAAGTTCCCTTACAGCCAAAAACCTCCCATTGCCAAGCCTAGAGTGAAGAAGACAGGCGAACTCAATGGCTTGGTTTTGAAAAGACTGTAAGCAATGTTAAATAAGCAAAGAACAATCAGCGCTGGATAAAGCACTTCTAATAGAGGCCCCCAAAGCTTAACGATTCCTCCGAATCCTAAGTTCGCAACTGCGGCAGTTATGAAAAGTGTAAATCCTAAAGCATTTGGAGTGCTGATTTTTTTGAAGAACAAATCGTCTCGCAGATAATTGGAAAAGACCGCAGAAAGAGAGATGGCTGTGGTCAAGCAGGCGAGGAAAACAGCTCCTGCAGAGACCATTCCTCCAACAGGCCCTAGGATTTTGAGCGCAATTGCCTGAAGGAGCGCCTCAGGAGGTATTTCATTTGAAAAAGTCCAACTATGATGCGCCGATAGCCAGCAAAGTCCAATATAAGAGGTCATGAGAAGACCTGCTGCAATGAGAGAGGCCAATGTCATGCGGCGGCGGATGAGTTTTTTCCCCTTTTCATCCTCTGTGACTCCTTGAGAGAGATGGGGCAGTACAATTGTTGCGAAAAGCAGCGCCGCAATCAGGTCTGTTGTCTGATATCCCATCTTAAGGCCCAGACCGAAGTAATGGGCTGAAGATCCAGAAACAACCTGGGCAGCAGGAGCGTCCATGATCCCAACAAAGATTAAAACAGCCAAAGTCAAAAGAAGAAACGGGGTGAGAATAACGCCAAGAAGGCGGACGATTTTTTGAGGGCGAACTGTCAATAAAAAGACAGCGGTGCAGATAACCAAGCTGAAGATCCCTAAAGAAATCTGCGGGAAATAGGGCTTTACGCTGGCGTGCATAAGGGTCACCAGGCGGGGCATCGCACCGGCAGGGCCTTGGCTCATCTGCAAGACAAAAAGCATACCGAGAGCAGGCCATTTGCCAAGCCGCGCTAAAAATAGAGAGATATTGCCTCCATAAAGCATCATGGCGATCAGTCCCAAAAATGGAAAAATCACCGCTGAGAGCCCAAGTCCTAAAATAGCATAAGGAGTTTCTGTTCCTGCCGTCCGTCCCACAATCAGCGGGAATATCAAATTGCCAGCTCCAAAGAACATGGAGAAGAGAGCAAGACCGGTCGAAAAGATCCCAACGCGGGCTGCTTGTTTATCTGAAATAGGTACGGATTCCGCAGACATAGTTTTCTCCTTTTGGGCTCTCCCGCCGGACTTTTTGATCTTTGTTGGGTCTTTGGAATTTGAAAAAGTCGGGCGGAAGGGGCGATTAGTGGAATGTGCACGAGCACACGCCCACCGCCCCGGTCACATTGGTGTTGGTCGTACCCAATCCCTTTGTTCCAGTATTGGCTCCGAGAAGAGTCAAATCGGTTATTGCGTTATGCATCGTTCATTACACTATTGCCCTTGCCATACTTTTTTAAGAATGCAAGGTAAGTCAGCACATTGCTGACTCAAAAATGAGTATAGCAAAAGGATATCCGATTCGTCGAGGAATAAATTAGAGGTGGAAAAAAAGGATTTGGTACTATATTCCTGGGTTTTGCACCCAGGATTGAAAAAATGAAAGATGCCTCGCTCCGAGTTCCCCTGTGGATCCATAATACTTTTGTTCCTCTAATTCTCCTAACTCTTTGTCCTCCAAC
>CAZXVU010000012.1:3406-30271 GCA_964644465.1 uncultured bacterium
TACTGGTTCCATTGGTTTTCACCCACAATCATTTACGACAATTTAGGTCCCATGCTGGGAGCCCTCAATATTTTCAGTCTTCTTTTCTGTCTTTTTCTCTACTTAAAAGGGATTTACGCCCCATCGACCAATGACAATGGGATCACAGGCAATTTCCTCTTTGATTATTACTGGGGAACCGAACTCTATCCTCGAGTGTATGGCTGGGACTTGAAGATGTTTACCAATTGCCGTTTTGGCATGATGGGCTGGTCGCTGCTGATCATCTCCTATGCTGCCAAACAAGTGCAGCTTTATGGAACTCTAAGCGATTCGATGTTCGTCGCCGTCGCTCTGCAACTGATTTATATCGGGAAATTTTTCTTATGGGAAACAGGATATCTCCGCTCTCTGGATATCATGCATGATAGAGCGGGATTCTATATTTGCTGGGGATGTTTGGTCTGGCTTCCCTGCATTTACACCTCTTCGACCCTTTATCTTGTCCACCACCCCAATCATTTGGGATTCTTTTGGGCCTCTGCGATTTTTATCGCAGGAGCTTCAAGCATTATCATCAATTTCCTGGCGGACCGCCAAAGACAGCAAGTGCGGGCCAAAAATGGAGCCTGCCTTGTCTGGCGCCGCAAGCCTTCTCTGATTGAGGCTACGTATCAAACGCAAACTGGAGAGACGAAGCAAAGTTTGCTTCTCGCTTCAGGATGGTGGGGAATTTCCCGGCATTTCCATTATGTGCCAGAGATTGTCGGAGCTTTTTTCTGGACGCTGCCAGCTCTTTTCGGCAACTTCCTCCCCTATTTCTATGTCGTTTTCCTTTTCTTCCTCCTTCTCGACCGTGCTTTCCGCCATGACAAGCGGTGCGCGGACAAGTATGGGGAGTATTGGGATCAATATTGCGAAAAGGTACCGTACAAAATCATCCCCTACCTTTTCTAAGATAGGAAATAGGAATGCTGAATTATGAAAACGTCGGGGCTTCGCCCCCGCACCCCCTAAAAGGGTAAGCATAGTTGTTAATTCGAACGAAATATGAATCTCCATTACTGGGGGCCGGGGGCAAAGCCCCGAGCATCTCAGCATTCATAATTCATATTTCATATTTTATTTGAGTTGTTCTTTGAAGAACGAAACAGCGAAATGGCCGACTTCATCATGAATGGCCTTGGGATTTAAAGGCTGATTTAGAAGAGGCTTTGGAACAATTTTCCTTCCACTTTCTGAAATTTGGTTCAAAAAAGCAAAATGGGATGTTCCATTGCGAAGAAGTTTCAATTTAGCAGGAACTTTATGTTTGATGATTTGATAGGCATGTTCGTCATGAGCCAAGACTTCATCATCAACAGAGGCCACAAGCGCAACGGGAATTTTGATCGAAGCGATGGCGTTAGGTTCATAAATGAAAATTGCAGGGCATATAAGAAGCATCGCCTTAATGCGGGGATCCGCAAAGCTTTTGTGACCTTCGGATAAATCAACTTGCTCCAGAGCTTCGGGAGGAATCTCTTTTAGCTGCTGTTGAGCTACAGTTTCTTTCACATTTTTAGCAATCGCGCCACCTAATGCAAGCCCAGTCATTCCACCGAGTGAATATCCAACGAATCCGATCTTTTTCGCATCGATCCGCTCTTTCAAAACTGAATCCTTTAAAAGCTCGTCTAAGACGAAACTGATATCTCGAGCTCTCTCCCAGAATTTTAAGCTGATCAAAACATCGTAAGAGCCCCAGGTATTCCCGTAATGATCTACAGAGGCAACGATGAATCCTTGTTTCACAAGATGTTCGGCAATCCAGCTTCTATCACGACGATCACCCCTGTTCCCATGGGACATTAATATGAGAGGATACCGTTTTTGATGGTTGGAAAGAACAGCGTCCCGGATTTCCTTGGGATGAACCCACACAGGATCTGCAGAGGTGTCAAATGCACCCTCTTGATCTGTTGGATACCATAATTCGACACTGATAGGCCGATTTCTATTTTCATCGAAGTAACGAATGGTGCGCACACCATTCTGAGGCTCGTAATACGCTCTTTCTTGCGTAGACGGAATCTTCGACATCGCCTCGGCAGAATTGCCGAATACGAGGAGGGCGCTCAAAAATAGAATCAAAATATTCTTAACGTCCATTTGCAAGAAATCTTAACAAATTTGCTGTTTGTCGGAAAGAGAAGAAATAAGGTATGATTTCCAATTTTTCAGGAGCACCCTATGAATTATCTAGGAAATATAATTTTCTACGTACAGGATGTAGAAAAAACTCTCGCTTTCTATGAAAAAGCCTTCGGAATTCAAAGGGCTTTTATCGACCCAACAGGCCATTATGGACAACTCGACACTGGCACAACGGCGTTAGGTTTTGCCTCTTTCGATCTGGCCAAGCAAAATCTCCCAAAAGGGTTCCGGCCTATTTCTGCTAAAGAACTGCCTCCTGGCTGCGAAATTTCCTTTACAGCCAAAGATGTCCACAAGTCGCTCTCCCATGCAGTCAAATCAGGCGCGGAGCTCATCGCTTCCCCAGATGCAAAACCATGGGGTCAAACAATTGCGTATGTGAGAGATTTCAATGGCATTCTGATTGAAATCGCAAGCGAAATGGCACCCTGTTCTACAAACTCTTGCGGCTGCTGTTAGATTTGTATTAGACCTGCGACGCGGGCCCCAGATTCGGTCGCGTCGCGTATTTTAAGGGGAAATGCAATCGCATAGGCTCCTGACGGCGGCATCTGGTCGAGATGGGCCAGATTTTCCAAAATATATTTTTTTGCTCCCAAGATCTTCTCATGCACCGGATAAATTCCTTGCTGGGAACCATCGGGAGAAAGGGAATCAATCCCAATTCCAGCAATCTTTCTCTCTAGCAAAATATCTGCCGATTCTGGAGAAAATCCTGGGTAATGCATCATTCCTGAAGCATCGGGATTGCGGTACTTCTCAGGCTCGTTCCAAAATCGCTCTCCCCAACCTGTATATGCAATCACGAGGCTTTTTTCAGGAATCCTTCCATATTGCTCCTCATAATCATCAATATGTTTCGGAGTCAGGAAAAAATCAGGACCAACATCTTTTTTCACATCGAGAATACAGACAGGCACTATGAGAAGATCGAGCGGGATATCCTCTATATTCCAAGAACCTTTGATAAAATGGGACGGAGCATCCATATGCGTTCCAATCCCTGCATGGGACTTGAAAGTCTGAGCGCGAATGCCTCCATTTTCATAATCGAGTTTATTTTCTAACCGAAATCCGCATCTCCCGTTCCAAGTAGGCACCCCTTCATGGAGAGTTTGGCTTAAATCGATCACGCGGAATTTCTCAAGAACCCATTTCATGGAGGTGATTATAGAAGATTTTCTTTGCAATAGGCAACAACATCGGAAGCAAAAGGCGTGAGATGCGAAGCTTCCTCTATTGAAAACCATTGATGGGGATCTGATCCTGTCCCGTTTTTTTTGAGTCCATCGATCCAATAGATAAGGCCGATATGATGGAAAGAACCTCCCAAGTAGGAGAGATTTTTATACAAACGGCAATGGGCAAAATCGGAACCTATTTCTTCCTGCAATTCTCTCTTCAAAGCATCTTCCGGCGACTCCCCGAATTCAATGCCTCCCCCAGGCAAATCCCATAGACCTAGATAAGGCCCCTTAGTTTTACGGACGAGGAGAATATTCTTTTTTTCTAGGACGATTCCATAGGCGCCCAAACGAAAAACTTGCTCTATATTTATAGATTTCATTAAACTCATGTTAAGTTTACTTAATGAGAGTGTTATGGTTAACCCAGCGCAACTTCCGCCAATCAGAACAACCGAAGAACATAAAATGCATCCTCAAAAAAATCCAGTTTCGGCATTCCAGCAGATGATGGATCTCTCAGCAAATCTTCCCCAGCTTTTTCAATATCACGTCGTTGTCCCAAACCAATATAATAATCCAAAATATGTGATTCTATCAGATCCTATTAACCAGGGATCAATTATAACTTCCATCGATATCACAATATATAACCCAACTCACACGTATACCTGGATAAGAACAAATTCAGATGAGTATCTGATCACAGTGAAAAGTGAAGAAGGGGATATTTTATTGAGTGACGCTAAAATCAAAATGATCGCAGGCCAGACGCTCCGGATCATTTTCAAAATAGATGGCTCCTACAGCATTAGGATCCTAAATCCTATCTTGCTGACCTAACGTATTTTCAAAGAATTCCAAAGTTTTTTCCCAGGAATCCTTTCTGGCAAAAGCGTCGTCTTTAGGATTGCCTCCAAAATCAAACCAGAGTTTTGCGATTGGATGGAGTTCTACAGAGCGTGTGGTTGGAGTATAAGGAGGAGAAATAAAGTGGCCTGCCCCTGGATAGCTAAGATGCGTATAGGAAATAGAAGATCTTTTCTCGATGAGGCGGTCTACAATTTGCTGGCCATAAAGAGAAGAGGGCCACATCTGATCATCTTCTCCAGAAACAAGGAGTAGTGGGCATTTGATCTTCTCGACAGGGATCAACGCTGCCTGATAGGCGCTCAAATCATCTTCCATGCCCTTTATGAAAAAAGGAGTCAAAGGAATGGCCCGATCAGGACTTTTCCCCTCTTCAGAGTTAAAAATAGGTTCTTCAAAAGGGGCGTTCGGGAGAACTTCTTTTCCTTGATATGTCCAAGCAGGGGTATCGTCCGCTTCAATCGATCCATGCACCACACTGCTGGGGACGTAGGCCGCGATCGCACGAATTTGTTCCGGGAAAAGAGTGCCCAGCAACAAGGAGAGCTCTCCTCCTCGTGAAACGCCCCAGATTCCAATTCTATCTGCATCAATCTCAGGATGGTTTTGCATCCATTCAAGTCCCTTTTCAAAATACTCAAGAGGAATTTCTTTCAGAGTCGAAGGGAGATTCTCCATATTGAAATAGGCTAAGGCGAGAGTGGCAAATCCATGAGATGCGAGAATCTGAGCGCGTCCTTCGCTCAATCCCCCTCCGGAACCGCTTAAAGTTATGACAGCGGGATAGGGTCCTGTTTCAGATCGGGGAAGAAATAAAGTCCCCACAAGGCCGTTTTCGCGGATAGGGATACGTTCGACATCCGGGGAAACTTTCCAGCGGACCACTTCTTGGGTCTCTTCTATCTGCCCATCGACTTCTAAACTGACCTCGATTTTCATCATGTTCGAATAACTCCGGAATATCGCTAATTCTCCAGTTTCGGGGGACATAGACCAGATTAGGCCCATGGGATCTTTTTCTGTATAACTTCCATCAAGAGGCTTCGCCTTGTCCAAAAAGACCTCTCCATTTGCATCTGCTTCCACTAAAGTATAAGCTGCCCAATTCGTCCCGCTATCGTCAATAATTTTGGCATGAAAAATGGCTTTTTCATGGGGCTTTAATCCAGAAGCTCCAATTGAAATAACCTGGTCCATCGTTGCCTCAGCAGGAACAACATTGAGAGTAGGTTGTGCAAAAAGCGGGAATGCAGCAAGGGTCAGGAAAAGAGCTTTCATCGAGGCTTCCTAGCTAAAACTGTGGGGAATAAGTGAGCGGTGTCGGGCAGGAATTGGAGGTCGGAAAAGCCCGCCTTTTCCAATTGATGGCGGGTTTGCTCTGTCGATCGGAACGATTGCCAACGGGCCTCTAACATATCTGCGGCAATGATCTTCTGGAGAAGTGCATCTTCCAAAGAAATTTTATCCATCTTCCATTCACATCGGTTGTGAACTCCCGGGGGCGGTGTGACAAAGCTCGTCACCAACAGACCTCCCGGTTTTAACGACTGATAAAATTTGCGGTAGAGCTCAATGACCTTGTCATCATTGGGCTCATAAATATTCAATCCATTGCTTGTGATTAAGTCGTATTCCTCTTTGGCCTCAATCTTCCAAGGATCAGCAGTCATGAAATGGGCATTCTTGCTGAGACCCCGTTCTTTTGCTTGTTTTGTCGCCTGCTGGATCGATTCAGGATCGAGATCGATCCCCACTAATTTAAATTGTTTCAGGGAAGAGTAATCTAACTGTAAAAGATCACCCATCAACCCACAAGGAATTGAAGCATAGGTTGCGCCATCTCGAAGTTCATTTTGAATGATCTTCTTAAATGTTTTAAATCGCTCTTGCGTGGCTTTAAGAACAGGAGCCCGATAAAGGAGAAATTGTTCTAGGGGATGGGATACAAATTGAGGAGGATTGATGATATAATCTGTCCAAAATCCGTTCAATCCACAGTGATTCTGAAGCAGAAACCTGCCAAGCTCGAATTGACTCATCTGATTCAAGAGCTCTAGCTGCCTTGCGACAGTCGCATAGGGAAGATCTCCCCGCTTTACAATTTTATCGTGTATTTGCGCGACAGATTCTTCGAAAGAACATTTTGGTTTCGAATGGCTGATATTGCGCATGGTTTATTCTAATCCTTCTAAAATGATCTCGCAGAAAAGTTCTGTGCTATTTTTGGGGACTCCTAAGAGTTGATAAAAATCGCCAGAAGGAGTGTTAGTCGCTTTTAGGATTGCAGGAGTCAAATCTTCCGCGCGGCTGACCTTCAGAGCAATCCCCTGCTGCAGGGGGATGCTATTGAAATATTGCGTAGGAGGAATCACATGAATCACAGGTTTTTGCGCAGCAAGGGCTTGGAATGCGACAGTAGATTGATGGCAGATCACAAGATCAGAAATGGCTGCAGATTCGATGGTCGTTGCTTCTCCATCTAGGAGACGAAGATGTTTCGGAAGAACAAATCCTCGTTCGAAAATCCCTCTCATTTTTGGATGCGGCTGAATCAGAAAAAGAAAATCTTCCGCTTGCGAAGCCCCATCTATAAAGAGACGAAATGCTTCTTCGTAATCTTCACCATAGCCGCCAATAAACAGAGCCACTTTTTGGTCTGCATCAATCCCGAGCTTCTCGCGAAGCTCTGCTGTGTTAACCAAAGCCATTTCAGAGGCCCAAGTTTCTAAAGTAGGTTGCCCAACAACCCGTTTCGATGCCCGATTTTCAAATGCGTTCTCAAGAGCGATAGAAGGCAAAAGGAGTGTTTCAGCCTTCTCCTCGACAGAGTGAGCCGTTTGGAAATAGAGATTTTCTCCCGCAAAATTAAAATTATCCCAAAAGGCAAAGGTTGGGACTCCTAATTTACGAAATGCCTCTAAAATCTGCCCCTGCGCTTCAAAGGCCACCCCAGTCACTACCTCGGTAGGGAAAACTTGATCGATAACTTTAGCTAGATCATTTTCTGAGATTTTCTCACCCCTGCCCCAATTCCGATCGACTATAGCTTCGACTCCGAGATCCTGGAACGTCAAGACTTGGCTTCTTGGAACTCCGCTTTTGACAACAGCTTCTTCTGCAACGCCTGCTGCTAATATTTGGATATCCGCGCCCCGCTCTTGTAACTCGCGGATCACAGGGAGAAGGGCGTAGGTTTCTCCAGCGTCTTGCAAATAGAAAAGGACATCGGGCTGCCTTCTTGCAAACAGCGAAACTGCAAATATAAGAAATAGAAACGCGAGCTTATTTTTCATGGAAATTGTGGATTTCTACAGGTTCGATAGGATCTGCCAATGTGAATCCAAAGATCTTTGAATAAAAATACGCTGCAGCCTCTATGGATCGTTTAATATTCGCCTCTTGCCGGAAACCGTGCTGTTCCCCTTTGAATAAAAGATAGGCGGTTGGAATGCCCCTCTTCAATAGACTTTGATACATTTTTTCCGATTGCGGCGGCGGGACGATTGCATCTTCGTCTCCTTGCAGCAGAATGACGGGACAATGAATTTGGTCTGCGTGGTGGATGGGAGACCGTTCGATATACAGGGCCTTTTCTTCGGGATATCGCCCAACGAGCTGATCGTTATACCGAGATTCAAATTTGTGCGTGTCGATATTGAGAGCCTCTAAATCGCTGACGCCGAAATAGGATGCCCCCACATGGAATACATCTCGGAATGCAACAGCTGCTAGCGTCGTATATCCTCCCGCGCTGCCCCCTTCGATCGCCAATCTATTCGGATCGACAAGTCCATTCTCTACGCAATACATTGCGGCATTAACGCTGTCGTCCACATCGACAACGCCCCAATTTCTTTTCAACCGGTCTCGATATTCCCGACCATAGCCAGAACTACCTCCGTAATTGACATCGATCACAGCAAAACCCCGCGAGGTCAGGTATTGCGTCGCCAGATTGAACGAGGCATATGTCTGACCTGTTGGGCCTCCGTGCGCATGGACCACCAACGGAGGAAGTTCGCCAGGCATTCCCTTGAAATTGGGATTTGTAGGCGGATAATAAAATGCATGGGCAGTCAATCCATTTTCTGTCCGATATTCAATCGCTTTTGGATGGGAAATAAAGCTATCCGAAAAGGGAACTTTGGAACTTTGCTTTACAATCTCCCACTTTTTCTCTTTAAAATCATATTTGATCAAAGATTGGGGAAGGTTGGGAGCTCCTGCTAGCAAATAGCAATGATCTCCGCTGACAGATATGCTGGGGATATAGCAGAAAGGAAGTTCAACTTTCTCCAGTTTTCCGCTGCTGAGAGAAAGGATCCCTAAATGATCCATCCCGTTTTGAGAATAAATACAGGCAATCTTATCTTTTCCCCAAAAATCAAAATTCGATTGGCCAAAGACCCACTGAGGAGAAGCGAATTCCGCTTCCATAGGGCACAATGCTTCCACTTTTCCTTTCTTTTCCCGATAGAGATTCCACCATCCTGTCTGATCGGAAACAAAATAGAGAGATCCATCGGGACCCCAAGCTAAACGGGCGATCGATTCATTCTCTCCTCCTGCGACTCGGCGGCTCTTTTCAATTGTCCCATCTGAATGAAGCTGCGCAATGAAAAGCTCGCTGCCATCCCAAGGCATATTGGGAAGATTCCAACAATAGTAGGCTAAGGAGCGTCCATCAGGACTCATCCTAGGAGAAGAATAAAAGTCGTAGCCTTGGGCTATTTTGTGCACAGTTCCTGTTTTTGGATCGATGGTAACAAGACAGTTCTCAACGGTTTTTCCGTGAACTTCCATGACATAATAGAGGAGATTTCGGGTGGTGTCGTAACATCCATCGGCAAATCGGCTATTCTTTTCATTCGTCAACCGGGAAATCTCTCCAGAGGGAGTTTGTCGATAGATCTGTTGGTCCTGGTCATTCGAGAAGAAAATGGCATTTTGAGTCAGCAAATAGCTTCCCCCGCCATATTCATGGACTCGTGTCCTTGCGTTGTAAGGCTGCGGGAGCAAATCTTCCGTTTTCCCATCTTCCGTTTTACATACGATGACTGTCCTTCCTTTTTCTGAAGGGCGAAGCTCCGACCAATAGAGTTTTCCATTCACCTCTTTTCCGCCGCTAAGCCGGATCGCATTTTTTGCAATCAAGTCGGCTGTGATCGGGGACTTCCATGAACCGTAGGGGGCTTCTTTTTTCGAAGGCATGATCTCCTCATTTGTAAATACCGCGGAACTAAAAACCATAAACGCGAACAAGCATCTGAGCATACCACACATCTCCTATCTGAAAAAGGGTGCTACATTATAGAAAATCTGTGATTTAGAAAAGGCGAAAAAAATTTTTACTTTACTACTCCTGTTTAATTCCACTATGGATAGGCTTATGCCAAGCAAAGAATATGAAAATTTATCCCACAAGCTCATCTCAAAAGCGATCCCTGCTGATCTACCTATTGAAGAAATTAGGTATGCTTTTGAACATTGGATGGCCGAATTCCCCCCCTCGCCAGAGGTCCGCTTCGAACCGTTCACAATCGGCCCTATCCCAGCCTGTTGGGCATTTGCCCCCAACTGCAAACGACATAAGATCGTTCTCTTCTTCCATGGAGGAAGCTTTACAGCAGGTTCCATCAATTCTCATAGCGATCTCATCGGACGGATCTCTCAAGCTTCGGAATGCGCAGTATTAGCTATCGGATATCGGCTGGCCCCCGAACATCCTTTTCCAGCCGCTTTAAACGATGCGATGACCGCCTATAATTGGCTTCTCCACCATCCTTTCCCCCCTACCCAGATGGCCCTGGCCGGAATCTCCGCAGGAGCCAATCTCGTTCTCTCCCTCTGCCTGAGAATGAAATTGGAAAATGTTCATCTTCCTGCAGCGGCCGTTTGCATCTGTCCATGGACGGATCTCACAGTTTCCTCTCCTTCGACAAAAGGCAATGAGGGAAAAGATTTGCTCCATAAAGATCGATTACGATCTGCAGCGGAAATGTATTGCGATGGGAAAAATCCAAAAGACCCTTACATTTCGCCTCTTTACGGCGATCTGCATGGGCTGCCGCCTCTTTTTATCCAAACCGGAACGCATGAATTGTTATTCGATGAGGCCGTAGCCATTGCAGTGAAAGCCAAAAAAAGCGGCGTCGATGTGTCTTTAGAGAAATGGCCTGGCATGCTCCATGCCTGGCATCTTTTCGCTTCTAAGATTCCTGAAGGACAGCAAGCGATCGACAGCGTTGGCAACTTCCTGCAGAAAATCCTGCAGCTATCCTAATTTTTCTAGGACGAGCACGAGCCCTTTTTTGCCTTTCTTCGTCTCTGGAGTTTTAATAGAGACGAGCTTTTCCATGTAATCGACGATCGGATTCGTGATGATATGCTCAAAGAAAAGATGGTCTTCGGATTTTGATGCAGAATCTCTGGAAAAACAAGAAAAACGGCTCCCTTTCCTCATATGAGTTTTCAGACAGTCTTTGAGGAAAAAAAAGGTAAGATCGAGATAGGTTCTAAAAACAGCCGAAACCTTTTTCGGCCTCGCTACCTTCAATTTATATTTGCGCGACATTTTTTCTCGAAGTTCAGGGCTTATCTGCCCCTTTTCTTCCAGTTCCAAAAGAAACTGAGAGAGATGATTTTTCGAAGAATGAACAGCGCTCTTGCAAAAAGCAATCAAATCGGCTTCAGAGTATCGCATGGCTGCAAGCTGAGGGAACTTTGTTTCAATTTCCTCTAAAAGTTGATTTCCTTTTTGGAGAAATTCTTTTCCTGCTCCACTTTGTAAAACGGGCTTCTCATCGAAGAAAATAGAATCGAATATTCCTAGCTGAGGCATAGCGCTCTGCCAATGCTCTTCAATGATTTGCGCGCCTGAGTGGTGTTTTGCCCAAATTCGCGCTTCAACGGCGCTATCGGGATCGTGCTCGATGATCGTATGATGACTCGGATGAAAAAGCTGGATTTGCTCTGCGGCCTCTCGATTGAATCCCACCTGCAAAACATCGCCAAAAGGACGTAAGACCTCAATGAGAACTTTTCGATAGTCATTTTCCCATTGATGGTTTTCTTTCTTCATATAAAATCTATATTCCCAAATCCACCAAAATTCCTAAATGGAAAAAATGCTCTTTTTTTTATACTATAACCTTTTATGCACCTAAGAATTCTATTCATTTTCTTTCTTTACACACGGATTTTCGCTATGAATCAACCTTTTATTGATCCCACGGACACTCGTCTCAATGAGACATCCGAAGAAGTTCCTATTTCCCAAATTCAGTCCGATGAAATCCAAACAATCATCGAAAATATGCTGGATATCGCCTTAGGTAAAACGAGAAATTTTAAAAAATCAATTCTTGTCGGGTTGGCAGCCCCACAAATTGGCATTCAAAAAAGGATCATCCTTGTCGACCTGGCGGCAACAGGCGTTTTTACCCGCACCGAAACCCCTCCTCCCCCTCAAATTTATGCTTTCATCAATCCGGAAATACTTTGGAGTTCGGAGGAAACAATTCCTTGGCGGGAAGGTTGTTTTTCAACCGGCCGCATCATGGGGATCGTTCATCGTCCTGCACGCGTCCTTGTCCAAGCCTATGATCAAAAAGGCAACCTGATCAAAAAAGAATTCAGTGGATATACCGCTCGGATATTCCAGCATGAAACAGACCATTTGCATGGAATCCGTTTTCCTGACAGGATCCAAAATGATGAGGAGCTCCATTGGGTTGATGAAGCGGAAGTCCCCGAATATCGGATTACTTGGCCCACTTGGCAAAAGAAATGTCCCCGAGAAAAATGGATAAAGATGAAGAATGGAAGTTCTAACTGAAATACTGGAAGACACACCCTGGTGGGTCTATCTTCTTTTTATCTATCTAGTTTTTATCGGACTCCTGGCGACTCGCCCTCGAACCACGAGTTTGAATAGAGTATTTTTTCTACCGCTCATATTCACTCTCTGGAATCTCGCTTGGCTGTACGAACGGATACAGGGGCACTACCTCCTCTTATTCTTTTGGCCTTTCGGGATCGCCGTAGGAATCTATTCCGGCTGGGCAATGGTTAGAAAATGGCATGTCACTTATCAAAAAAGTAAGAGAACTATTTCTCTTCCTCCTACTTGGTCCACATTGATCTTGATCCTATTGGTGTTTGCGGTCCGGTATTTTTTTATCTTCAATTATGAAATCCATCCTGAGAAAGCTTCCCATCTCTTTCTTGCAGATTCTCTGATCTCAGGGACGATTACAGGAATTTTCATTGGAAGGTCTTTTCATATCTACCAAAAGACAGCCGGAGCCTCATGAAGATCATCAGCGGCGGGCAGACAGGGGTCGATCGCGCCGCTTTAGATGCAGCAAAAGCTGTCGGATTTCCCTCTGGAGGATGGTGCCCCAAAGGGCGAAAAGCGGAGGATGGAAAAATCCCTCCTCAATATCCCCTTCAAGAAACTCCCAATTCTGAATATAAACAGAGAACGGAATGGAATGTCCGAGACAGCGATGCAACCCTCATCCTTGTTCAGAAGACTCCCCTCACTGGCGGCACGGCCTTTACTGCCGATCTATCCAAAAGCCATAAAAAACCTTTTCTCATTGTGAACTTGAACGAACAGGAAACAACTTACGTTCTAGAATGGCTCCGCTCTCAAAATCCCCAAACTCTGAACGTAGCCGGCCCCCGCGAAAGCCTCGCTCCAGGCATCTACAACCAAGCGCTGAGCTTTTTGAAAAGGCTCTTTAAAGGTTAGACATCGGATGATTTATTCAAGAGATCTTCTATCGTATCCCCTTGAATTCTTTGATTCGGGCCGCGGCCTGGATCTCTTCCATGACTGTCTACGAAGGTCGTCTGAAGCCCATCATAATTGATGTGCGATCCTTTTTGACGTTTTTGGAGACCCTCTTTGAATTTGGCTTTAATCAGTTTTTTGACGACCGATTGATATTTACGTGCATTGAGGCGCTGCCCTGCTTGGATATCTTCAACTTGCCTTTGAAGTTTGCTGCCTAGTTGAAGGGGAAGCGGACGAGGATCTTGAGGAACTTGAATTGTTTGAGCTTTTTTAGCCTCTTTTGCAGCTTTATATTGAAATTGTTCTCGTCTCCGCGCTTTTTCAGCTTCTTTGGCTCGATCAAACTCTTTTCTTTCAACCAGGGGTTCTTCTTTTCCATCCTCAACGATATCGCCTATCACTGTTTCAAGTTCATCGATTCTATCTTTTGTCTGTCCAATCAAAGCGGCAACAAGTGCAGATGGCTCAAGCGGCGCATCTTCAATAACAACAGCAGATCCGACTTCCTCTACAATCTCTTCGATAGATGCAGCAGAAGCCGGAGCTGTCAAAGCAGGTACTCTTGCTTCTTCTAGTAAAGGGGTCGGAGAAAATTCTTCGGCTGCCCAAGCGATAAACTGTCTATTTTCTTCAGCAGTTGGATCTAACGCTGCTTCTTCAAGAAGCTCTAAAAGGGCTTTCCTCTGAAGTGATTCTCTTTGAATTTCCTTGGCTGGAAGAATGAGAGAATATTCATAGCGGCTCTTTGCCCCAGCGAGAAGATCGTTTCGAAGGTCCCCTGTAAGTTGGACCACGCTTTCTTTCGCAAAACCGATCAATTGTCCCAAATTTTTCTGCAGCTCTTCTGGAAGAGAGGAAGGACTCGGAGGTGCAAAAACAAGAAATCTTCCATTTGAAATTTGAATAGCGCCATTGATTTCTAAATAATTGGGTCCCTTTTGATCATGAGGGCCCATGCCATATCCCACCATAAATTGTGCATGCAATCTATTTGCTAATTCTAAAGGAATAGGTTGCTCTTTCTGAATGCACGCATCGAGTTCTTTTTGCGCCGGCACATCTTGTCCAGCGAGCATAAATTTCACAGAGATCACTGGATTTTGTATGAAATGAATTGCATCGCCTTGACGCTGGCAAAATACCCGTTTAAATGTACTTTCTTTTAAGAATGTGGATTCGTCTCTCCTTAAAGAGCCTAAAATTTTCCATTTTCCACTTTCGTTGTAACAAACGTAATCATACGTCGCATTGGAATTCCCATAATTTATAGTAACTTCGAATGTATGATAAGGAAAGTTTGGTGCACCTGAGATTTCTACGATCCGTTCCAGTATAAGATGCTGAAGGTGGCTCAAAACTGCAAGCTCTTCCTCGACGTGCGAGGGCCTATAAACATTTTCTACAATGGCTATAGATTGAGGGTTTGAAGCTACCTGCTTAGTAAGAGCGTCGTGGTCCAAAAACAAACCGGATTGATGAAGATCATAACTTCTAAACATCTCTCCTAGGTCAGAAAGTTCCGAAGCTAAAGCAGTAAGCTTAGATAGAGATGTTGGGTCGTTCTTTTGCCAAACTTCTCTTCCTTTTTTGGTTAAACTATCGACTTCCCCCAGAAGCGCCCTAAGCTGCATTCTTTGCATTTGGAATTTTGCGATTGTTTGTCTGATATTTTCAGCTTTTGCGACGATTTTTCTTGAATTGGCCGCATGTTCAGCAACCTCAGTTTTAATTAAAGCGATTTGTTGCTGATCTGCATCAGGACCCCGAGGGAGCCTTCCTAATATCTCTCCTTGCGCTTTTTTAGAGGCAGCTAATTGGCTTTCTAATTCTGCAAGCGCTTTCGGATAAAATTCTTCTCGTGGAGCTAAGTAATGCCTCTCGATATATCTCTCCCAAAACTGTGGATTCACCCCTTTCTTTTTCAGATCGGCAAGAGTCATTGATAGGAATTTTGGTTTATCGGGGTCTACAATAGCCACCCCCTGAGGGGCTAAGGATGCTACGACTTGCGACGAGGGGACTGCTTGTAACGCCATAATTAAACTATCTCCACGATTATAAGATTTTAATATCAAATTATTTAGACAAAATTATAACAAAATAAATATTTCTTATCAAGTTGAATTGATTATTATATATAAAGACAACAACGACGCAACACATTGATTTTTAGTAAGAAATGAAATCCGCAACGAAGTTTGCGGTCCGAGGCTGAGCGAGGCAAAGGGAAATTGAAGCGGGTTGAAAACCCGCGGTCCGAACGACGAGCGCCTCTATTTAAGTAAATAGGGCCATTTCCCAAAGGGGTCCCCGAAGATGCATCATCTTTGGGGAAAGGGCGAGGAGGATTGATTTTGCAAAGTCCCCGCCAGCCACTATTCTTTTTTTGAAGGGCGTGATATGAATGGGGAGAAATGAATCATTGGCCGAAAACTGAGTTTACGGAGAAATTGGGAGTGGCGCTGCCATTAGTGCAGGCGCCCATGGCTGGGGTTACGACTCCTGAACTGGTCGTTGCGGTGTGCAAGGCGGGCGGCGTTGGATCGTTGGGAGCTGCAATGATGCAGCCGGATGATTTGAGAAAAAATATTCGCCAAATCAAAGAAAAGACGCGGCGCCCGTTTAATGTAAATTTGTTCTCTTATACGACTCCTCATGAAGTGGTTTCTTTTGAGAACTATTTGAAGAAACTGAAAAGTTATGAATCTCAGGTTGGATTTAATGCGACTTTGGAAATTCAACCTCCCCCCTCTTTCCAGAAACAGATAGAAGTCTTGTTGCAAGAAGAAGTTCCGATTTTTAGCTTCACTTTTGGGATTCCGCCTGTTTCCGTAATCCGCGATTTCCATAGGAAAAATGCGATTGTGATTGGAACGGCAACGCATCTGAAGGAAGCCCAAGCATTGCAGGAAATTGGGGTCGATTTTATCGTCTGCCAGGGGAAAGAAGCAGGTGGCCATCGAGGGACTTTTTTGGGGCATCTCAATGAGGGACTGATCCCTACTTTGGAGTTTGTCAAGATGGTTAAAGAAAGTATCAAAAAACCTTTGATTGCATCTGGCGGCATCATGAACGGCAAAGACATCCTCCATGCATTTAAAGCGGGAGCCGCAGCTGTTCAGATGGGCACAGCTTTTCTCACATGCGCGGAAAGCGGAGCGCTTCCTCCTTATAAAAAGGCTCTCCTTGAATGGAAGGATAGGGAAACTGTTTTGACCCGCGCTTTTACAGGAAGATGGGCCAGGGCGATTTCCAATCGCTTTACACAAGAAATGGAACCGCTGGAACAGGAAACACCCGCCTTTCCGATTGCCCAGTCTCTTTCAGCGCCAATGCGTAAGGCGGCAGCGGCTACGGAAAATGCAGAGTTCATGTCTTTATGGGCCGGGGAAAATTTTCGGGAATGTGAGTCTTTCACCGCACAAGAATTGATCGCGCGACTCACTTTAGAGCTGCAAGGATAAAATGCGCTATTTCTTCATCTTTTTATTGGCGGCGCAATCTCTGCTTGCCAATACTTCTGAAGGCACCTATAAGACTTTCCAGGACTCGATTTCGAAAAACATTCACCCTCCTGATCAAAAAAAGGGAGTTCTGGACGGCGACCGTCTTCCTCCTAAACTGGTTTCATTCACTGCGCAGGAAATCGAAGCCTCTAAAAAAATAAAATACCTCATCATCATTTTCCAAGAAAATTGGTCTTTCGACGGACTTTATGGAAAATTCCCCGGCGCTAACGGGATCTCCAATGCGCGGCTTGAGAATAAGCTCCAAGTAGATTTGATGGGAAAAGCGTATCCGAATTTGTTGGTCAGCATCGATACTAAAACTGGAAAGCCCTATTCGAAAATTCCCGCGAAGATGCCCAATAGCCCGTTTGATTTAACACCCTACATCACAATGGACCTTGGTACAGGCGATGCGGCACACCGTTTCTATCAAGAACAATACCAGATTAATGGCGGGCTAATGAACCGCTTTGCGGCATGGAGCAATAGCGGCGGATTTGCCATGAGCTATTATGATGCCTCTAAAACTCCGATGGGTCGCTTAGCGAGCGAGTTCGTCTTGTGCGACAATTGGTTCCACTCCTGTTATGGCGGCTCGATGTGTGGAGTTTTATGGTTATTCTCAGCTCAAATGCCGGTCTGGCCCAATGCCTCTGAGCAAATTGTCGCAAGAGTGCTTCCCAGCGGCATCATGATCAAGGATGGCTTAGTGTCACCAGATGGCTATGCGATCAACGATGGAGAGCCCCATTATAAGCCCTATCATCCTTCTGTCTCTGTTGAAAAAAGAGTTCCGCCTCAGACTTACAAAACAATCGGCGATCTCCTATCAGAAAAAGGGATTACTTGGGGTTGGTACGCTGAAGGATGGAATAAAGCTTTAGAGGGAAGGGCAGATCCAACTTTTGCTTTCCATCATCAGGCACCGAGTTATTTTTCCCAATTCGCTCCGGGAACAAAAGCGAGAGAGCAACATCTATTTGATTTTGAAGAGTTCGAAAAAGGGCTCGAAAAAAATCAGATTCCCGCTGTTTCTTTCATTCGTTCTTTGGACAGGCATAGCGAGCATCCAGGGGATGGAACTTTAATCGAAGGGTTGAATTGGTCAGCAAACTTGATCAAAAAGATCCAGAATAGTTCCATTTGGAAGGAGTGCGCAATCATCGTCACCTACGATGAAAACGGAGGGCGTTGGGATCATGTTTCTCCGCCAGTCGTCGACCGCTTTGGACCTGGAACGCGCATTCCTGCGATCATCATCTCCCCTTATGCGAAAAAGGGATTCATCGACCATACAAATTATGAGACTGTTTCTATCCTTAAATTCATCGAAGATCGGTGGGGCCTTCCCAATCTCTCCACTAGAGATAAAGCGGCTAATAACATTCTCAATGCTTTTGATTTTTAAAATATTATTTAGAAAAATCGCCCCTTTCGACTAAGATCCTGGCCCCAAAAAGGATCTGCTATGCGCCTCTTCATCTTGCTTTTTCTCATCTGCCGTCTGGGTTTTGCTGTTGATTTCGACTGCGTAGTCGTAGGGACAAGCCCCTTTTGTCTTTTTGAAGCTCTTTATAGGGCCCATACAGGAAACCGGGTCTTAATTTTGGAAGGAGCCGGTGAATGCGGAGGAGCCTGGAAAGCGGTCACTGCTTGCGGAATCCCCCATGCGGATTTAGGATGCCATCAGATTGGCCACGATGGCCAATTGAGATCTTTTCTGGAAGAATATGCGGGGTGCCATCTCGTCTCTTTGGACAACCCATTAATCCCCTATAATGAACCGTCGAAAAGTCCCAATGGATTTTATTTTTCTCACGGCTGCTTCGAGCTGATCGACAATTTAGTCCGTTTGATCGAGAAGACAAATATCACGTTGCTGCTCAATCAAAAACTGGAAAGCATTTATGTGGATACTTCCGCACATGTCGCCTATCTAAAAACGAAAGATATGCAGTTCACCGCTTCTAAAATCATCATGACGCAAATGAGCTCCTTTTTCATTGAGAATTTCAACACCCAGCCCGCTCATCAAAGCCATGGGAGATCGAAATACTTTCATCTGTATCTTTTGATCCAAGACCCGACACCCCCGAAATTTTGCTACCAGGGTGGGGTTTCCGCGGGCATTTCGCGTCTGATGAACTTAACCCATTTTGTGGGACTGACAAATACAGGCCAGCAGCTTCTGGTCATCCAAACCAATTCGGAACAGACTTTAAACAACGGAGAGTCTTATTTTAACGATCTTAAGAACCGCAATTTAGTCGACAAAAGCGCCTATATCCTACGATCGGAGTCCCATATTTATGAACAAGCTCCAAGCTATCAGAATATGATCCATCAATTAGGACCCGCAGGGCAAGGTATGTTTGAAACTCTGAACACAGGACATTTCCAAGCGCTTTCCACATATATTCCTAAATGGAAACAAGCGCTCAAACCGTTCCGAGAAGTCTTCCCGTAGAGACACGTTTCTTAAATTTATCTTTACAAAAAGAACCCTGATTGCTTTCATGTAAAGACATTTTTTTACAGGAGAAGATTTTATGGCAGACCTTACGATTGATTCAGAAAATTCAGATTTTCTAGATTTCGAACCTCTTGTAACAGCGAACGCCCTCTTTGAAGGAAGGGAATTCACTTCCAAGATTGCAAAAGATTTTAAAGCGTTGAACGATATTTTAACCAAGCACGTTCAACGATCAGCACAGAAAAAGGCTCTTCCTCAGACTGTTGACAAAGGATGGGTTTTATCCTTTATCGAGTCTCATCAGCACGTGCCAAAGTCCCTTTTAGATTGCTGTCGGCAGATCTTGAAAAATACCGAAGAAAAGATGGTAAAGGCCTCTGGTAAAACAGTAGAGGAAATCTCCCTACAGAAAAAAGCCATTTTTCAAACAGGTCAAGAGCAAATAGGAAAAATCCTCTTTCTCGCAGACCGTATTCCTGGTAAAGCTGCGAAGCTATTTTCAGATCCTGGGCAAAAAGATTTTGCAAAGTCTGTCGATTCTCAATTCATCCAGCAAATTCAAGGGCTTCTCGCTATTGTGCAAAATTACTGGACCATCCAAAAAACAATCGGCCTCCAAGATCCAGATCTTGCGAAAAGCATTAAGTTGCCCATTGAAATCGCTAACCTACTCTTCAATTCCAATGGCCAAATCAATATGGCCATTTTGGATCCGCTCAATAAAACTCTTTTTCCGTCCACCCGCAAACTGCTGCAATATGAACAAATTATTCAAAGAGTCCTAACGCAAATCGATTCCTCTTGGCAGCCTCTCTTCGATGCGATCAAGAAACCCCAGGACAGCAATAATGTTGCCAATGAAGTGATCCGCGCCGATCTGGGTCTTGCAGAAGACACTCCGATTCAAGACCTCCATGCAAAATATGCAGTTCTTGCCGCTCTTTTGACCCAGCATACACAAGGGCCTGTAGGAGATTGCTTTGCCGTTGCATTTTCCATAGAGCTGCATAATGAATTCCTTATGAACACTCTGCAGCAATACACGGAACTATCCCAATTTGGCTCTCTAAAAAGATTGGTGAATGGGAATCCCGACCGCTTTTTCTTTAAATTGACTCTGGCGGATGATGATCTTCAAAAGCCGATTACAATCGACCGACAAGGCCATTTGAATGGCACAAAAAGTTTTCTTTGGGAATGCCCTTCTCTAGCGGGATCATTTAGACAAATGGGTCTTGTAAAACCGGAAGTTGTTTTCAAAGATGCGGCTCAACTGTTGTTTAAAAATAATGCCCTGCAAATATCTACCACGTCAGATGCAGTCATCGCCGCTTTTGCAAAAGCTTCAGTTAAACCGGGTCAAATGAAGAGCTTTGATGAACTCCTTGCAAGCGGCCGCTATGGATTCAGTTCTGTTAACAATCGAATGCTAAGAGCTTTTGAAACCACTCTCGCCTCAATGGCAGAGGCACGTAAAGGAGACTATGTGCGCGACGGTGTCGTTCAGTGCGTTCAAACAGCTCTAGACAGTACCTGGAATCAAATGAAAAAAGAGACCGCCGCTTCTCTCATTGTTTCCATGGAGCAGGTCTTTGAAAAAACATTGAACGACCGGATCCGCTTTCTCTACAACGCTGCCATTCCATTAACCGGTGTTTCAAGCGACGGAAGTTCCACGGCCGGAGGCTTTGAGCTCTATAAAAGAGATCCAATCGATGAATTCCAACCTGGAACGCAAGTTAAAACACCTCAAGATTTCCAAAGGCTGATCTTGGAAGTCGTCGATTTGACAGAAAGAGCGCAAAGTCCATCTACAGATTCAGAAAAAAAAGCAGTGGCAACTATAGCAAAAGCAATTCGAGAGTATGTCAGCCAAAAAAAATTCCTCCACGATGCATTTGTGGCTTATGAACCTACCAATGACAATGATCCAGATCCTGTCTCCAACTACGCCAAACTCGACCGGACTCCCATGACCTCTAAGGATGGGGACAATCCTTGGGAAGTCGAAGCCATCGATACGGGACTTACAATCGCTCCTAATATCAAATCATTCCAACCTAAGAATTGCTACGATCTCGTCCGATGGGTACTCGATCTCGCTTCCTGGAAGGAGAAGATCCAACATTATCTCGAAGACGGCGTCCCCAATGATATCGATCCTGCTACATCCCCTCAGCACGCCTTCAACCTGACATTGGAAGATGAAGAAATCGTTTCCTATCTAAGAAGCGGCTTAAACAGTGAAAAATGGATCCAGCAACGACTTGTCGATCCCAATCTTTCTATCGCAAATTGGATTGTCGATGATTCCACGAAAAACAAGATCATCCAGCAAATTGTTCAGGAGCTAACCCAAATATCTTCAGAAGCCGCGAAATATTTCCAAAATTGGGCCATTTCTCAGAATCGAAAACAGCTTTCTCTATCCGTTTTTGCCAGCGGCATGTTCAATGCACTGTGCGGGCTCTTCAAGGCAAATGCCCAACAGAAAGCGCAATTGAGTCTTGTAATGGACCAAATTCTGCTCGGGTCTATTCCAGATTCCTATCTAAAGCAAATCTCCGAAAGCTCAGTCCGTATTGCCATGACGAATTGGAACGACAGCGATGAGGATATCTATTTCTGCATCTATTACAACCCTAGGACTCAGAGCCTATCTTTTGCCTCGATCAATGAAGACAGAAGCAACTTGAGGCCCATGGATGAGACTGAATGGGTCGATTATCAGCAATGGGAAGCCGATGTATCCGATGAGGTAGAGTTTGCTCCTAAACCTTAATGAGACGGGAAAGGACCGCGCCGTTTCTTATAAAAAATCAGCAGGAAAATCGGGCTGATCAAAATCAGGTTTCCGATGGCGATCATCACGCTATATTTAAGCGGCGAGCCTACGTCGATATTAGACGGGGGGACAAATCCAAAGAGAATCGTCAGGACAGCCCCGATGAGTCCGAAAAAGCAAATCAGGCCGAGCCCTAAGTAGCCGAAAGGGATCTTGAAGGCAAGGCTTGGCTGTTTTCCACGGAGGCGCAAGGCTGCTAAGAACATCAAAATATACATCGCCATATAAAGGCAGTTGCTAAGGGCCGTCAGGAACCAATAAAACGCATTGACCGTCGGCACAAGCAGGAAAACGGTACAGAAAAGAGTCACGAGAACTGCCTGAGCTACAAGAATGCGGGAAGCGACGCCATTTTTATTAATATGGCAGAAGAATTGAGGGAGAAATCCATGCTCTGAGGCATGAAGAAGTCCCTTCGCTGGTGAAATAATCCAATTGATCATTCCGCCCACACTTCCAACCACGATCAACAGAGCCATGAGGAAAATCAATTTATTGAGGTGGAAAGATTGGAAAAAATCCGCGAAGACTTGCATCAGCCCCCCAGCCAAATTGATCTTATCTACAGGAAGGACGATGGCAATCATCAGAGAGCCCAAGAGCATCGTCGCAAGGATGTAGACAGATGAAAGAAGTATGGCTTTGGGAAACATTTTTTGGGGATTGTCGATGTGGCCGACATGAACGCCGATCAGTTCCATGCCTAAAAAAGAGGCCATCACCGCCTCAAGTGCCGTCCACGTGTCGAATTTTTGCAGTGAGGGCAGAATTGTGTCCATCGATACACTGATGGCCCTCGGCTCTCCGGCGAGCATCCAAAAACATCCGAGAACGATCAAAAAGAGCATCGGAAAGACTGTGCCTGTCATAGCAAAGATGCTATTGATTCTTGCGGAAATATGGATCCCGAACAAATTGATGAGGGTCAAAACCCAGAATATCCCCGAAATGCCGCAAACCATGTAGGTCTTGTTTTCCATGAGGGAAGGATCGATCAGATAAGCCCCCGTACCCGCAAGGAAAGAGAGGATGGTCGGATACCAGACCATCGTGTTGATCCACTGAAGCCAAATGGCAGCCAGTCCCATTTTCTCTCCAAAGGCAACCCGGACCCAGTGGTAGATTCCCCCTTTTTCCGGAAATGCGGCGGAGAGCTCTGCAGCCACAAAAGCCGTCGGAAAGAGAAAGAAAACCGCCGAGAAAAGAAAGAAGAAGATGAGCGGCGCGCCGAAAATCGCTGCGGCCGGTAAGTTCCTGTTGCTATCGATCGCTGAGATGATGAGAAGGACGATCGCTAGGAAAGAAATTTTAGTCCTGGATTGCATTAGATTGCCTTCAAAGTAATTTTGATCTGTTCAATGGCCCAATCGAGCTCTTGGCGCGTTATGACAAGCGGAGGAGCCAAACGGATCACTGTATGATGTGTTTCTTTTGCTAGAATCCCCTTTTCCATCAATTGTTCGCAAATTTTTCTTGCATCGCCTTTTTTCGGATCGACTTCCATTCCGATCCAAAGTCCCCTTCCTCTAATCTCTGTAAAGAGAGGACTGTTTAACGCGCGCATCTTCTGCAAAAGCACCTCTCCGAATTCTTGGCTTCGCTCTACAAGCGCTTCATCTTGCAATACTTTGATCGCTTCCAAACCAACTGCAGACGACAACGAATTGCCGCCGAACGTCGATCCATGCATGCCTGGTTTATACAAAGAGAGGATTTCTTTTTTTGCGATAAAGGCGGATACAGGAAGAAGTCCTCCGCCCAAAGCCTTGCCCAAGATCAATCCATCTGGATGCACTTTTTCATGTTCAAAGGCGAACATTTTTCCCGTGCGGCCTAGGCCAGATTGTATCTCGTCCAAAATGAGCAATATTTTGTGTTTTTTGCAGATTTCAGCCACTTGGGTAAGATATCCCGCAGGCGGAATCCGAATCCCCGCTTCACCTTGTATCGGCTCTACGAGAAAAGCGCAGGTATTGGGAGTGATCGCTTTCTCAAAAGCCTTTGCATCGCCAAACGGAACGAGTTTAAATCCAGGTGTAAAAGGCCCGAAGCCCCGTTTATATTCCTCATCGGAAGAGAAACTGATTACAGTCGTAGTTCTTCCATGGAAATTTCCTTCTGCGGCGATGATTTCCGGCTCACGGATTTTTTTGACCTGATGCCCCCAAAGCCGGACAGACTTGATGGCTGTTTCGACCGCTTCAGCTCCCGAATTCATCGGAATAGCCATGTCCAATTTTGAGAGTTCGCAAAGGACTTTCATGAAACTTCCGAGCTTGTCGTTATAAAAAGCCCGGGAAGCAACAGCTAAAGTTTTGGCTTGATTCGTCAATGCTTGGACTAATTTTGGATGGCAGTGGCCGTGGCTGATCGCAGAATAGGCGCTCAGCATATCGAGGTATTTTTTTCCTTGATCGTCCCATACCCAAACTCCGCTGCCGCGGGTCAAAACAACGGGCAAAGGATTGTATGTTTTGGCAGCGTAGGTATTTTCAAGCTCAATCCATCGATTCATAACCTAGACATAATCTCAGGAGACTTTTCTTACAACATGGGTTAATGAAGAAGAGATAAACAGGATATGCAGGATCGCTCGCTTTGCTCGCACAGGATTTGCAAGATAAAATAAATTATCCTACTTATCCTGCGGCCGCCTTGCGGCCTATCCTGCATATCCTGTAATCGCCTTATACAGGGATGGCGGGGAAGCGGACGATCATCGCTGAAAGATTGTCATTAGATCCCATATGGTAAGAGGAATAAACGAAATTTTCCGCTAATGCTTTTGGAGGCTCGTCCCCATGTGCAAAAAGAGCCCTAGCTATTTGCTTCGTTGAAGCAACATCCCAAATGCCATCGCAGCCAAGAAATAATTGGGCGCCAGGTTGGATTTGATGCAAAGGCATCATTGTGATCTTGCAGCGGCTGCTGATCGCATCGCCCAAAAAATAATCTCCAATTGCCCGAGCAACAGCTAGCTGTCCATTCAAGCGCGGGACTCCATAAAATTCCATAAATCCGCCGCGCTTTTCAATGCCCTTCAAAAAGCGGGGAATGTCAGGTTTTTGATCTTCCGTGAGCTGTATAGGAACTCTCCCATTCTCCAAAATAATTCTCGAATCGCCCACATTCGCTGTCCAAAGCTTCCCATCCAGAATCATCGCAACAGTTGCAGTGCTTCCTTGTTTTCTTGCGATCTCTCTTTTTTCATTCAGAAAATCAAAACTCAATTCCACAAGGGTCAATTTTAAAGCATTCCAAATGCCGACATCAGTCAACCCTTCGGGATTCATCCTCAGTAAAGTTTGGGTGAGCTTTCTCTGGAGATTGTCCCTTAGATATTGCGAAGCTTGAGGCCCGTTATGTCCATCGAAAACACCAAATAATCGAACAGAATGAACTCTTCCTCCAATATTCACTTCAAAAGAGGTGGCGATATGTTCGTCTTCCATGGTGGGTCTTCTGCCTATGTAATGGCAAATTCCTACGTCAAATCCCCCGACTTGCTTTCCTTCAGGATGCCAATTTTCTGGATCAAGAAGAGGCTGGGCAACATGATATGCAAATCCTTTGGGAGCTTCTTCTTCCATTTGGAGCTGAGCATGCAAATACTCCCTCTCCAATCTGCCCCGGATATTTTCCTCTCCCTCCCGCACTCGAAATTCTCTTTGCTGAACAGCAGTCAATCGAATGGGAGCAGTGTCTTGTACAGGTTCTGGCTGGAGAGCCCGTTCCAGTCTCAGCCTCGGAACAGGATGTTCCCGATGCCAAGGTAGAACAATGGGAGTCTCTCTCGGGATTTTTTGGGAAAGAAGGGTCAGATTAAAAATCGTCGCAAAACAGGTAGAGCTCGCAGCCAATGCTTGGGTGCATTTCTGACTTTGCTCTATGAAGGTTTTTTTTATAGCCTCAGAAAAACAGGCCCCTAAAGCAAGAAAACAAAGAATCACAGCCCTTGCGACGGCTTCCACTAAAGTGGCAAGGCATGCGCCAAGAGCTAATGCCCGTCCAACGAATTGATATTTAATCTTACCAGCAAGATCGAGGGCCATCCCCTCGATCTTATCCCTGGTTGCAATGCAGATGGAACGGGTAAATGGCGAACTCTGCGGGAAAGAGAGCGCGCAACAGGACATAGAATCCCCTTTTTTTCAAAGAGACGGGGATTCTATAGCCCCATTTTATTTTTCACAAAAGAAAGTTTAATCATCTATGCCTAAAACAGCTTCAGCTTTGCTTTTAGATCCTGCTGAAGTGAGTGCTGTCTTCATGCTTTGATAAACACCTTCCGGTTCAGGGTTATCTCCGATAAAAGCATCTAAGCAAGCGACAAGATCGTCCATCTTTGCCTTTGGAATGGGAATGATCATAAAGGCGAGCAAATTGGGTTGGGCAATAGCTGCCTCTAATAATTTGCAGCAGAGTTCATCGCGGCTTGCTTCTTTCACTTTCGGATCTGCAACGCGATCTTCATGGGCATCATCTTTAAACTCTTGATCTATATCAAGACTTTGCCCTGAAAAATAGTCTTCGCAGGCTTGATTCCAGCCTCTCGCTCTGAGCTGAGCTGTGATATCTGGCCGAGTAGACCCCATAATGGGACGTGCAACGATTGGCCTATGAATTCTATGAACTTCAGAAACAGATGTGCGAACAACCTGTGTGAGAACATCTTTAAATGCGTCGCCTGCTTTGAAGTCTGTGTCAGCATTTCCCGCTTGAAGATCCGAACCGATGCTCAAAAGGGAATCATTTCTACTGTGTTGTGGTTCACGAGGGCTACCAATTCCTGGAACGCTCATAATTTCTCCTATTTTGTCAATGAGGGCAATATTTTATAGATCAAAATTGTTTTCAGCAAAAGAAAATGGTAAACTCATTGGAATGAGCCTTCTTTTCAGCTGCCAATCTATCTCCAAGTCCTTCGCTGCAAGACTTCTTTTTAAAGATCTCGACCTGAGCATCTTTGAAAAAGATAAGATCGGCCTGATCGGACCGAATGGCTC
>CAZXVU010000013.1:0-6211 GCA_964644465.1 uncultured bacterium
AGGATCCGGAATGGGAGGCAACTTTCTAAAAGTTCATGCAGAGAACCTTCCCCGATTTTTCGGCCTCGATCGAGGAAAATGATCTTATCGGCATGCTCGATGGTGGAGAGGCGGTGGGCGATGAGGATTTGGGTGATGTCCCCTTGGAGTTCGCGCATCGCGGCTTTGATTCGGTTTTCTGAAATCGCATCGAGAGATGAGGTGGCCTCGTCCATGATGAGGATGGGAGCTTTTTTGACGAGGGCGCGTGCGATGGCGAGGCGCTGCTGCTGACCTCCAGAAAGGGTCTTGCCCATTTCAGCGAGGAGGGTGTTGTATTGGTTGGGCATCTCGGCAATGAATTCATGAGCATAGGCTTTTCGCGCGGCCTCTTCGATGTCTGCTTTGGAATAGCTGCGTCCGAAAGCAATGTTTTCGGCTACAGTATCGAAAAAGAGGAAGGGCCTTTGGGGTACGAAAGCGATTTGTTCGCGGAGCGATTTTTGCGTGAGGGCATTGAGCGGGACGCCATCGATTCGGATCTCCCCTTTTTGCACTTCATAGAGCCGGGGCAAAAGTTGGACAATAGTCGATTTTCCTGCGCCGGTTGCTCCGACGATGGCCACAACCTCGCCTCTGCGGATGGAGAAGGTGAGATCTTTGATGATCCATTCATCGCGGTATTTGAACCAAACATGGTCGAATTCGATGATGTTTTTAAACCCGAGAAGATCGATGGCTCCATCGCGGTCGGAGATTTGAGGTTTTAAATGGAGCACTTCGAACATTCTTTCTGCGGCGACAACGCCTTTTTGAATATTGGCGTTTTCTTCAGCGAATTTTTTCACAGGTTCGTAGAAAAGATGGAGGAGACCGCAAAACATCAGCAGTTGGCCTACGGTCATGTGGAGAGTATAGAGGCCGAAAAGGACGACGATCGCTAAGCAGCCTGTTGCGATGAAATGGAGAACGGGGCGCGTCAGGAGGCCATATTTTGCGCTCTTGCTCTCAAGAACGGCCATCTGGTCATTCTGTTCCTTATATTTACGGAGTGAGAAGGCTTCCATTGCGAAAATCTTGACTGTTTGGATTCCAGCGAGAAAATCGAGGAGCACTGAGGTGAATGTCTCTTGGTTTTTCTGAAGCTGCCGCGTGATTTTTTTGACTTGGCGGGTCAGAAAGATCACAGGCAAGATGATTAAGGGGAGCCCTAGAAAGATAATCAAGGAAAGCTGCCATGAAAGATAGAAACAGGCTGCCAAAGTAGACGCAATGGTAAAGGGCGTCTGAAGATAATTGGTCAAACAGGAATTCAGAGAAGAGGAAATCTGCCCTGCATCTCCAACAGCCCGGGAAGAGAGGCTCCCTAAGTTTTGTTCCTGGTAGAAGCTCAGAGGCAGAGACTGGATGTGCTCAAAATATTGTTGGCGCAAATCGCGAGTGACGCGGATGGAAAGCAGCTGCGTAACATACCGGGATGTGAAAAGAGACATCGCTTTAAAAAGCGCCACAGACACAAGAATTGTGATGAGAAGGGAAAAATTCTGTTCAAAATCAAAATGGACAGAAACCTTGTGCATCACCCAGTGGAGAGGATTCGAATCTTTTCTTTGCGCAATGTAGGCTGCAGCGTCTTGTTTTGTGATGATTCCATCGCCATTATGATCGATGACCATCCAGCGGTAGTTGACATCGTTGATGCTGATCTTATCTTTAACTCTTTTTCCCTCTGGGCTGAACAGGGTAAAAAAATCGGCTCCCGTATTCGCCATCAATCCGACAGAGAACATTTCGCACTGGTTGGCGATCGTTAAAAGGAGAAGAGAAGTTAGCGTTAAGATCGCAAGAGTGAGGTGCTTACTATTCCGAAGCGCTGCTAGAAGGAGCAATTTCATTTAGAGCCATTATCGATGATAAAGATTCAAATTTGCCCATTTTCCGGAATTTTTGGTAGCGATTTTCTAAAAGGAGATCAATCGGGTTTGATTTCAAGGAGGCCCACTGCTCTTTAATAAAAGATTTCACATTTAAGTAAGCGATTTTTGGATCGAGGTGGGCCCCGCCGAGGGGCTCAGGGATCATTTGATCGACGATCCCAAGTTCCAAAAGGTCTTCCACATGCATTTTCAAAGCTTCGGCAGCGATCGCGTTTTTCCCTGCATCTTTCCAAAGAATCGAAGAGCAGCCTTCTGGCGAGATCACAGAATAATAGGAATGTTCCATCATACCGATCACATCTCCAACGCCTACGCCTAAAGCGCCGCCAGAGCACCCTTCACCGATCAAGACCACAATAATCGGGGTCGGCAAGCGGGCCATTTCCCAGAGATTTTGTGCAATCGCCCATCCTTGCCCTCTTTCTTCTGCAGTAAGGCCGGGATAAGCGCCAGGGGTGTCGATCAAAGAAATCACAGGAAGTCCGAACTTCGCGGCAAGGCGCATGCATCGCATCGCTTTCCGGTATCCTTCAGGATGAGGCATGCCAAAATTGCGGAAGATGCGGCTCTCAGTGTCTTTTCCTTTTTCTTGGCCGATCACAACATATTTTTGCCCTTCGATTTTGGCAAGTCCCGCGATGATTGCGTGATCGTCTTGGAATGTCCGGTCTCCGAAAAGCTCAACAAATTCCTCGGACAGATTTTGAATATAGTCGATTGCATGGGGCCTTTGCGGATGGCGGCAGATGGCTACCCGGTCCCATGCTTTGAGCTGCGAATAGACATTTTTCTTCAGCAGCTCCAGTTTTCTTTCCATTTTATTCAGTTCTTCTTTCGTCCAGAGCGGATTATTTTGATTCTGCTCTTTCAGCCTTTGCAGCGTCTGCTGTACTTCGAAGATCTGCTTTTCATGGGCAAGAATGGTCATTTTGCGCTTCCTAAAATTTCATGGCCGGGAAGCTTGGCTTGTCCATAGTCTTTGACTAATTCGACAGTCGTCGGTTTTGTGATCACGATCGAGAAAATCTCTTCCATATCTTCCGAGGCAAGTCGAATGCATCCATCGCTGTCGTATTTACCGATCTTGCTCCGGTCTTCGACATATTGTCCGGTCGCTGGATCTAGAACCCAAGGAGCGCCGTGAAGGCCGAGTCCTTTTGAGGACTCTGTGCACCCTTCAACTTCATTCTCGAAGGGAACCCATCGTGTGCCGAAGACGCGGATCATCTCGATCTTTTCGTCTTGGAAAAATCCCGTTGTTCCCGGCTTATAAATCGCGATTTTTTCGCCCAGAGAATATTTACCAACTGGAGTCAAAAACCCGGAAGTTTTGTGAGGATCGACTCTGCCTAATCCTACACGGTAAGTTTTGAGAAGAACTCGCTCATTGGAGTCTTGGTCAACATAGTAAAACCACATACGGCAGCGGGATAGATCGATCAACAAATGAAAGTTGAGATTCTTGTCCCGTTTGAACACATTGAAGCGGTCGCCGGGAGAGACTTTTTGGGTCAAATAGTCAAGCTTTCGATTCAAGCTTCGCGCAATGAAGTGGCGCGAGGTCTCATAATGAGAGGCATAATCTGCAATCCAAGCGGGACGGTCTTTCAACCAAGGCACCCGGCTTGTATAAGAGACGGTCTCAACGATGGGCAATTTTGATGAGTCCAGGGTGAACAGTTGGGAAATCCGGTCTACTTCGGGGAAATTCTCTATCTCTGCTGTGGGTTTTAGCGGAACCGGTTTTTGAACTTGTGCAATCTGTTTAGGCGCTTCGCTTGGAATCTGAATTTCTTGGACAAGTTGTTGTTCCAATTTAGGTTTCGGTTCCCGTTTTAGCCAACCTAAGAAACCGATGATCCCGAAAACAACAACCGCACCCATTAAAAAGTATTTAACCACTGACACGGAAGCTCCAACTCAAATCTTTAATCGAGATCCTATTATCCTTATTTGAAGACTATTTGGCAAGGCAGTTGAATCGTTATTAGTTAATAATCAAAAGTCAAAACAAACCTACAACACAAAGACTTAGCTTGTGAAAAATCAACAAATTAAGAAAGAAATTAATAGAATAGACAGTCAGGCTGTTTCTCTCGCCCGAAGGACTATCTCTGCATTGCGTAATGGACCCAACGAAGAGGTTGAGAAAAATTGGAAGATCCATCGATTTCTCAGCTTTTTAAACGATTTGAAGGATACAATGATATGAAGGATAAAAAATTTTTAGAATCTCCTCTCAATTTTTCCATCTTTCAAATCGTTATATCCTTCTCATCATTGATGTTTTTTGTGAAAAGATCGGCATGTATCCAGTCACTGAGTTGGGAAGGCTGTTCGCCCAATTATAAAATTTTTATATTGAATCTGGCTTGGGCTTCGAAGGGGTGGATTTCGAAGGAGAGGAGGAAATCGGAAGACCAGAAGCCATCACCCTCGCCTGCCAAAGGAATCACTTGAACTTTGTGAGAAAAAATACTTTCAATTCTTAATTTAGAATGAGCCCCTTCAAAAAGGAAAGTTTGCGCCTCTCCAGAATATCGTTGGAGGCTCTTCGGTTTTAGGATGGTTTGCCCAATCGAACAACTATTGGCTTTAAGGTAGAAAACAAACGAGAGAGGCCTTTCAGTGCGGATGCCGATAAATCGCAAATCGAGGCTGAGGGATGATTCTTCAAAGATGCTTTTTACCTCAAACCAAACTTCAGAAAGTGCAAAGCATCGGGTCCAAGAAGAACCATCAGGAGCGCGGCTGATTCCAAATAAAGTGGGGTCGTTCAATGGCAATGCATGAGGACCCATTGCCCGAATTTCTACATCGCCGCTTGAGACGACGCCTAAAGAAGTCCCAAATCCGCTTAAAACTAAAGCAGCGGCCATTTTCTTTTTTCGCGAAAGAGTGAGCCCTAGTTCGAGATCGTGGATCATTTCCGCCGATGAAAAAGGCTCATCAAAAAGAGGCGCTTGTTTAGCAAGAGCGATGAAAAACGGGTCTATCGGTTGACGCGTTTTTTTGAAAAGCTCAGCAGCTTTTTCTTTTTGCCCAGCTGCGCGGAGAAGAAGAGAGAAAGATAAAAGACTTTCTTTTTCTTCATACTCCTCTTGAAGAGACCAAAATGAAATAAGAGGTTTTTCCAAGATAAAAGGAAGAAGCCATCTTGCAAGATTGTTTGCTTCTTCTTTTTTTCCTGCGATCGCCCAAAGTAGAGCGAGCTGGCAAAGTTCTGGCAGATATCCAGATTTCCATAAAGGTCCTGTGTCAAGGGCGGCTGCGCCGCTAGTATACGCCACAGGAGCAAGCGGAGTCGTTTGAAAGTTCCACTTTTGTGCGAGCAAAAAACTAATGGCTTGAGACGGTTGGTGGGTTTTCCCAAATGGATTTTTTAAAAACCGAGGATTTGGGCAAATCCCTTGAGCCCAAACACTGCGCAAGAACCGATAACATTCATGGGTGGTTTTGCATGCTGAATAAATCGGAGGCTGGATTGCTCCAGCCTCGAGATTCACGCAGCCTGACTGAGGTTCATGTCTATGAATACACTCATCCCAGGGATCCTCTCCCAACATTTGAGCGCCATCCGAAAGGGAGTGGGAGATGAGCGATGTTTCCATAGACCTGTTTTGCAGGCACTATTCAATAAGTTTACGCATTTTTTTGCCAGGAGTAAATTTCACCGCTTTACGTGCGGGAATTACAATCGGAACTGCAGCGTTTTTAGGATTGCGTCCGATTTTTTGTTTCCTTTCAACAACTTCAAAAACTCCGAAATCGCGGAATTCTAAACGGTCGCCTTGCGAAAGAGTATCGGTCATAGCATCAAGAAAAGCCTGGATGACATTACGGACATCATTCGGATGCAGTCCTTTTGATTGTGAAATCGTTTGGATCAGCTTCTTCTTGGTGATAGTAGCCATATCAGGGCTCCTTCTTTGGCGTGGCATATTTGGCAAATCTTTTAAGTTCTCAGACAAGCTGTTGTCTCCTTCATTTAGAATCCAGCTGAATCCCAGCTTCAACTGATGAACGACTCTAAAATTTTTTCCCTTCCACCTCAAAGAAGCCTCTTCTTTGGGTACTAGCCTCGTAGAGGCTTACATGTGAAGGGGTTCACGAGTTCAAAATAGCGATTGCTGATTATTTTTCAAATCAAATTTTCGATTACACGATACCAGGAGTGAATAAAGAATCGGAAATTGAGCAAGAAGGCTCCTCAGATTTTTTGGCTGGAGAGAGGGACATTGCCAAAGGCAAGGACCGAAGCGAAGACAAAAAATAAGAGGTAAAGCCGACGCCGC
>CAZXVU010000013.1:6311-30191 GCA_964644465.1 uncultured bacterium
CGCCGCATCAATACCGATTCTTGAGTCACGAGGGGTATATTGTTATGAGCATCCGTTTCTTTTTTCCGGCGCTCAAAAGAAGGTAAGAACCATCAATCAGATCAGTGGATGAAATAGAAAATGCAGGATCGGAAATCCGTTCGTTGTTGAGATAAGCGCCGCCATTTTTGATCAGCCGCACGCCTTCAGATTTACTGGTGACAAGTGAAACTTTCGCTGCGACATCGACAAACTTTTGTCCAACGACTTCATTGAATGTAAGCGATGCATTGGGCATATCAGATGAGAGTTCTTGCAGAACCGAACTATTTAACTTGGCCTCTGAGCCTGGCGCAATTCCTTCTGTAACTCTGAGAGCCGTTTGCAATCCTTCTTCGCCATGAATAAAACGGGTTACTTCTTCGGCAAGCCGTTTCTGTGCAGAATTTGCAACATATCCTGAAGATTTCATTTCTTCTTCAATGGCGCCAATTTCAGCAAGGTCTAAAAAGGTAAGCATTTTCAAGAGACGGATCACATCGGCATCAGGAATGCGGACCAAATATTGATAAAATTGATACGGCGAAAGTTTGTCGCTCGATAGCCAAATAGCCCCTTCTTCCGATTTGCCGAATTTTTTTCCATCGCTCCGAGTGAGGAGAGGGTGTGTTAGGCCGTAGATGGAATCGCCGCCTAATTTTCGATTCAATTCGATTCCCGCAGTGATATTTCCCCACTGATCGCTGCCGCCGATTTCGAGAATGACGCCAAAATGCTTATTGAGATAACAAAAATCGTACGCTTGCAGAAGCTGATAGCTAAATTCTGTATAGCTCATTCCATCTTCCGATTGCAGACGCGTGCGGATCATATCTTTTCCCAACATCGTACCGATCCGGAAATGTTTACCGACATCGCGCAAGAATTCAACCATCGAAAGTTTTCCAAGCCAGTCGATGTTATTTAAGATCACAGGCTTTGGACCAGATGGAAAATTGAGGATTTTGTGAAAAAAAGTTCCGATGGATTTGACATTGGATGCGATGACTTGCTCATCCAAAAAGGGACGTTCAATACTTTTTCCGGAAGGGTCTCCGATCAAGCCTGTCGCACCGCCTAAAATGGCAACTGGAGTGTGGCCGTATTTTTGGAACCAGGCAAGGCCCATGATCCCAACAAGATTTCCGAGGTGGAGGCTATCGGCAGAAGGGTCGAAGCCAGCATAGAGCTTTATTGGCTTATTGACCTTCTCGCGGAGCTCTGGGTTAGTCATCTGGTCGATGAATCCCCGCGCCGATAGTACATCTATTACATTTTCCATTGACGATCAATGCTTTAAAAAATGAAGACTACCGGATTAGATCTTTTCATTCAAGATAGGTTCTTATGGAGATATTCCATATCTATTTTAAGCCTCTCAGCAAATTGCTGGACTTTCTTGCTTAAAACAGCCGCATCTTTGTTCTGATTGAAAAGTTCGATTTTTTCTTTGATAGGAACGCGATGTTTCGCATTATCTGCGATCCATTTTCGGATTTTATCTGTGGTTTCAGCAATGGCTTTAGGGGTGATGTGTTTTTTTTCCGACTCCCATTGCTTAAGAAGTTTTTCCCTGGCGCGCCGAGTTTTAAGACTCTCTGTAGCGAGGGGTTTGTCGTCAATTTCAGATCTATCTTCAGCAAGACTCATGAGGAACCTCTAACTTTGCTACTCCGCGGGCCTAACATATAAAAAAATGAGTTAAAGATCCACTAGAAAAGTTACCATCTTTTCCACTACATTAGAGGAAACGAAATGGATCCTCTATGACAATTGAAAATGCTAAGAAAGCTGCCGGACACAAAGCGGCCGAATTTATAGAAAAAGGAATGATTGTCGGCTTAGGAACAGGGACGACAGCTTTTTATTTCATCGAAAGCTTAATTAAACGGTGTAAGGAAGGGCTCAAGATCCAAGCCGTTTCCAGCTCGCGAGCTTCCGCTGAAATCGCCAAAAAAGGGGGGATTGAAATCTTGGATATCAACTCCATTCCCCGTGTGGATATTACAGTTGATGGCGCCGATGAGATCGATCCCAAAAAAAGGATGATCAAAGGCGGAGGAGGCGCTCATGTTCGGGAAAAAATCCTTGCAAGCTCCAGCAATGAAATGGTCGTCATCGTCGATGAAAGCAAACTTGTGATGACCGTAGGCCATGCAAAACTCCCTGTGGAAATCATCTTTTACGGATCCCCCGCTACTCGGGTAAAAATCGAAGAATTTGGCTATAGAGGAAAATGGAGGATGAACGAAGACGGAACCCTCTACATTACGGAAAATGGGAACCTCCTTTTCGACATTCAATTCGACACTCCCCCCATGGCTCCTGAACAGCACCATGATCAACTCATCCGTATACCCGGAGTCGTCGATACTGGCTTCTTCTTCAACCTTGCCGGCCGTGTTGTTGTAGGCTATCAAAATGGAACAACAAAGATCTTATAGAATTTATTTATGATGTATCATTAATTATCTAGGTTTATAATTAAAATCAAACCGGAGGTAATTAATGATTATTTCAAATCTTTCACCTATTGTAATACAGCAACCTGCAGAGACGTTTTGCTGCGCCTCAAACCTCATAGACCGGCTTAAAAAATGGCGTCCAGATCTCGATGAATCCAAACTTGAATGGATCGGATCTCAACAGATTACATGGAACGATGGATCATTAGGGTGCCCGATGCCTGGCATGAACTACACACAGGCCCTAGTTCCCGGATATAAAATTCAATTTCAGTATGGCGAAGAGATCATTGAAGTACACACTGATCACGCGATGCGTTCTTTCGCGATCCCAGGATATGGTTTCATTTAGTATTTTATGTTAAAGCGGTTCTGAGCGAGTTTCAGAATCGCTTTTACAGCAGCTTCTGCGTCGTCTCCAACAGCTTCTACACCAATTTTCGCGCCTCTTTCTGCAGCAAGCATTAAAATGCCCAGCAAAGACTTTGCATTCACTACATAGTTCTTATAGGAAAGATGTACTTGAGCATTGAAATTAGCGGCGCATTTTACAAGTTCCGTCGAGGGGCGGGTATGAAGTCCCTTATCATTGAGGACTACAAAGATCGCTTTTGCTTTTTGTTTCATGATTGTTGCCAATTTCCACACCCGGCAGATGTAGGAGTTAACCCAAATCATGATATTTTGCAAATCTTTTTTTAAAAGCAGGATAGAGAAACCTATCCTGCTCATCGTGTCATTTACTACAGGATTTTTTTAAGCTCTTTCAAAAGGTCCGCAAAATGATTCAAGGCTGAATCGACTGGCTCGCTGGTTCGCATATTGACCCCTGCTGATTCAAGCAGATCTAGAGGATATTTACTTCCTCCAGATGAGAGAAACTCAAGGTAGCGCTCGCGCGCCTCGTCTGAGGCCATAGCCTTTTGGAAAAGAGTGAGCGCAGCGCTCAGGCCTGTCGCATACTGATAGACATAGAAATTGTAATAGAAGTGTGGAATCCTCGCCCATTCGATCTCAAGCTCTGGATCCAAGACAATTTCTGGTCCATAATATTCTCGATTCAACTGCAGATAATGTTGTTTAAGTAAGGTTGGAGTCAGTGTTACTCCCTCTTCAACCCACTTATGGAGCTTCAGCTCGAACTCCGCAAACATAGTCTGGCGGAAAATCGTACCGCGTATCCCCTCGATTTCATAATTGATCAAATAAGCGAGGTCTTTCTTGGACTTCGCTTTTGATTTGAGATGTGTTAAAAGGAGCTGCTCATTGAAGGTGGAAGCGACTTCAGCGACAAAAATAGGATATTGTGAATAAACATAGGGCTGGTTCATCCGGCTTAAAAGGCTGTGCATGCTATGTCCCGCTTCATGAGCAAGCGTCAGAACATCATTTAAGGTCTCATGAAAGTTCATCAGGATATAAGGCATGCTATCGTAACAGCCACTTGAATAGGCGCCGCTTCGCTTCCGAGCATTCTCATAAACATCGACCCATCGGTCATTAATCAACCCCTTTTTCAGATAGCCCTGATACGCTTCTCCAAGAGGTGCAACAGAATCGACAACAGCATCCCTTGCTTCTTGATAACTCATATTCGATTGCGATTCTTCTACTAAAGGCACATAGAGATCGTACAAATGGATTTCATCGAGTTTCAAAAGTTTTTTTCGTAAAGCGATGTATTGATGCATGAGAGGCAGCTTCGCTCGCACAGATGCAATCAACCGTTCATAGACTGCAGGGTCGATTTGATGAGGGAAAAGAGCTGCTTCTATACAGCTTTTGAAGTTCCTTGCCCGAGAGAAAAATAGATGGCTTTGCATCTGTCCTTGCAGAAGTTCGCAGATCGTATTGGCATGCGCTTCGAAGCCGCGATGCAAGTTTTCAAATGCACTGCGTCGCAACTGCCGATCGGGACTTCTCATGTAGGAAAGGTAGGTGCCATTTGAAAGAGCGTGCTCTTTCCCATTCGAATCGATGGCTGGTTTGAATGTCATATCCGCGTTGTTCAAAGCGCCAAAAGCTTTGTAGGAAGTATCAAGCGCCTTACCGCTCAGGGCCATGAACTCTTCAAGCTGAGGAGTCAAAGTATGAGGGCGCATCCGTCCCAGTTTCTTGAAATAGAATTGGTAGGGTGTCAAAGAAGGATGCGATGTCAATTGTCGGAACTCTCTTTCATTCAAAGCCAAAAGTTCCGGCTCAATCCAGGAAGTCTCTAATACAAAGTCATGCATGAGACTGGAGATCATCCCAAAATCGCTTTTGAAAGTGTCATTGCCGAGATCTTCATCGACACGAAGATGAGCATAGGTGTGCAACTTTGAGAGCTTCCTATCCAAATTGAGATAGGTTTCCATTAAAGAAGCTGCGACAGTCGGATCATTCAACTGCCCCTTATAAGTATGTAAGTCGGGCCAGCGAGGTGATCTTTCCTCTCCTTTAACTTGAACCAGCTCCTGTTTCCAAGCCTCTGGATTTGGATAGAGGGCTTCAACATTCCAACGGTCTTCCAGGGGGATTTCATTGCGGCTTTTTGGCATGGATATCTCCTTTTCTAACTTACTGGAATTTAAAGAGTTCATCGTTTCTCCGCAAGGGAGAAAAGCGATTGCCGCAGAAGGGATTAGCAATCTGGACAATATTCTGCTAAATCTTGTTGCAAAAAAACAGCTCATTTCGCTATATTCCTATCTAGAATCAAATTCAAAAATCTGCTTTTAAGGCCCTCTGCCTTAGAGCGGACGAAATAACAGGAGAAACTACCAATGGCACAACAAACAGCAAAAAAAATTACGTTGAAACCATTAGGAAATCGTGTTTTAGCCCAACGGCTGGAACCGCAAGAAACAATGAAGGGAGGAATCATCCTTCCCGATTCAGCTAAGAAGAAACAAGAAAAGGCGAAAGTCGTCGCCGTAGGACCCGGAAAAAGGCTCGACGATGGAAAAGTACACCCCGTCCCTGTTAAGTTAGGCGACGTCATCCTCATGGACAAATATTCTGGCCAGGAAGTGACGATCGATGACGAGGAATATATGATTTTAAAAGCTGACGACATCATTGCAATCATCGAAGAGTAAGGAGAAATTTTACTATGGCACCAAAAAATATTAAGTTCAAGGAAGACGCACGCCAAAAAATCTTGAAAGGCGTACGCACATTGGCATCCGCCGTGAAGGTCACTTTAGGACCAAAAGGGCGCAACGTCGTAATCGACTCTAAATTCGGATCTCCTAAAATTACGAAAGACGGCGTGACCGTTGCTAAAGAAATCGAGCTCGAAGATAAGCACGAGAATATGGGCGCTCAGATGGTGAAAGAAGTCGCCAGCAAAACGGCTGATAAAGCCGGCGACGGCACCACAACGGCGACTGTCCTTGCCGAGGCTATTTATCATGAAGGCCTTCGCAACGTCACAGCAGGCGCGAACCCGATGGAAATCAAAAAAGGGATCGAACTCGCAGTGAATACTGTAGTCGATGAATTGAAGAAGCTGAGCAAGCCGATCAAAGATACAAAAGAAATCGCGCAAGTAGCCACTATTTCTGCAAACGGCGACTCCGATATCGGCTCCATCATTGCTAAAGCGATGGAAAAAGTCGGTAAAGACGGCACCATCACAGTAGAAGAAGCGAAAGGCTTCGAGACCACTCTCGACGTCGTTGAAGGGATGAATTTCGACAGAGGATACGTCTCTGCCTATTTCGTCACCAACGCCGAAGCCCTCACTACAGAATATGAAAATGCTTATGTTCTGATTTATGAGAAAAAGATCTCTTCGATGAAAGAGTTCCTCCCTGTCCTTCAAGCTGCCGCAGAGTCGGGAAAACCCCTCCTCGTGATCGCTGAAGATGTCGAAGGAGAAGCTCTTGCAACGCTCGTTGTCAACCGCCTCCGCGCCGGCCTCAAAGTCGTCGCAGTGAAAGCGCCTGGCTTCGGCGACCGCCGCAAAGCGATGCTTGAAGATATCGCGATCTTGACAGGCGGACAATTCGTCAGCGAAGAACTCGGCATCCAACTCGAGAAAGTCACTCTCGACATGCTGGGCCGCGTGAAAAAAGTCCTCGTGAAGAAAGAAGACACCACGCTCATCGATGGCGCTGGCAACAAAAAAGCGATCCAAGACCGTATCGCTCTTCTGAAGCGTCAAATCCAGGAAGCGACATCCGACTACGACAAAGAAAAACTCCAAGAGCGCCTTGCTAAGCTCTCTGGCGGAGTAGCTGTCATCCGAGTAGGAGCCGCAACCGAAGTGGAAATGAAAGAGAAAAAAGACCGCGTCGACGATGCGAAAGAAGCGACCAAAGCAGCTGTCGAGGAAGGAATTGTTCCTGGCGGCGGCGCAGCCCTAATCCGCTGCTTGCCTGCATTGGAAAAAATGCTCGCGAAACTCTCCGGCGATATCAAAATCGGCGCTGAGATCATCGCTCGCTCCCTTGTTTATCCATTGCGCCAAATCGCAGAAAACGCAGGGAAAGAAGGATCGATCGTCGTCCAAAAAGTATCTTCGATGAATCAATATGAAGGTTACGACGCCCGCGAAGATGTTTACGTCAATATGGTGGAAAAAGGCATTGTCGACCCAACAAAGGTCGTCCGCTGCGCATTGCAGTATGCCGCTTCCATCGCCGGCCTCCTCCTCACAACAGAAGCTATCATCACTGATGAAGAGCAGGAAAAACCAGCAGCAGCTGCTGCCGGCGGCGGAGAAATGGACTACTAAGAAAAAGTAGGAAATATGAATTATGAATGCTGAAATCGTCGGGGCCGCCGGGGTCCCCAAAGATGCATCATCTTTGGGGTGGTCGCCCCCGCACCCCAGTGTTCAGTAGTATTAAGGCTCTCGGGAAACCGAGGGCCTTTTTTTTACAGTTTAAGAGGGACTCATGAATGAAAATGAAGTAATAACAAGAAAACAGTGGCTCACAGTCCTTATTGCATCCGGGGTATTGAATCTCTGTTATTTCGCCTCTCAAACTCCAGGAAATCCAGCATATTCTCAATTTCCCGAGTGGGTTAGCTATCTTATTTTGGCTATTAATGGCCTATCGTTATTGCTTTTTAGTTATATCTTTTATCGATGCATCTATCGGAAGCCAGGAACCAAACTCCTCATGTTCATCCTGATTACTGCTCCTATCGCGATGTTCGCCGCCATTTTAGGATATATCTCCGGCAAGGTTCCTCTGCCGTCGAATACATGGCTCTGGGCACACACTCTTGTCAGTAATGTATTGGGCGTTTGGTGGTACATTCTGAATTTAAAAATGAGACGGATCAACAAAAAGCTACAAAAGACAGCAACTATTTAGATCCGAAAACGTCGAATGGAAGAGGGTTCGTGACCTTCTCAATAATATTTTCAGGATTGAAAAGCTCCTGAATATATTTTTGCATTCCAGCCCCCTCAAAAATTTTGGAGATCAATTCTTTTGTTGGGAAACCCTGTTTGCTATCTATTTCGTCAAATTCCATCCGATCAATAGTTTTGGTCTGAGAAGCAACGCCCAAACCCTCCAATCCTCGAATCTCTATTTTCATATTTGTCAGAATTAAATGATGGATAATGATTTCCCGCGTGTTCGGCTCATCAGGGATTTTTGAACCGAGTTTTGCCCAATTATTTTTTGCTCCTGTGGAATCGGTCACGATAATCGTCATGAGAACGTTATCTATCTCAATCTTATCGATGATGCAAGGATCTCCGAAAATATGTTTCAATTGATAATCGATTTCGGTTCGTTCTGCCTTAAACGCATAAGGGAGGCTGTATCCTCGCGGATTGGGAACTTTGAAGTTCTTCATGATCGTTTGGCTCGGCCACATGCTCATAGACCCTATGGAAATAGGTATTTTCATACGAGATGTTAAATAGGAAGACATAATAGGAGCTTTGATGAGCCAAAGAAAAACAATGGACCCCAAAATAATCAAAAGAATGATGCCCCCACCGAGCTTTTTCATAGTGAACCTATACCTCTACTCTCAAAATGAACCATTGTACTATTTTTTAGAACCATAAAAAAATTTCCAAAGAAAAGGTTCTTGGGCTCAAATTAATAAAACTGTCGCAGGAAAGTATTAGAATTGTGTAAAAGAGACGTTTCCTAAATGGTTGCGATGCAAGAAACTCTCCTGAAACAGGCGATAGAAGCAGAAATAATTGTCTCTTTGAAAACCGAAGTGGGCAAAGTCCTTCAAAGGCTCCCTCTTCTTTTCGATCATCGATTGTCTAAGGGCTTGGATCGATTGATCGCGAATACCAGTTATAACTTCCTATCTGGGCGTTCCTTCTTTCATCTGAAAGAAATTCTTTTGGCACAGTTCTTCCATCAGAAAAAAATGGAACAATTGATCGAGGGGAGCAGCAATCTTCATAAACATCTTTTGATGAAGTTATTTCGAGGCCCATCCCGTATTTGCATCTCTCTTTGTTTTACAGCCTCCTACGGGTTTCACCGCGAACAGATCCTGAAGGCCCTCCATATTCTTCTCCCTGGCATCCATGAAATGCCCGGTTCCTTTTATCTCTGGCATCACCCCGATTTGCCCTATGTTTTCTGTTATTTGGAAATCCATAAACTGCGCGGGAAAGAGCTCTCCCAAAAAGAACTGAAAAAGATCGAAAAAGATTTCCGAGAAGAACTCCTCTCTATCCCCCCTTTGACTCCCGCGGTTTTTTGGCCTTATAACAAAGAAGAATCCTATAGGCAGATCCAACTTCTCATCAGCGAAATGCAAAGTCCTGAAGATTTGCCTCACGTGTCTCTTCACTTTCAAGAACAGACAACAGACTCCCTTGAATTCCTAATCCATATCGTACGTCCGCAATCTCCTGAATCTATGGATGAACTATTCAAGTTCCTTCCAGAATCATTCTATTTATTCTGCCATTTCTTGAGGAAACTCCATTCCCCGCTTTTAATTGAAGTCGGGGTCTTCTCGATTCAAATCCCCTCCAACGCTTTTGATGTCAGAGATTCGATCAATCTTCTCTATGCTAGGCGCTATGTCTTAAAAGTCGTTGAATCGATTATCGGCCCTTTCCGCGATTACAATGGAGGCCTTTTTGAAAAACAGCAGGAGCATTTTGAAACAATCCGAGTTCATTTAAGTGGAAAAATCCCCCATTTCGATCTGTTTGCTGAAAAGGTTTTCTATGCTCTTCATCCCGTTGAGATGTGGCTCTCTCTTTCTTTGAGAGAAGCTGAAGATCTTTTCACAGCCTTTTCCCAGCTCATGCAAGAAAAAGAGCCTTTTGCCATTAAAAGCTGTTCAGAGACTTTTACGATCATCAAAACACTCAACGCCCCAGATCTCTTTAAATTGAGCCGCTTTACCTCCGAATCGAAACTTGCATCCCACGCTTATCTTAGCTTTGGAGGCTACCATTACTTCTGCCTTTTGAATCCCGGCACCATCCAAATAGATGACCTTCTGAAAGAAATCTCCTTCCCACGAGAAAAAACCAAAACACTCCGCTTAGTTTTTCAAGAGGGTTCTCTCCCCTCGCTCAATCCCCATTATTCTTCCGGAGATATGCGCTGTAAGATGCTCAGCAAACTCGTTTTCGAAGGCCTCACCCGCTTAAATGCCGAAAGAGAACCAGAACTAGCCGGCGCCAGAGAATGCGAAATCTCCAAAGACGGTCTCCAATATACATTTAAACTGCGTCCATTTTGCTGGTCGAATGGCGAAAACGTAACGGCTTTCGATTATACCTCTAGCTGGCAATCGGCTTTAAGCGACCATGTCAACCATCCTGAAGTTCTTTTTTCGATCAAAAATGCAAAACGGTACAAAGAGAAAAAATGCAGCGCCGAAGATTTAGGGATCAAGGCCTTAGATGTTTGGACACTATTCATCGAATTAGAAAAACCAAATCCCCTCTTCCTGTATGAACTCGCCCAGCCATTTTATTTTCCAATGTTTGGCACCTTCAGGGAACCAAAATGGTTCAATGGCCCATTTATCATCCGGAATCAAACAAAAGAAGGGATGGTCCTCGAAAGAAATCCGTATTTCTGGAATAGGAAGCGAGTATTCTTCGAACAGATCGAAATTCGATGGACAAATGATTCCGAAACCATCTTTGAAGATTTTAAACATGGAAATATAGATTGGATTGGCGATCCCTTGAACGCTCTTTCCCCAGAATTCGCTCAATATTTTCACTCGGAAGGAAAATTGAAAAAGTATACTCCTTCCCGCCGTTTTTATCTCTATTTCAATACAACAAATCCTCTCCTTCCCTCTTCGATTCGGAAAGCCCTGAGCCTTTCTATAGACAGAACTTCCATTTGCAAAGAAATCTACCTCCATAGCTCCCCCCTGTCTCCTTTGCTGCCTGATAAAGAAGAAGCAAACCGCCTATTTTCGGAAGGCCTCAAAGAGTTAGGTCTTACAAGAGAGACTTTCCCCCCATTGACATTCACTTTTTCCAACCAAGCGCAAAGAGAGCATCTTGCACTCCATTTGAAATCCAACTGGGAAGAGATCTTAGGGATTAAAGTGAATCTGGAAAGAGTAGAATGGAATCAATTCCGAAGTAGAATTGAAAAAGGATTTTTCGAGATTTGCGTATTGCTCCAAGACACTTTAAAGCTAGATTCTCCTGAATATTTGGAACGCTTTGAAGGATTCAGTTCTTGGAACTTTTCCCAATGGGTCCATTTCCCCTATAGGCGTCTCGTTGATCAGGCTAGAGAAGATAAAGATCCTGAAATCAAAGAATCTGCACTGGAAATCCTGAAACAAGAGACTCCCCACTCCCCTCTCTTTGATTATACGCATCTCTATGCAACAGATTTAAAAGATACCATTATTGATTCCGAAGGATGTATCGATTTTAGTTGGGCAAAAAAATGAAGAAAACATGGAAAGAAAAAATCATTCTCTTTATTCTCTTGTTCTCATTTTTGATGAGTTGTCAAAAACAAGAGGAAATTAGAGTGCATTCTTTAAAAGTAAATTTTCAAGAGGGAGACCTTCCTTCCCTGCATCCTCACGAGGTCATGATCTTCCTCCGCGGAATTTCGATAGGGAAAACACTGAACGAAGGGCTGACTCGGATCGATCATGAAGGCAATCCTGTTCTCGCTGGCGCAAAATCGATGGAAATTTCCCTGGATGGGCTCCAATATAGGTTCACTCTAAGAGAGAATGCCTGGTCGAATGGTTCTCCTGTAACAGCCCATCACTTTGAAAAAGCTTGGAAAGAAGCCCTTTCCCCCAATTCTACCTGTCCCCGAGCCGATTTGCTCTACATGATCAAAAACGGGGAAGAAGCTAAAAAAGGACTTATTCCCACTGATCAGGTCAGAGTGACCGCCCTCAATGATAAAACTCTTGTGGTGGAGCTCGCCTATCCTTCGCCCTATTTTCTAGACCTTCTCGCCCAGCCTGTCTGCGCTCCGCTCTTCGACCCGAAGAAAAAGGAGCCCACAGAGTTTAGCGGCCCTTTTATGCTGGACAAATGGGTCCGAGGCAGTTCCCTCACCTTCAAGCCCAATCCCCATTTTTGGAACCGCCAAAATGTATCTATTAAACAAATTGAAGTGTCTTTCGTCGAAGATCCCCTCACGACATTTTCTCTCTTTGAAAAAGGGAAACTCGACTGGATTGGCGTCCCAATGGGCCCTCTCACTGCTGAGCAAATCACCCATTTATCAAATAAAAAGGCCATTTATTCATATCCTATCGACCGCTCTTTTTGGGTCTTTTTAAATACGAAACACCCAGCCCTCTCATCTCCTAAGATACGGAAAGCTCTCAGTTTAAGCATCAATCGCGATGCCATTACAAAGCATATTCTAATGGGCGGCCGCCCGCTTGCCAAAGCTTTAGCTCCCAATATGCTCCCCTCTTCGTTCCATTTCCCTTTGAAAGAAAACCGAATGGAAGCAAAAAAGCTTTTTGAAGAAGGCCTTAAAGAACTGAAACTCTCCAAAGAGTCGTTCCCGGCTCTGACGGTGACTTATTCCCAACAAGCAAACCGGAAACAGCTCGCTGAATATTTGCGAGAAGCCTGGACTGATGCTTTGGGAATCAATGTCGAGCTTCAAAACCAAGAATGGAATGTGCTGCGGACAAACCTTGCAAAAGGTCAATTTGTGATCTGCGGCGCTTTCGAGGCAGCTTACTATAAAGATCCCCTAGAGATGCTAGAACGGTTTACCTCTATCAATTCTAACAATTTCACGCAGTGGACCTATCCTCCCTTTAAAGAAAAAATTGCAGAGGCAAAATACGAGATAGATCCTGAAAAACGGATGGAACATCTAGCTGTTGCAGAAAAGATCCTGATCGAAGAAATGCCCTTCATCCCCATCTGCAGCGACTGCTTTTTCTTTGGCCGGAATGCACAACTGAAAGGATACGCTTTCGACTCCCTCGGAGCTATCGATTTCTCGTATGCTAAGTTTTAAGGAGACTCCTATCCTTGTTTTTGCGCAATCGCTAGCAGAGAGCCACCTGCTATATTAGGAAGAAAACGCTCGAAAGAAAATTCAGTCCTTGTTAGCGCTAACAAAATCCGATTTAGAAACGGATGTAAATGAATTTCAGGTGCTTCCTCGCTTTTAATAGGAATACAAGAGTCTTTTTTGATCCATCTTCTCAGCAATAATAAGGGGAGGATTGTTATCATAAAATACTGGATTTGTATGGGATGGAAGGCAGATTCGGTTAGAATCTTCTCGAGAGCTTTCTTCGTGTATCTTCTCTTATGTCCAGCTATTGTATCCTCTCGACTCCAAAGCCACTGATGTGCAGGTACAGTTAAAATGATTTTACCTCCTGGCTTAAGCATTTTGCTTATGCACTCGAGAGCCAATTGTTCCTCGCTTAAATGTTCTAAAACATCAAAAAGACAAATAACATCAAATTCCTCATGAAAAGGAGGGGAAAATAAATCGAATTGGTATAATTTCTTAATACCTCTTCTTTTTGCATATTGAAGGCCATTTAAATGAATATCGGACATTTCTACTGTGTAACCCATTTTCATAAGGCTCTCAGCTACAAAGCCAGTTCCACCACCAATTTCAAGGATTCGAGAGGTTTTATCTACTCTTTGCAAAAATTTATGACAGATTTTATCTCTTCGAGCCGAAAACCAAAAATGATAGGGTTCAGCTTTCATTAAAATTTCTAAATGGTTTTTGTCGTAGCTTGAGCGAAGGTCTAACGAGGAATCAAATACAAAAATGCCCTCTTTCTCAGAGAAACTTCTGGTGAAACCCATGATTTTACCAATGTTTGTTTCAAACATTTTGTCTGGGATTCTTTAGTTTGTGAAGAGATTTTAGACGGATATTACATCTGGGATGGAAAAAAGATTTTGCAATGTTGAATGCTGGGATCTTTCGAAGAATTCGCTAATTTTATCGATGATATAACGGATTTCCTCCTGGGAAAGGGTATAATACAATGGAAGCCTTAGTAGACATCTACTGTAATATTCAGAATATGAGAGTCTCCGACCATCGTGCTTTTTCATGTAGAATGCAGATTTATGGAGAGGAAGATAGTGAAAAACTGCTGAAATTCCATTTTGTTTGAGAAAATTGATGAGGGCTTGCCTTTCCCGATTTGAACGGCAGATGATATAAAACAAATGAGCATTATTCGTAGCATAAGGAGGGATCAGAGGAAGAGAAAAATATCCCTCTTTAGCCAAGGGACTCAATTCTTTAAAATATTGCTGCCAGATTTTAAGTCTTTTTCTTTGAATCGTTTTGATTTTTTCTAACTGGGCAAAAAGAAGTGCTGCAATGACATCAGAAGGCAAAAAAGAAGATCCAATATCGACCCATCCGTATTTATTGATTTCCCCCCGAAAAAATGCCTGCCGATTTGTTCCTTTTTCCCAGATTATCTCCGAACGGGCCTCAAATTTTGCATCATTAATCGCCAACATTCCCCCTTCGCCCGAAGAAATGTTTTTTGTTTCATGGAATGAAAAAGCTGCTAAATGTCCAATTCTTCCAAGCAGCTGATTTTTGTAATAGCTGTCAATTGCTTGCGCCGCATCTTCTATGACGAGTAAATGGAATTTTTTTGCCAACTGCATGATCGGATCCATATCGCAAGATACTCCTGCATAATGGACAGGAACAATTGCCTTTGTTTTGTCGGTGATCAATGAAGGAAGTTTTGAAATATCCATGTTTGGATGATTGCTTCCGCTATCAGCAAATACAATTTTAGCTCCTCGCAACACAAATGCATTTGCAGTAGAAGGAAAGGTATAAGAAGGCATAATCACTTCATCTCCAGGTGAGATTTCAGCCAATATGGCAGACATCTCCAAGGCATCGGTACAAGAGGTTGTCAACAGAACTTTGCCAAAACCAAATTGTTTCCGGAAAAAATCATGACACTTTTTTGTGAATTGGCCGTCGCCCGATATTTTGCCACTGCGAATAGCTTGACGGATATAAGAGAACTCATTACCTGGAAAATAGGGCTTGTTAAACGGGATTGTTTTCATGATCTCTCAATTTTTAATAGAAGAAGATGACAGGGAGCATACTTTGATCGATATTTACTCCTTAAAACGATAGATGTTTGGATTCCCTCATCACACAATGCTTTATAGCCTTCTTCGATCTCGTTTTCATTGATCCCTAAAAGAGCGATGAAATCCTTTTCTACCAATTTTATTCTGAAATAGTCATCCACCACAGGCATACCATTTCCTTCAAACTTAAACATTCTATTAGGGATTCCTAAAAACATATGCTGGAATCCATTCAAATATCGATGCCCTGAAGGTATAGAATGCCAAATTCCAATAGTTGACTTTCTTAGATCTATGGCATTAACAATCGATTTTTGTATTTGGATTGATCCTAGATATACATCTCTTTCTAACTTATATCGTTTATGATCATGTATGAAATCGTAATGACCCCACAATCGATTATTGTAAAAAACAAAAACGGACATAACAACAAAAATAATTACAAAAACCGGCTTAGCAATTGTTTGATTACGGATTAGCGCTAAAAGAAAAAAAATAATGAATAGAATAGAAAAAACCAAAAAGGATATTCCACTAAACACTCCAAGACTTTTAATATAATCCATATTAATCCACAAACACAGATACAATATAATTGCCGGAAATAGAATCTTATTCTGATCATTTGAGCAAAGAGAAGAAATGGAGTCTCCTATTAAAAATATCAAAACAAACAACACAGGGATAAATAAATATGAAAAATAAAACAAACATCCGAAAAAATTCTGACTACAAACGATGTAAGCAATATAATAAAAAAACAAAGACATGCAAATGGCAATAATTGACAATAAACCAAATCTTTCTTTGTTATTTTTTTTGGTGAAAGTCCAATATACTAAACCCAAAAATGAAACAAAAAATGGCAAAAGAACCTCATATTTCCCCTGAGTAATCATTTCGGGAAAACTGCTCATTTTGGCCGCAGGAGTATGAATCAAACTATTTACTATTTCAAACACAGCTAAATCAAAAAATGGATTCATATTCGGAAATTCTAAATACGTGATACCAATCAAAAAGAGCTCAGTTGATAGAATTCCAAAAAAGAAGAAACCTAAATCGATATATCGGAACTTTAAATTAGACTTTATGTTTGAAATAATAAACCAAGAAAAAATAAAAGCCGCTAAGATTATGATCGAAAATGGATTGCAATTTATAGACAAGAGGAAAAAAACGCCCGATATAAAATATGAAAATTTGTTTTCCTTGATCATGTAAAAACTAATCGATAATAGTGCATATACTATGGCTGCCCCGTCTGTGTAATCCCAAAATAGAGTTCGCAAAAACCAAGGGTTAAAAATAACAAAACTAGATATAAATACAGAAACTAGTATCGATTTATAAAAATGCTGAGTAATTCTCCATACAGCAATAAGAGCGCCGCTTAAAAATATATTGCGCAAGACAATGTATCCTAGTTCGCTTCCAAAAACCCAAGCCATCAATCTTGCAGGATAAATAAACGCGATGCGACAGGAGTAATAGGTTCTACCATGCATGTCAATTAAGGTTGAATAGTTGTGGATATAAGCTGTATAAAAAAACGGATCCATCCAACCACATTGATAGATGTTATTTTGAATTGTACAATTCAATGCGACAATCAAAATCCCAATAGAAAAAAACATCCACTTGTACGACAAGTCAATTTTGTCTAAAAAATTGAGTTTATTTAAGAGAATAGAAAACATTCTTTTTTTTCCCTACCACGTAAAGAGGTCTTTTCTTAATCCCTTCAAAGATTTTTCCGATGTACAATCCCATAACTCCTAAAACTGAAATGATGATTCCTGAAAAAAAGGAAATTGAGATGATCAAGCTGGCATAGCCAAGAACGTGAATTTGTCCTTGAATCGCTCGATAGATCATTACAAAGGCAAATAGGAAGGCGATCAATGAGATGGAAACCCCTAATCCTACGATCAGTCTTAAAGGTTTATCGCTATAAGCTAGCATGATGTCTAATGCCAGTTTGAACTGTCTTTTGAAATTGTAGGAGCTTTTTCCTTGAAATCTCTCCGCATGCTCTACGGAAATGATGGCCTTACGAAAACCGACCCAATTTACCATAGCAGGAAAAAAACGGATGCTCTCTTGCATTGTGAGGATGGACTGGATCACATTTCGGTGGTAAATGCCAAAATTTGCGGTTGTATGGTCGTATCTAGTTCCGCTTAATTTTGATAAAATCCCATAGAATAGAGCAGAGAAAAATCGCTTATGGAGCCTGTCTTTTCTTTTTACTCGGCTCGCTAAAACAATATCGAATCCTTCCTTTGCTTTCTTGTAGAGAGGGAAAATCTCTTCAGGACGATCCTGCAAGTCGCAATCCATTACGACTACCCACTCCCCTAAGGCCGATTCAATTCCGGCAGTGATGGCAGAATGCTGTCCAAAATTCCGACTTAATTGGATTCCTTTGATCCTTTGATCTTTCTCGCAGTTTTCTACTATCTTCGACCAGCTGAGATCCAAGCTTCCATCATCTACCAAAATAATCTCGAAATCATCGGCAATTGGAGTCAGATTTTTCAAGATCCTTGCGACTAATTCATCGATGATTCCATCTGCCTGATAAACAGGACTTACAATGGATAGGTAAGGTTTTTTTTGGCTCATACCTGACAAAATTTATTGAAGTAGAGTATTCTAGAATATTAAATTTCACAAGATTTTCTATGACTTTACCAGTTCTTAGAACAGAGCGTCTTATCCTTCGGCCATGGAAAGAAAGTGATTTGATTCCTTTCGCTGAGCTCAATGCTGATCCAAAAGTGATGGAATTCTTCGCAGCTCCTCTATCGAAACAAGAAAGCAATGCCCTCGCCAAAAAAATTCAGCAAGAGTTTGAACAGCGCAGGTATGGATACTGGGCCGTCGAGATCCCTGAAAAAGCGAGTTTCATCGGTTATATCGGGCTCAATTATTGGAATTATGAAATGCCTTTTGCTCCCTGTATCGATGTGGGATGGAGGCTTGCATTTCCCTATTGGGGAAATGGGTATGCGACCGAAGGAGCGAGAGCTTCCCTCTGGTATGGATTTGAAATCCTTAAATTCACTGAAATCGTCTCAATGGCCACAATCGGCAATATTCGATCTCACCGCGTAATGGATCGAATAGGGATGAAATACACTGCTGCTGAGGATTTTGAACATCCACGGGTTCCAAAAGGACATCCTCTAAGCTTGCGTAGGCTCTATCGTATATCTAAAAAAGAATGGTGTCCTTCATCTACATCTGAACACCCGATTTTTCAAGAAGTTTGAGAACACTCCATAACTAAATGAGTGTAAGGAATCCGGAGCATGTCATGGAAAAGTGTAGTTTTTACATTTTTAAATATTTTACGTGCTAGTGTTTCATACTCTTTTCTTGTTCTGATATTTTGTCCACGATCCTTCTTGAGAACAAATCTAGCAATAGTAGATTGATTCTGTATGTAACAGCCATCTAGTGTAATCAGCCGGCCTTTTGGATTCATTGCTCGAGAAGCGATATTGAGTAATTTAAGAGCTTCAAAGTCATCGAGATGGTGTAAGATGCCAGAAGCAATCACTAATGTAAATTTTGGGAAACTATGTAGAAGATCTACATCATTTATATTTTTGCAAAAGAAAACCCCTTTATTACTAAATTCCCGTTTAGCTTGATTAATATAATTTTGACTGGAATCAAAACCATAATATTGAATTGAGGGAGGAAGAAAATTAAGAATTGACCCTGTGCCACACCCAATATCTAGCAATACTGAATCAGTCTCTGGCCGAACACACTCATTGACATATCTGCGTCTAGCATTATTGGCTCCAATAAGGAATTGGAAAAAATCGTAAACAAATGGCTTTTTTAATAGGGATCTAAGTCCTTGATTTTTTTCAGTCATTATTTAAACCATTCAACTAAAATCCTACATTAGGCAGTTAATTGTTTATTGATATTATTCCGGCGATTCTTCGCAAAAGTTAATAATGGTTTTTCAATAAAGACATGCAAACCCCAGGCACCGAGCACAACAGCAGTTGAAGCTATTGTAGAAATCAATATCGGATGGATTTGAAGCTTATGCAGATAGACCATGATAATAAATCCCGGCACGGCATGGATCAGATAGAGGGGATAGCTGATCTTGGCAAAAAAATCTAAAATGCGCCAATTGACTAGCCAGGGAAATGAAGCCGCTCCAAAAAAACAGAGAAGAGCCCAACCTTGGGACCAAAGGCAAGAAGTCCAAAAGTATGTTTTAGGATGATCAGGGATATAAAAGGCCGTTCTTACGAGCAGGCCAAAGATGAAAACTAAACTAAATGCCCATATTTCCAGGGAGATTTTTCCTTCCCGTACAAGGTAGTAAGAAGTCCCGATAAGAATATAGGAAAGATAGCGGCATCCGATATAAGTTTCGTAGATCATATACGTTGGTAAAAATGTTGAAAGAAGGAGTTGGATGAGGAGCAAAATAATAGGGAGAAGCAGTAATCGGGCGTCAGAAATCCACCTGCGAAATAACAAGCATAAGACGTAAAATTTGATCTCGATTTCAAGAGTCCAGACAATCCCATCTATATTAGGAATATGTAAAATATCGCGTAGACCGGGGATGGCATGAATGAGTAGTTTTTTCATCTTATAGGGAAAAGCGATTGAATTAGCCTGGGCGCAAAAATATATTGCCGTCGCAGAAATGATGAAAGTGATCATATAAAGAGGGACGACACGCAAGAATCGGCGAATCGCAAACTCTGTTTTCGAGCAGCTGTTCAGAGAATAAGGGATCACAAAACCGCTAATTAGGAAAAAGAGAGCCACTCCAATAGGTCCCAGATAGAAATGTGGAATGGCCATTTTTTCGATGATCCAAGGAACATGAGAAATGTTGAGAGGCCCTGTCAGGGTCAGATCTTCAGGGACTTTCGGGTGGAGCCAAAAAGTTTCAAACAGATGAGAAAATAAAACTGAAAGAGCTGCGACTCCTCTCAGTTGGTTTGCAAATTCGACTCGCTGCTGCATTTTTTATCTTTTTGCTTCTAGAAGGGTAAGTTCATCTATTTTTACAACAGACTCACTCATTCCTCCGTTTCGGAGGACAATCGAAAAATCTGAGGACTTTGGAACAGGAAAATATGTGATCACTTCCTGGCCAATTGGGAAAATTTTTTCCCTTTCGATTTTATTTCCATCCATTAGACAAACTCCCGTGACGCCCTTTAAAACTCTCATTCTAATTTTAAACCAATAATCACACTCCCTCAAAGGTTGGTTTAAGAAAATTTGGGCGAAATAGCTCCAAGGCATTTTGTCTCCTTTCATTGGAAAGAAGAGGTTATTTTCTAGGGTAGGGAACCATTTGGCGAACCAGCTATTCTTTCTAACCACCCTCAAACCTTTCTCGATGATTTGAGCATGGTCTGGGGGAGAATCCCCTAAGGTGCTATATGATTCAGCTTTTTCAGAAAATTTAATGGCTAGGGGTGAAATTCCTTCTAGACGAATGACTGATTTGGCTGCCCATGCAAAAATACCGGCCTTTCCCTTTCTTCTTACAGATTCTTGATTGGTAAATCGATCCAGAATAAAACATTTTTCGCTGCAGAATTGTTCGTATAAATTAGGTCGAAAACTCATTGAAGTTTGATCGGCAAGAGCAGTTGTGAAAAATTCGCTCCGATTCAAAATTTCTTTTTCCGAAAACCGAGAACCAAGTCTTAACCAAAAATCATAGTCTGTACACCCTTTGATGGATTCATCAAAGAAGAGGTCTTTTCCGATAACAGATCTATTGAGTAGACTCGCCATCATCGGAGGGACTAAATCGCAATTGATGATTTTTTGAAAATCAAACGGATCGGGAATAAATTTAGAAACTTCATTACCCTGTTTATCGACGAGCTGAATTCCACCATAAATAGCTGCAGCATAAGGATGATCGCGGAACCATGCAGCGCCCATTTCAAGAGAATCATCAAATAAGCGTTCATCGGAAGCTGTTAAACAAACTAGATCGCCTTTGCTTCTGGCCATTCCCCGATTATAAGCTTGGCCAAGTCCAGTATCGCATTCGGAGCGAATTTCAATTCTGGGTAAGTCATCTATCGTGTTCAAATATTCTAATGTTCCATCGGTCGATCCACCATCTTGAACGATTAGCTCATAATTTTTGTATTTTTGGCTTCTGATCCCATCAATTGCATTTTTTAGATGTGGGAGCGAATTTTTTGTTGCAAGAATGAGCGAAATCAAAGGGTGCATAGATTTTCTTTTTTTTCTATCGACTATCGAATAAAACATTCCAAAAATCAACTCGAATTTTGAACGAAGACTCTTCCAATTTTGGAGGATGGAGAGGGGAAGAGCTCTCAGTTCATCAATTGCATCAGCCGTACTGGACAAAAAATTTAAAGTTCCTTAGGGTAATTCTTTTACAAACTGTCAGGCAGGATTTCGTTGTCTGTAAATACCCGTTCGTTCCACCTTTTTAATATCGCCCAATTCTTGGGGGCATTGAGTGAAAACACCTTCAAAGTTGTTGTCATCTATTTTTTATCGGAGATGCAAGGGGCTGCCTCCGCAAATATCCTCAGCCTTGTGGGGATTGTTTTTGTAGCTCCCTTTCTTCTTTTCTCATCTGCTGCAGGAGTTCTCGCTGATCGATTCAGCAAAAAAAATCTGATCGTCGCGGTCAAGATTTCCGAAATAGCATTCATGATCCTAGGTACTTTTTTTATCATAAAACAATCGCCAATAGGACTGTTAATCACAGTTTTTCTCATGTCTACCCAGAGCGCAATTTTCGGGCCAGCAAAGTATGGAATCATCCCCGAACTTGTCGACGAGAGCAGGCTCTCAAAAGCAAATGGTACGGTGGGCGCGCTCACTTCTTTGGCGTTCGTTTTGTCTACTTTTATTGCCTCTCTCATTTTAGATTTAACAAACAAGAATTTCATCATTGAGATGTTTTTCCTGATATTCATCGCTTTGGTGGGATTTTTTGCAAGTTTAGGGATTGGCCGTACAATTTCTCAACAGTCGAAACGAAAAATTAATCCCTTCTTTCTCTATGAGGTTTACGAAACGCTCAAAATCAGCAGCAAAATACCCCACCTAATCGTTTCAATGGTTGGCGTTTCTTTCATGTTATTGCTTGGCACATTTATGCAGAAGAATATCATCTCATTTGGAGTTGACGCGCTTCATTTGGATATAGAGGGCGGAGGGGAACTTTTGCTCGTCATATCCTTAGGCATTGTGATTGGATCTCTGATTTCTGGGTTCATTTCGAAAGATAAAGTTGAACTCGGACTTTCCTGTATTAGTTGTTTTTTGGGCGCAGGATGTTTTGTTTTGCTCTATATATTTCAACATTCCCTGCCTTTGGCAAGTTGTGCTTTGGTCTTCATTGGTATATTTGCAGGAGGTCTTCTGACGCCCTGCAATACTTATATGCAGGCGAAAAGCCCCATTGAAATAAGAGGGCAGATTATGGGTGCAGCAGCTTTCCTGGCTTTTGTAGGAATGTTGCTGGGCGCATTTTTGATCTTTTTTTTCGGTTCGATTCTAAAGATCACTCCGGCAACTGGCTTCTTATACATGGGTCTGATCACTTTGATCATGGCTGGTATAATCACTTGGCAATGTTCCTCGCATTTTCTTTCATTCTTACAAAGAAAGATTCTTACCAACAATCTTGTGATCTCATCGCCTGTCCTTACAGAACCAACAATACTCATTTTCCCCAGCGATTCAATCTGGAATCTAATTCCTCTCTTTTCTTTCATACCCAATTTAGTTGTTTTCATCCCTTCTCCCTATTTCTCCCGACTCAAATGGTTTAGCAAGGTGGGTGATTCCATCCATTTTGTTCCCCTTCAGATCGGTCACTCTGATCGACTTACACATCTTCTGAATAAAGAATCGATTTACTGTTTTTGTCCCCTCGGAGACCCAAGCTTCATCGAGAAGGTGGATACAATTTCCAAGATCCATCCCACCCTCTTTGTCCGAATGGAAAAGAAACAACTCCCTTCTAGATTCTTAGGCTTTCTCTGGAAGAAAAATCAAATTAATATCGAGATTTCTAATACATTGTAATTATGTATTTAATATTTTATTATAATATACTTTAGTATTGTCATAATAGATCAATTTTAATAAAATAATACGAAAATGAGGTAAATATTATGTCATCATCAGTCCAGGCTAGCTTACAAGCTGCTTACAACCATACTACCCCTCCGTCGTCTTCAGAAATTCCTGACGATTTAGCCTCCACAGTTTGTTCTGTGAGGGGTGTGAAAATTGATCCTTTGCCGGCATTTGATGGTTCTCTGGCTGCAAAAAAGACATTTATCAACCTTACAGAACCCGATGAAATTCTGAAGGCATTTCCCTCAGAAAAGAAAGCGCAGCAAACGATCCTCTTTTTTGACCAAGTGATTGGTTTAAGAAAAGAAGGGGAATTCGAGAGCCTTCAAGAAAGTTTTGATCAGTTAGGACTCGACGATGAAACGAAGGCCTATGTTTGGATGGCAGCGAAGAATATCATTAGAAATAAGATGGCTAATCCAAATCGGAAATCCCCAGTGACTGAACGGGAACGGAGCCTGCTTGCCTTTTTAGAGCGCAAAGAAGCTTCTGTGAAAAGTGTGAAAATTGATCCGCTGCCGGCTTTTGACGGTTCTCTGGCTGCAAAACAGACCTTTGTCAATCTCACAAAATCAGATAGAATTCTAAAGGCATTTCTCTCAGAAACGAAAGCGCAGCAAACAATCCTCTTTTTTGACCAAGTGATTGCTTCAAGAAAGGAAGGGGAATTCGAGAGCCTTCAAGAAAGTTTTGATCAGTTAGAACTCGATGATGCAACGA
>CAZXVU010000014.1:0-26202 GCA_964644465.1 uncultured bacterium
CATAAGTAAAGCTTGATTCTCTCAAAAAAAGCGTTGAAAGCAAGAAAAAAAGAAGATTTCTTCTCTTAACTCTTCGAGGTCCAGCCGGTCCACTGTAGGATTTTGATCCCAGCAGCCATTTTCACGAGATCGCCGACGATGAACGGAGCGACGCCGAGAAGAAGCGCTTTTTGGAAACCAACAAATGTAGAGAGATAAGCAGCGCCAAAGAGATAGATGACAGTATTCCCAGCCGCCATTGCTAAAAAGGCATTCAGAATCGTTCTCTCTCTGCATCTTTCCATGATATAGCCGATTGTAAATGCTGCAGCGAGGTAGCCGATCAGATAGCCTCCGGTAGGACCCATGAGTATTGCAATTCCGCCAAGGCCTTTCGCAAAAACGGGCAGACCCATTGCGCCTTGTGCAAGGAACGCAAAAACGGCAGCTACAGCTCTTGTACGTCCCAAGAAGAGAGCCATGAGCAAAATAAGTGTCGGCTGCGTTGCAATAGGGATTGGAGAAAAGGGAAGGGGGATTGCGATTTTGCCAAAGAGACTGATCAAAATACTGGAGAGGATGACGATTGTAATATCGTGCAAAATGGAAATGCTTTTTGGTGTTTCAAGACTTAAAGTTCTAACTTGGGACATAGGAGTTCTCCTTAAGGGGGATTAAAACGGATTCCCAATCAATGCATGGGGAAGCAAATTCCGGCTCGGAATGGGTCGACCATCCGGGCAACGGAGAAATGAGTGTAGCGCCTTGCTTTTGAAGCTCGCAGAATTTTTCATGGTCGGCGGTGATCGATCTGCCCTCGGAAAAACGGCGATGGATTGGCAGATGCTTTTGAAGGGTTTTCATCGAGCAGGCAAAAGTATTGGTGGTCGAGGGTGTTGTGCGCCAATGGCAGGTTTTTGTAATGAAGATACGCGAAGTCAGTTTTTCATACATCGGAAAGAAATACTTATCTCGATGGTCGTAGAGGGTCGCGTAATCGGCCAGCTGCAGACCTTCCAGGAGAACTTCAGTCCAGCCTGGGCGATGGAGGTAATCATCTTCGAGAAGATAAATGGATGTATCTGGATGTAGTTTTAAGCTCTCAATATGATTTAGCAGCCGGAGAAAAGAGCCCGCTTCGCTCCCCTCTTTCACTTCAATGACTGGAAAACGTTTTTCTTCTCTTAAGAAATGCTCATCAATAGAACCTTTTGCCGTATCGAGAAAAAAAGTGAGATTGGCTTTTTCTAAATCGATGGTCTCCAAAAGATTTTTGGTGCAAAGTTCGCGGCTGAAATTACGAAATCGCTTTTTATGCTGGCTGGCTGAAGAGGCAATGCAATGTCGGACAAAGACCTCAATTTTCTTTGGAGGAGGAGTGTTTTCGCTGTGGAATAGCTTTTTCCACAAGGATGTCATGGGGTGATCTTCGGTAGAATTTTTTCAATTTGGGAAAGGATTGTTTTCCCTTCCTGATGTGTCACTTTATCAAGCGCCTCAGGAAAAGGAACCCATATGCCATCTTGGATCTCTTCTTTTTGGAGCTTCACCTTTCCTCCCACTTCTGCCACGAAATAAGAAACTTTCTTGAAAACCCTTTGTCCTTCTTTCATGAAATAATATTGCTCGGTCACAGGATCATTTTGGAGATAGCAGATGAAATCGAGATTGGTTTCCTCTTTCAATTCCCTGAAAGCAGCCTCAGCAGGAGATTCGTCCGGCTCTGCATGTCCTTTAGGAAATCCCCAATAGCGTCCACGAGCGTGCTGAATCAGGAAAACTTCCCAACGGCCGTGCGCTCTTGAAAGAGGGATGACTCCGAAAGATTCGTCTTTTTGCACTTCAATTCCTATGGGTGGTACGGTGCAAAGACGAGACTGGAATTATGGCCGCCGAATCCAAAAGAATTCGAAAGGGCCGCTTGAACTTTAAGCGGTTTTGCCACATTGGGAACAATATCCAGATCTTGAAGAGATGGCTCAGGATGTTCGATATTGATGGTCGGATGAACCATTCCAGTCAGGATCGCTTTGATCGTTGCAATCGCTTCCAAACCTCCAGCCGCGCCTAAGCAGTGGCCAGTCATCGACTTGGTGCTGTTAATCTTTAGCTTCTGAGCGTGGGGCCCGAAGACTTTTCGGATTGCTTGGATTTCACAGAGATCGCCCGCTTGGGTCGATGTTCCGTGGGCATTGATATAATTTATAGATTCTTTGGAGATGCCGGCTGCAGCCATCGCTTCTTCCATGCAACGCGCAACCACTTCTCCGTCGCTTCGAGGATCGGTCATGTGATAGGCATCGCAGTTCACCGAACCGCCCAAATATTCTGCATAGATGGGAGCGCCTCGCGCGAGTGCATGTTCCAATGTTTCCAAAACAAGAACGCCAGCTCCCTCTCCCATGACGAAACCATCGCGGGAAGTATCCCAGGGTCTGGAGGCTTTTGTTGGATCTTCATTCCGCGTAGAAAGAGCCTTGATCGCAACGAATCCGGCAAGCCCGATCGGATTGATCGGCGCTTCAGCGCCGCCGCAGAGCATGATATCCGCTTTGCCTTGCTGAATCTGTTCCGCTGCTGCATGGATGCAATAATTAGACGTCGCGCACGCAGTAGAAATGGAGAAGTTCGGACCTTTGAAGCCTATATCGATCGCTAATAGAGCTCCGCCCATATTTGTGATGATGAAAGGGACAAAAAATGGGGTCAGTCTCTTGAAGTTCTTTGTCAGGATGGTTTCAACGCCGTCGTAGAAAATACTCATTCCGCCCATGCCTGAGCCGATGATCACGCCGCAGCGGTTTTTATCGAGTTTTTCAAGAGCTTCGCCAGTTAAACGGCCGCTCTCTAATGCTTTCTTTCCTGCGACCATTGTGTAGCGGATAAAGGGATCTACTCGACGAGCTTGCTTTTTTTCCATATACTCGCCCGTATCGAAATTGCGTACGCATCCAGCAAAACGGGTCGGATAATCGGCGCAAGGGAACTCTTCGATGGGGACAACCCCGCTCTTCCCTGCCAAAAGCTGCTCATAGAACTGGTCGATGTCGGTCCCAAAGCAGGAGACGAGACCCATTCCTGTTACAACAATCCGTTTTTTAGCCATACTCACACCAATGAAAAATTTAAGGGGATCAAAAATTTATTTCCCAGTGGAGATATCATACCAAAAAGAGGGGTCAAGGGCAACGGGGAATTTCTTCCTCTTGAAGGGAAATTTTCAACCGATAACTTCAATATAAACACGGATCTCATTCAGAGAAGGAATATGCACAGTTCCGGTAGCGCCAACAGCAGCTCGAATCTTTTCTTTAGGAACTTGACTCAGAAGAGGATCGGCCTCTTGAAAATAAAGGAAAGAATTGGTTTCAGGAGCTTCTAATTTCATTTTTGCAGGAGAGACTCCTATTAAATGGGCCGATTGAGCGATTCTACCTATAACTGGTTCAGAATCTGCATAGAGTTGCTTCATGCGTCCCATCAGAGAAATCCCCGCTTCTCTTTCGTCATAACCTAATTGGTAATTTTTCTTTTGAGGCAAGGCGACTAATTTCTCTAGAAGGTCCTCAAATCGAATCGTCCCATCATAGCCTTTTACAGTCACAATCCGTTGCAACGACCAGACGGAAGACCTAGAACACTTCGCATCTCCTAGCAAATTGTTTAATTCTACAATGTTTGGCTGATCGCCGAGCAATTGAATAATTTTTTCTTGGATTTGCAAAGATACCCTCATCTTTTATTACTATGAGTATAACAATAAAACAGAAATGTGCCAATCTTCAAATTATCTTTAAAATCCTACTTATTACATTTCTCAAGAAGAAGCCGATAGTTGATTTTCCCAGCTCCCATTAGAGGAAATTCATGGATCTTTTCTACTCTGGAAATTTTAACCAGGGGGCTGAATCCTGCCGATCTTAAAATTTCATTGGCTTTTTCCCGATCTAAAGAGACCTTTGTGAAAAGGATCAAAGAAGGCTTTCCCATTTCTTCTCCGGAGGAACAGATTGCAAATACTGGGAGATCGATCGGATTCTTATTCTGTTCAACAAATTCCTGGGTAAGAGCGTTTTCCACAGCCATCAGGCTAATCATTTCTCCCCCAATTTTCACAAACCGTTTTAAACGTCCAGAAAGATAAAGGTTACCCTCTTTGTCTAAATAGCCAATATCTCCTGTTTTGAACCAATTCCTCCCTTCAAGTTCAATAAATGGGGAAGGAAAGTTTCCCAAATAGCCATTGAATACTGTGGGACCCGATACGCAGACTTCTCCTTCAGTTCCATAAGGCAAAAGCTGTTTCGTTTCAGGATGAATGGTAATGATATCTAAACTTGGGATCACCCGGCCTACTCCTTTTTGATGAATCAAGTTACCGATTGCAATACCGGGAGAACATTCCGTCACTCCATACCCTTCTACTAATTGAGCCTCTGGAGCCAGCTTCTTTGCTTGTTCATAAAGCTCTTGGGGAGTCTTTTCTCCTCCGCAAAGGAATACCTGTACAGTTGCTAACTGCTCTTTTTTCGCAGCAGAAAAAATCCCCTTTAAAAACGTGGGCGCTGTCCAAATATGGGTAATTTTCCATCTCTGAATCCCTTCCGCCAATGAAAATCCATCGGTAGGATCTGGGAAAAAAGCCACTTTCATCGCACCTAAAATGGGAGCGATGCCAACAATTGAGAACCCGAGTGAATGAAAAGGGGGGAGAATGCTATAGACGATATCCGTTTCTTTCACAGGAAAAGAAGCCTGCATAGCAGTTAGATGCGAGAGTAAATTCTTATGGGAAAGGGGGACTCCTTTCGGAATATTCTCTGTGCCGCTTGTAAAGAGAATGACGGCGGGGTCGTTTTCATCTATATTTCTTAATGGGACAGATCGGATTAAGGCGCGAACTTTTGTCTGCAACGAGATGTTTTTAACAATATCTTCTAGAAATTGGATTTGATCGGATGTTTTCCCGAAATCCACAAAGGGTAGCCGATCGATAAAATTCCAGGAAGAGATCACCGTCTTAGCTCCTGATTGAGCCATCATTTGCTCGAGATAACGGGGACCCAGAGTCCAATTCAACATCACAGGAATTTTACCCGCAAATTCTATGGCGAAGACTGTAATGTAAGCGCTGGCGCACGCAGGGAGTAAAATAGCTATATGTTTTTCAGGCAGAGACTTGAAATACTCGGCAAGAACCAAAACAGCCCTTCTCATCTGTTTGTAAGTCAAGACTCCCAAAAAATCATCTCCAACTGCGGGATGGGATCCCATCCGTTTGCATACTTGTAAGAAGGCGTCGGTCAAAGTGGGCCCTGGGGGAATTTCGATGGGGGGACGATGTTCTTCTTTTGGCCAGGTGACTGTTTTCTGGGTATTGGGAGGAAATTCTCTGCACCCTTCAGCAATTTCCAAAACATCTTCTACTTTTTCAATTTCTTCTAATGGGATCTTTGTCGATTTAGCATGGCGGGAGAGAAAAACCATAAGCTCGGCAATATTGAGAGAGTCCATTCCTAAATCAGTCGCCAGGTTCATTTCAGGTGAGATTTTCATTGAAGATTGACCCAGAATGCGGCTGATTTCTGCATATACAAGAGTTCGCGTCTTCTCTGAAATATGAGCCGCATCTCGGCTAAATTTTGAAAGATCCATTTTTATTTCAGGCATCTCTCTTCGCCAAACACTCAATGAAACTAACTTGATTGGCTCCACAGGAGAAATGTTACCCTGTTCATCGGGATACCGATTGTACCAGTCCTCTAGAAAACGATTGAGTTCGATCCGTCCTTGTTTATAGGGTAAAGAGGCTGCTTCAATTTCAATCACGATCTTTCGCCGGGGAGTAAAAAAAATGCAGTTTTTTAAGACTGCTATGACTCCTTTGAAAATCTCGGTTCCCAATCCGGGAACCTGGCCAGTAAGCGCTCGTGAAAAACGGCTTCCCCAAAAACCGGTCATTCGAATTAAAACAGTTTGCATATTTGGATATGCTTGCAGCAGTGAATAGACGCCTGAAGCGCCTCCTATCACTTCTTTGCCTGTTTTTTTTAATCTTCCCGAAGGAATAAAAAGAAAATTCTCCCCACGTTTCAACCCTTGGACTACTTCATCTAAAGCCATCTGCGCTTTTTTGATTTTAAACTGATTTACAGCATTATCAAAATTGGGAATTGGAACGGCTTTAAACTTCTTAAAAAAAAAGTTCAAAATGGGAAATCGAAAGCCATATTCAACAACAACAGGCCGGATCTGAAAGTAGGGAGAGATGTACATAGCGAAAATGAACGGATCTAAGAGAGATGTATGATTGGGGAGGAAGAGAATCCCCTGGTTTCTCTTGAGATGTTCCAGGCCCTGAGCATCAATAACAATGCGATAGCGGAGTGCAAAAACCCATCGAGCTAGCCAATATATAAAACGCATATCACCCATGTTCGTTTTACACGGTACATGGTTTTTCAAAATACTTTTTTTCTTATCTCTTAGATTCGCCCACGGCGGGCTTGGAAACATCGATATCGAGGTCTACGATCTTGCTTTCGCCCCAGAGGCGCTCGAGGCCGTATCTCAACCGGAGGCCGGGCATGAAAAGGTGGATCATGATATCGCTAAAGTCAATAACGACCCAATCTCCTGTCCGAACCCCTTCGACATGAACGGGGCTCTGCCCTCTTTCTTCCATCTCTTCGACAATGGCCTTGGCGATAGAAGTGACATGGCGATCGACATTCCCTTCTGCAATGATGAGATAGTCAGTAATATTGGAAATTCCCTGCACATCAAGCGCTAGGATATTAAACCCTTTCTTATCGTAGATGATTTGGGCGATCGCATTGAGGGTCTCGAGAGGAGTTAACTTCATAATCAGCAAAATAAAAAGTTTCCCATTTTTCGCATAGGCGAAAATTTAACTATATTGAGTATAAGTGGTGTAACTTGATGTAGTCCAGTACTTTTGCGGGGACAAGATGGCCACAATAAAGCTTCTTTTGGAGGCGGTCCCTGATATCGGTACTGGATATTTCCATAATTCGGGTTGGGGTGAATCCTCTTTTCAGAACTTCTGATAGAGGTCCTCGGATCTGAGGGGATTCCCTGCGGGTGCCAATAAGAGGAGGAGCTAGGCGGACAAGGTCTCCTGCTTCTTTCCATTGATCGAAACGAGCGATGGCATCTTCAGAGAGAATGAGGCGGAGTTTTATATTTTCGGAATGAAGGGTCCGCAAGGTGTCGATGGTGAACGAAGGACCTCCCCTGTCAAGCTCGATGGAAGAAATGCGAAAATGGGGAATTTCATCGAGAGCCAGCTTGAGCATTGCTAATCGATGCTGAGGACTGGCGATAGGAGGGCTCGATGTTTTGAAGGGGGAGCAAAATGCAGGGCAAAAAAGGACTTCGTCTAAGTTATGGTTCTCTTGAAGCTGCACGGCTAAATTGATATGTCCAAAATGGATAGGGTCGAAAGAGCCGCCGAAAATTCCGATCGTTTTTAATGATTTCATACAATGAATAGCATTTCTCTATACTTTGGTAGGGGCCAAAGAGTGTTGTCGACGATTGTTTCCAGAACATCGACAGACTTCCGCGCCTGTTCCATTCTGGGAGATGCGAGCTCGCAAAAAACCTTTGCCTTAGCTTCCCATCCTAGATCTTGCGCCTGGCTATGGATTTTTTCCATCTCATCAATATCAGCGATGGCTTGACCAATGGCTTCGGAAAGCTGTTTCAATGCGCTGATCTGGTGGATATCTGGTTTTAAATCGATCTCTTTCATGGCTGCTAGGGCTTTTGCGCGTCTTTTTTGGTCTTGGATCGCTGCGGGAAGAATTTGGGTGCGGAAGAGTTCACGCATGATATTCATTTCGATATTCAAAGTCTTAGCATATTGCTCAACAAGGACTTCAAAGCGGCTATGCAGTTCTTCTTCGGTTAAGATGCCTTGAAAAACGCGGAGAGTTTTGCGGTCGAGCAATTGGGGAAATGCGTGAAAGCTTTTGCGGATGTTGGGCAAGCCGCGGCGCTCTGCCTCTTCAATCCATTCGGAAGAATATCCATTGCCGCTGAAAAGTACAGGCTGCGCAATTTTCAAGTGTTTTCGCAAGATAGGAATCGCCGCTGTATACAATCCATCTGGAGATAGGGCTTTGTCTCCCACTACATTGCCGATTTCATCGAGAATGAGCTCCAGGCTGTCGGCGACGATCGCGTTGATGACCGAGATGGGAAAGGCGCAGTTGGCGGAAGATCCTACCGCTCGGAATTCAAATTTATTCCCCGTAAATGCAAAAAAGGAAGTCCGGTTCCTGTCGGAAGGATCGGCTTCGTGGTGAGGAATATGGGAAAGGCCAAGATCGATCATCCTGAGAGAATGGGTCTCAGTATTCTTCTCATGAAGGAGTCCTTCAACAATCTGTTCCAAAGCTTCGCCTAAATAGACAGAGAGAATCGTAGGAGGAGCTTCATTCCCTCCTAAGCGATGATCATTGCCTGCAGATGCGATGCTGGCCCTTAATAACCCTGCATGTTCATGCACAGCGCGGAGTATGGCTGTAAGTAGAGCGAGAAAAACGAGGCTGTTTTCTTTGGGATCGAGAAGATTGAGGCCGGTATCTGTAGCGATCGACCAATTATTATGCTTTCCTGAACCATTGATGAACGCGAAGGGCTTTTCATGGAGAAGGCATGCCAGATCGTGCTTCAAGGCAGTTTGACGCATGAGTTCCATCAGCAGAATATTGTGATCCACAGCTAAGGAGGCTTTTTCAAATAAAGGGGCAATTTCATGCTGGGCCGGAGCGACTTCATTATGGCGCGTTTTTACAGGGATGCCGAGACGGATTGCAGCGTCTTCGAACTCCCGCATGTAGGCCAAAATCCGGTCTTTCACCGTTCCGAAGTAATGATCTTCGAGTTCTTGCCCTTTTGACGGTTTAGCGCCAAAAACAGTTCTTCCTGCGAGCATGAGATCGGGCCGGAGAAGATAGAAGTTTCTGTCGATCGCGAAATATTCTTGTTCGGCGCCTAAAGTAGAAAAGATCCTATTTGCCGGGATGCCGCAAAGTTTCATCAAACGCATAGCGGCTGCGTTGAGTTTTTCTTCAGAGCGAAGAAGGGCAATTTTGTGATCAAGAGCATGTCCTTTCCAGGAAAAGAAAACGGAAGGAATGCATAGAGTGACTCCATCGCCTCCTTCCCAAAGGAACGGGGGAGAAATATCCCAGGCTGTGTAGCCTCGGGCTTGATGGGTGGACCTAAGGCCGCCAGAAGGAAAAGAAGAAGCGTCAGGCTCCCCTCGCAAAAGCTCTTTGCCGCGGAAACGTTCGATCACATTTCCATGAGTGCTCCAATTCAGAAAAGAGTCATGTTTTTCTGCGGAGGCGCCAGTCAGCGGCTGGAACCAATGGGTATAATGGGTGGCCCCATGTTTAATCGACCAGTCCTTTAAGGCTTCTGCGATGATATCTGCAGAGGCAATGTCGAGCTTTTCCCGCCCTTCCATCGCAGCGATGAGATTCTGAAAAACTTTCTTCGGAAGAGATTCTTCCATCAATCTCAAGTGAAAAACATGAGATCCAAATTGCACGGAATGTTTGATCTGTTCCGATTCTTGAATGTGACGGGTTCTTTTTCCGATAGAGCGAATGGTTTCTAAACGGGCGTTCATATAATTTCCCATTTTTTTTTCTCTGCCAAGACCTTGAGACGCCGATTCGGATTTACGACAACAGACAAATTGGCCCATTCTAAAAGGGGCAAATCGTCTTCGCTATCCGTATAGGCGATCGTTTGCTCTTGAGGGAACTGCTTTGCAAATTGCAGTTTTGCTGTTCCTTCTATTAGGAATGAAATTTCGCACAACCGACCCTCTTTGTCAATTGCATATTCCGTTCCTTGGGCCCGATCGAATCCCAAACGCTCTGCGATAGGTTTGACTAAAAAACCAGGTGAGCTTGAAAGAAGCAGGGTGTGATGCCCTTTCTCTTTTGCCTCCAAAAATCGATGGAAAACGGGCCTATTTAAAAAAGGATTCAAGAATTTGTCGAGAAATGGGGAAACGGCCTCCGTAAAAAGAGACAGGGAACGCCCCTGCAAAATGATCTGAAAGACACGAATATGCAAATCCCGCAAAGTCAACGTATTGCAACAGCGCTGAAGATAAAGTGGAATGATTTTTAGAAGTGTTGCATAGGGCAAAATATTTTGCTTAAGCAGATAAAAATAAAAGCTAAAACTTGCATTCTTTCGAACGAGGGTCCGATCGAGATCAAAAATTGAGATCAAAGGTTTTTTCCAGAGAAAACCCGCCCTAATTAGAGGCGGGCAATTTAAAAGGTTTACCCTTCGAGTTCAGCGATTTTTTGCTCAATTTCTTGAATACCGCTATTTGCTTTCTCGAGGCGTTCTTTATCTTGGTCTACCAATTCATGAATATGCATCGACTTTTCAAAATCAAGGCCCGAGCCGCCCAATGCTTTTCGATGGGCTTCGAGTTGCTCTTTGATTTCCTGTCGGCGCTCTTTTTTCTGCTTCAAGATCAGACGGAGATTTTCTAGAACTTTTTTCTCATCGTCGCTCAAATTCAGAAGAGAGTGCTCTTTTTTATCGGCTACCAAGTCTTTGAGAGGGCGCATTTGCCGTTCGAACTGCTGTTTTTCAATTTTATTGAGTTCCAACTGTTCGAGGTCTTGATTGATTTGATTAAAAGCAGACAGAAGTCCATCGAGGTCTAACTTCTCCCCTTCTCTTGAGAGGCGGACAATTTCTTCTTTCACAGAAGCGATCTTTTCTTTCTTCAGGCGGAGCTTTTCTTTTTCAGCGTTCTCTAGATCGCGAGCTTTTTGCTCTTGGGCGCTGATATGAGGAGCGCGTAGACCGGAAAGTTCGTCTCTCAAAGCCCAAACATCGTCGCGATGAAGGGGTACGCTCCGCATCAATTTTTGAATCTCATCGATTTCATTGTCGAGATCGCGCAATGATAATTCAGCGGATTTCGCTTTCAATTCTTCGATTTTCGTCTGGATTGTCTGTCTTTGCTCGGAGGAAGCCTGCTTTTTCTGGAGCACTTCTTTCTTATGTGCTTTTTCGAGCACTTTGACTTTGTCCCAGCATTCGCTCAAACGCAAACGAGTGCGGCTGAAAACTCCACTGCTTAATGTGAGGAGCTTCGCCATTCCCTGAAGAGCTTTGATCTCTTCCCGTAGAGCATAATAAGGAGCCCCGATCACTTCATCGCCTTTAAAATGGCTGGATACAAAATGCTCGACATCTTTTTCGAACTCGGCGCTAATCGATTCAATCAACTCTTTTCGTTTGGGGAAAATATGGTCCCCTAAGTCGGAAAGGCGTTTGAAGAATTTCGATTTAAAGCGGATCCGCATGTCTGTCTTGATGATCTCCTTGCGCAGACCGTTTAAACGGCTTGCAAGAGTATTCAAGAGGTTGAGCTCTCTTTGGATCTGATTATAGACTTTCGTTTTCTGACGCATCGTGGGAGCTTCAGGAAAAGAGATTTCTCCAGCTTGAGCAAGAATCGCTTCAAAGTTGGTTACATCATTTTCAATCGCTCGGATAGCAAGGTCGATTTGCTCCATAGCAAACGCGCTTTGCTCTTCCAATATTTCTTTTAAGCGGCGCGCTTCGACTGTGAGCTCTACATATTCACCCCAGAGCTTTGAGCGGATCGCCGGATTTAGATTTTCTTTAAAGAACGGAAGGATCACCCGGCGCGCTTCCCAAAATTCGCGGAAACGAGGGCTTCCTTCTTGAGAGATCGAGCTGCGCATAAACTGGAGACCGTGAGCGATTTTCTCTTCGGGAGTTGGAAAAGCTTGCACTTTTTCCGTGAACTCTTTGAAGAGAGGGCTCATTTTCTCCCGGTCTTGGGCCGGTACTTCGGCTTCAGAAGGAGAAGGATCAATTTCAGGAAGAGGAGAGTCAGAAGAAGATGTCATATTTACTGCCTTGGCCAAAAAAAACGAGAATGCAACGAGTAATTTATACGAAGCGGAGTATTTCTTGAAAGGACTTTCATCTAGATGGGTACATAAACCGAGATATTGAAATTTATGAGCCGGGTAGACTCAATAATTTTCTATTTACAAGCATATTTCATTCAGCTATGAGAATGATATCTTTTTTTTTAGAGAAAAACCATGAGATGGTCGAAGTTTTTTTGCATCCTGAGTTGCCTGCCAGCCGCTCTTTTTTCTTCTGCTCCCGACTATGGCCTATTAGTCTCAGCAAGACCTTGCCACGACCCTTGCAATAAATTTTCACCTATTGTGTCGGCTTCCTTTTTGATCTGGCAAGGCAAAACCTGGGGGTTTGACTTCGCGGCGAAGTCTTTTGTTCCCAATACTCCCGGGGCTCCCCAACAAAATCTCAGTGAAAAACTTTTTTTTCCAGATTTTGCTTGGAGGCCAGGATTTAAGCTCAACTTGGGATACGCTCTTCCCTATGATGGCTGGGACACAATCGCAAATTGGACCTATTATCACGATAAATTAACAAACCTCAAAAAGCATTTCGATTCACAAATAGGACCTCAAGGACTGGGGATCATTCCTCTTTGGAAGTATCCCTTCTTCAATATCTCCGATGGAAACCCAATTCGCTATAGAACGGCTTCGGCAAACTGGAAACTCTTTTTCAATGCTGTGAACTGGGAGCTTGGACGTCTTTTCTTTCCCTCATCAGCACTGCCTACGCGACTTCATATTGGGGCAAAAGGGGCCTGGATCCGGCAGCATTACTACGCTAAATATGGCGAAGGGAATACTGTTTCGGGCTTTTATATCAATCCTGCAAGCCTAGTACCCAATACGTTCGAACTTGTTTCCAGCAGATTTGATTTCAAGAGCAAACAATGGGGATTGGGACCCCGAACAGGAATTGAGTCAAGATGGGATCTTTTTTATGGCCTCCGTCTGATTGCAAATGGAGCTGTTTCCATTCTTTACTCATTTTTCCATACACAAGGCAGATACTCTGACGAGATTCACGAGCCGACTTTGCCCCTCACCGAAGCTTCTATGAAGAATAAGGAAGAATTCCAAGAATTAACTCCTGTAGTTGAAGCAATGCTCGGATTGGATTGGAGCGCCTGTTTCTGGCAAAAAACCGTGAATTTCTTATTTGGCTATGAATGGCAATATTGGTGGTCTGTCAACCATGCAAGGCGCAATTACGTTCAAACGCTTCCTGGAGAGACATTTGATATGAAAGGAGACTTGCAAATGCATGGATTGACGACTTCTATAAGACTCGATTTTTAAGGAACACGTATGCGTTGGATACTTTTGTTTTCTTTGTTCCTAAGATCATTTCTTACTGCATTGGATACGGGTCCAGGTACTACCTGCATGCAATATGATGGTTGCTTTGGAAGGCTCTATCCTGCTACGCCCTGTTTCAATCCTTCCGATCCCTGCAGCTTCGTCCTGACATGCGATGCAAGCCTTCTCGCTTGGCAAGCAAGAGAAGACGGGCTAGCTTTCGCATTGAAAAATTCCGCTTCTGCGCCAATAGGTCGCAGTAATATCGATGGAAGCCTCATCGATTTGGAATTCAATTGGGAACCAGCAGTCAAAGTAAATTTAGGAATTGTTTTTCCAGATCGTTCTTGGGACTTCGATGTGAGATGGACATTTTTCTATACGCACTCGCAACACGACTCTCATGCTGCGCCCAATATCAATTCAAAAGGGCTGCTCCCTCTGTGGGTTCTTCCAAATATCAATACGCCAAATATATCTCCCATCAGCTATGCAACCGCTAAAGCTTCTTGGCAGCTTCACCTGAATACATATGATATTGAACTCGGATATCAAGCCTTTTTAACCCCGTGCCTTTCTTTTCGCTTCGATGGCGGGTTGAAAGGGGTGTTTATCCATCAGCGATTTCGCGTTTCATATGAAGGGGGAATTAGCCCAGCAACAATTCAGCCTCTTTCTTCTCATACCGTCATTAAAAACAATTCCTGGGGAATTGGCCCGCGGATCGGATTCGATTCGAAATGGCGTCTCGGATACGGCCTCTCTTTTCTTGGAAAAATCGCAAGTTCTTTGTCCCTCAGTCAATTTGAAGTCACCAGAAGGGACTTCAATACCGGTGTGATCGGAGGAGGAATATTGCAAACTAAAAACTCATTCTTTAAAGAAAGCGTTTGGGTCGTCCGCCCTGTTCTTGAAACATCATTGGGATTCAGTTGGGACACTTGCTATGGATGCAAAAAACAATATTCTTTTGGCATCCTTGCGAATTATGAACTCCAATATTTCTGGGAACAAAATTTGATGGGCATGCTTGTCGACGAATCTCTTTTTTATAACGCCTTCCAGCCTCGTGGAGACCTTCATCTTCATGGAGCCACCCTCACCTTCCATTTTGGATATTAAAGATGAAAAAATTGTTTTTTTTCCTGTTCATCTCTGGACTACTTGCGGCTAACGAACCCTCTCTAAAAACTTGCGCCCCAGAAAACTGCATCTATCTGCCAGCCTCTAAGAACTGCCATGGATCCCAAGATGATCTTGACCAAAGGAATGTCTATACCTATCTCGATTTTCTCTATTGGGAAGGAACTGAGCGGGGCCTTGAGTTTGCTCTTAAAAACAAAGGTTCTCAATTCGCCCAGGATATTTCCATCTATCAACCGGGATTTAGCTTCGAACCGGCTTTCCGTATAGGCGCCGGGTATCATCTGCCCCATGATGATTGGAACCTGGAATTCTCCTATGCTCTATTTAGAGAAAGCACGATCGATCATGTGCGACAGGATTTCAATCTTGCGGCCCCCGCAGGTCCAGGAATTATGGCTGTTTGGACAAGTTCGGTCGCGTTTCAAGGTTTAGGACAAGGCGCCCGATGGGAAAATGCCGAGGCGAAATGGAAAATCCACACGAACTTTTTTACGCTTCTTCTCTCTCATCGCCTTTGCACCAGCTCCGCTCTTTCCTTCGAACCCGCAGTGGGGCTCAATTTGGCCCTTCTGCAACAGCGTTTTGAGGTCAATTATACCAATGGAAATATCCTCACGCAGCCTGCGACATTGGATCTGGTCGATCTTCTCAGCAGCAAGATCGCCATGAAAAACAGAAGTTTCAACCTAGGTCCGATGTTCAGCATCTTGACGCGATGGAACGTGGAACGGCATGTCGATCTTTTTGGAAAGCTATCAGGTTCTTTGCTCGCTTCCCATTTCGACATCGGCCGCCACGAAACCGATGTGAGCTTTGATACAGCGGCCCTTGCCTTTTTCTTTGATACTTTGCGTGAAAGGAATGATTTCTGGACCTGCCGTCCTCAGACAGCCCTTTCTCTGGGGATTGTGTGGAACAACTGCGTTTGCCGTAAAAATAGCGTCATCAACTACGGTTTCAGCGCAGCCTATGAAGCACAAACCTGGTGGAAGCAGAATATGTTCTTCCGGTTTATCGATGAAATGAACGGAGCGATGATTGCACCGACGCAAGGAAGCCTATTTTTCCACGGCCTGACCCTCGACGCCTTTGTCGATTTCTAGTCGCCTTGTTCGAAATCTTGGAGAATCAGCTCTTTGAGCCGCTCGGGAGGATGTTCATCGATATTGAGCCAACGGAATAGCGGCTCCTTGCGGAACCAGGTGAACTGCCTCTTCGAATAATGGCGGGAAGCCTTCTTGAACTCAACAATGAAATCTTGCCGGTCTTTGTCTGTTTGAGGCCCATTTAAGAACGCGAGGGCCTGCCGGTATCCAATCGCTTGAGAAGCAGATGGGTTCTGCCGCAGCCCTTTTGATTCCAGCTCCTTCACTTCGTCGAGAAACCCTTTCCGGATCATCTCATCGCAGCGCATTTCGATCCGAGAGTAGAGCCGTTCTCGGGGATAATAAATAAACCAACAGCGAAAATCGTATTCCTGCTCCTGCAATTTATCTGCCTTGGGGAAATCGCTGACCCTCTTATCTGAAAGAGCCATGATTTCAAGTCCTCGGATAATCTTATGGCGGTCCTGCTCCGATATCGTCGCAGCATAGTCTGGATCGAACATCTGCAGCCTTTCGTAGAGTACTTCAGGGCCTAGATCGCGCATTTGTCGCTCCAACTGCTCGCGGATCTCAGGAACAGAGGGAGGTCCAGCAGGAGGCCCGTATAGAAGAGCATGAATATAAAAACCGGAGCCGCCCACAACGATGGGAACATTTTCGCGGGTGATGATCTCGCGGAATGCGTTTTGTGCATGTTTGTAGAATTCAGCGACATTAAAAGGCATTTCTATGTCGCAAATATCAATCAGATGATGGGCAATCAGAGATCTTTCTTCGGGAGCCGCTTTCGCCGTTCCAATATCCATGCCCCGATAGACTTGCATCGAATCGGCTGAAATAATTTCCCCGCCGATGGTTTGTGCCAAAGAAAGAGAGAGAGATGTCTTGCCGGCAGCTGTGGGGCCAGCGACGACTAAGATGCGCTTTTTCTTAGTCCCTGGGAAAACTTTCTGCTTTTGCGGGATCGGAGCCCGTGAAAGAAGTGCTTGCTTCACTTGTGCGTCTGCAATGCTTCCTTTTCGGTGGAGCAGATATGCAGGATTTTGTCGAACCCTGCCATCTTAATGATCTCCATCACATCGTCGCTTAAGGAAAAAAGAATCAAATCCCCTTTTTTCCCTTTCAGCTTTTTCGCCTCGGATAAAAGGAGGCGCATTCCTGCGCTGCTCAAATAATCAACGCGGGAAAAATCAAGAAGCAGATGATAGTGATGTTCATCTAAGAGCGTTTTGATCCTACGCTCCAAGACTGGCGCCGAAGCGGCGTCGAGCCTTCCATCGATACGGAGGATAATGCGATGTTCGATCTCCTCCAGGTCAATATGCAAACCGACGCCCATGCTTCTTTCCTTTTATTGGATGATTTCCAAATGAATGCGGCGTCCCAGCCTTGCGCCAATAGTCATGGCCAAGGTCCTCAAAGAGCGGATTACGTTCCCTTTGCGGCCTACGACTTTGCCGATATCTTCTGGGGCTACACGGATCTCGATAAGAAGGCCACTTTGACCTTCCAAGGAGCGGATATCGACCTGATCGGGCTGGTTTACCATATTTTTTACAAGGTACGCGACAAATTCTTCCATATTTCTCCTCCTAAGAATCGAATGATAGATAAAATCTCGATTGAATTCAATTTTTTAAGAAATTTCCCGTTTTCAACAGGAGATCCAATATAAATTATAATATTGACTATACATATACATAATTTACCTTTCTTTTAATTAATACAACAATATAATAAGTGTGAAAAAAAATAAAAATGGGTTTATTATGGCAACAATTGCAGAAATCCCCTCAGGACAATTTCAACCCCTAATTAACCACTGCCGCCAAGAACAAGAGAAAATAGACAAGCGGATGAAAACACTCGTCGAAGTGGCATCTGTCGTAGCCGCAGTCATTTTTGGGATCATCTTTGGCGCCGCGATGGGTCCTATCGCAGGCATTTTCTTAGGGATAGTAGCAGGGTTCGCAGCACATGCTGCACTCAACGCACTTGCGGAAAAAAACAGAAACAGGAGTTATGAAAAAGCGGCCCTCGCTTTGAACACGCCCGATTTCGTTGAATTCTCCCAAAAGCACAAAATTTCACTCAATGCGGACACAATATTGAGCGCCCATGAAGCTTTCGTGAAGGCTCTATCTTCACAAATCAAAAACATTATAACAAACTAAAGGAATTTACTATGGCAACACTAGCCCCAACAATGGCTCAAGTTCCAGCAAATACCCACGTTCCCCCAGTTGTAACAGACGAAGGCATTACCGGCACTTTAGAAGGCCGTCAAGTCGAGACGCTGAACGATATTGCGCAATATTGCATTGCAAAGCAAAACCGCGATACTCGCGTAATCAACGCTTTCGTCAACATCATTTCTTTGATCACAGCTATTGCTGTAGGTATTATCTTAGGAGTTGTACTTTCTCCAGTAGCCGGTATATTACTTGCGATCCCCACCTTCTTCATAGTGAACTCTCTGATCGTAGCTCTCGCAGAAAAATTGAGAAGCCGCAAATTCGAGAATGCAGCTGTGGCCCTCGGTTCGCCTGATTTCATCCGCTTTGCGAATGACAATCAAGTCGCTCTTACCCGCGAAAACGTAGTCGATGTACACAAAGCCTTTCTCAAATTCCAAAACACACAATTGAAAAATATCCAGGCCTAAAAACATCTGTTTCATTAAACTATAGGTCAATTTATGGAACCATTACAACGCAACGTCTATCAACCATGGACCAGAACGGAACTTAAGATCCGCATTGGGTTGTGCTGTGTTTCAGCACTTGCTGCAAGTGTCGCTCTGCGCTACCTGATCTTTCCAACCCCTGGCTGCACCTGGAAAATCGGCGGCGCCCTCGCCACTTGCGCGGTCAGCAGCTTGCTCAAGTACGCATTGAAACAAAACGTCCAGAACCGCTATTACGAAACCGTTCAACGTTTCTTTGACACCCGCGCGACTTAAGCCAAAGTTTCTTCCGATATCCATTTTAGATATTTGGGGTTGCCCGCTTCAATGGCCACTTGCAAAATTTCGGGCACTTCGTAGCTGCAATTTTTAACAATAAACTCCCTCACCGCTTCGAATCGCTCTCCTCGGGTCTTTAAAATCACCTTCGTCTCTTTCCCTTCCCAGGTGTAGATCGATTCCACTGGCCACATCGACGCGCAGGCGATCAGCCGTTTCTCCAATAACCCTCTTGCAATCTTTTTTGCTTCTTCGACATTTTTGCATGTCCAAAACACATAGCAAAACTCACTTTTCATCTTCTTCCTAGGTATGGTTTTCAACAAAAGCCAACTGGGGAATTCTCAGATCGATGATGCGGGGAGAGAACTTGCCCCCTTCTTTGATTGATGCGATTTGGCGGCGGTAATCTTCCGTCATGCTTTTCCTCAAGGCAAAGAAGTTGCCGAGCTGCTGAGAATACTCCTTCGGAGCCAATCGAAGGATTTTTGGGAAAACACAGACAATTTCTTGTCCATTTTGACGCATGGAGATCTCTTCTTCTGTAAAAAGAACGATCTCCCGCTGTCCCAAGCTCGGGGCAAACGCATTGGAGACATCGATCCGTTTTACATGCAATCCCTCGCGCCAGGGAGAACCTTCCAAAAATTGGAGGATTTCAAAAGCGAGGATGAGATAGCGGTTTTTAATCGGAGCCAACCATTGTCCTCCTTTCCGTCCCTCACGATCCTCTGGCGAGCCGAAAGGTGGGAGGCCCAAATAGATTTCAGGGAGGTTTTTAGGAGAGAAAAAGGGCGCGCCAGGAAAAATAAAGCCATCGAGATCGACAGCCGTATTTAAATAATCGGCCAGCCAGGCAATGGGCTTACGGACTTCATAATCAATATAGAGCGTAGATGGAGGAATGCGTCTGATTTTAGAGGCTCTAATCAAGGGAGACGAGAGGAGTTTTTGTTCGGCTTTTTTGAGATCGATTGCATAGATTGAAAGGGGCAAATCGACCGATAAACCGAGAAGCTCCGCAAGATAAGAGGTTTTTAAAGCCTCTTTTTCAGGACCGGTCTGGATAATGGCTGCGACGCGGTATTTTTCTTCGCTTAAATGTTTCTGCCGCTGATGGGACCAGATCCAATATCCCCCTAAAGAAAGACAAAGCGTCAACGCTGTTGAGCCGATCAGGCAGAAAAGCGCTTGCCGCATGGTCCATTCGGGGGAGTTCGAATGCATCAATGTCCTCTAGTTTCCAATAAACGCCTTGTCCGCTGCAGTCCGCAGGAGATCAGCTCATCGCAAATCTTAGACAAAGGAACTCCAGTAGCTCTCCACATTTCAGGAAAAGCGCTGGTATTCGTAATTCCTGGGAATGGGTTGATCTCATTGAACCAATAGTGCCCGTTCGTGTCGAAAAAGAAATCGATCCGCGCCAATCCTTTGCATCCGGTTGCTAAATACATTTTTTCAGCCAGCTCCATCCCAATTTTCTGTTCCAATTCGCTCATAGCGGGAGGAATGAGAAATTTTGAAGCATTCGGGCCATATTTTTTCTCATAATCGAGAAAGGCTCCATGAGTGAGCACTTCTCCAGGCAAAGCCATCCGTACAGTTTCATTTCCAATGAGGGAAAATTCCACTTGCCGTCCTTCAACATGCCTTTCTACGATGACGGTATCGTCATAATAAAAAGCTAACTCTGCGCATTTCTGCACATCTTCTGGCCCATTGGCCCTGCTGACTCCGATGCTCGAACCGAGGTGGACTGGTTTGATCCAAACAGGAAATTGGAGGGTCTTTTCGATTTTTTTGAGCATTTCTCCCCGATTTTTCCGATATTCGGAGATTCCCATTTCGAAATAAGGAGCCGTTGCAACGTTATTGATTTGCGCGATTTGTTTCGTCCAGGTTTTCTGCATACAGAGCGCCCCTGAGCGGTAATCGCAGCCAGCATAAGGAATTTGAAGCGTATCGAGAAATCCCGGCATCATTCCATCTTCGCCCTGCATGCCGTGAAAAACAGGAATGCAGAGATCGACCTGAAGCAGTTCCTGCATGATCGCAGGAGGTAATTTAGGCCCTTCGCTGCGGCAAAATTTTTGCTCCAACCGCTCAATGGCATCGGGACCAAAAATCCAATCCCCTTCCTTAGTCAGGCCAAATAGTTTGACGGTATAAGTCGAAGGATCGAGCGCTTTTGCAACATTGCGCGCCGACATCAAAGAAACGGGATGTTCTGCCGAGGTGCCTCCGCACAGAACTCCGATGGTGAGCTTGGGAGATCTTTGAGCGATTTGCTGCAAAATCGGCTCTCCTGTTTTAGTCACATCCCCAGCTCCCAAAGTCAAAACGACATCGAGAGGCTTCAATTTTTGCACGACGCCCGATTCGAGATGCTGACGCGGAAGAAAATGGAGCTTTTGCCCCAATTTTTCCCTCATTCGGGTATAGAGAGCCGCGCTTGTAATCCCTTCAATCGGCGATTCTCCAGCGCTAAAGATATCGGTGAGGATCACTTCATCAGCCTGCTCAAAACAGGTCGTGAATTCCTGGAACAAATCGCGCACCCGCGTGTAGCGGTGGGGTTGGAAAACAACGATCAAACGCCGTTCATAAATAGAATCTCTGAGAGCCCGTATCGTCGCAGAGATTTCTGTCGGATGGTGCCCATAATCGTCATAGAGAGCGATTTTAGACGCTTCTCCTTTGAGTTCTAAGCGGCGGACCGTCCCGGAAAATTTTTGGAAAGCGGAACGAATGGCAGATTCAGGAATGCCCAAACTGATGGCCAATCCGAAAACCCCAGCGCCATTGAGAGCGTTGTGCCGGCCCAGCAAAGATAGCTCGATGTCGGAATAGCTTTTTCCCTGGAAAGTCAAATTGAAGAGAATGCTTTTCTCTGTTTGGCGGAAAGCGGAAATCACAAGATCGGCATGCTCGCTGAAGCCATAGGAAACGCCTTTCGGTTTTAATTTCGATAGCCTTGCATCGTCTTTGCACCAGAAGAGATGCTTCGGATGTTTTCCATTGGCAAAAAATTTCGCGAAGGCTTCATCGAGTTTCTCTTCGGAGCCCCAATATTCGAGATGGTCATTTTCAAGATTGGTGACAATGGCTCCGAAAGCAGCCGTTTTTAAAAACGATCCATCGCTTTCATCGGCCTCTGCGGCAAAAAAAGCGCCCTGTCCTGCTTTGCCATTCGTTTTCATCGACTGAAGGATGCCTCCCACAACAAAAGAAGGATCGAGTTTTGCCTCGCAAAGAACGGATGCCAGGATAGCAGTGGTCGTCGTCTTTCCATGCGTTCCTGTAACGAGCAGGCTTTTTTTTCCATTCATCAATTTATCTAGGAGATCGGAACGGTGGAGGATGGGAAGTTTCAGTTCTTTCGCTCTCATGACTTCTACATTCGAGTCTTTGACGTCTGAGCTATAAATGACGGTAGTGTTAGCTTGCACCATATCGGCATTATGCCCAACCTGGACTAAGATCCCCTCTTTTTTTAACTCTTCAAGAAGCGGGCTTTCATTCTTATCGCTCCCCTGCACTTTGTGCCCCTTTTGGTGTAAAATGCGCGCCAAAGCGCTCATTCCAATCCCGCCTAGTCCAATAAAATGATACGTCTCGGTCATCTTTTCTTCCCCACTTCGCGCACTACAGTTCCAAAATCGGTTTTTATTTGGGTTTGCAAACTGGCATTTTGCAGCGCAGTTCTATATTTGTCATGTCCTTGAATCAGTTTTTCTATTTCTTCTACCATCCGCTCCGGCGCCGCTTCGGATTGAACGACCATCCTAGCTCCTTGGACAAAATTCATGATAAACCGTCCGTTGATCTGTTGATGATCGTCTGCTGCAAAGGGATATGGAATGAGAAGTGCCGGTTTTTGAAAGCGGATCAATTCAGCGATAGTTCCCGCTCCAGATCTGCAAACGACGAGGTCTGAAGCAGCATACGCCAGAGGCATGTCCTCCTCAAAGGTCTTAACCACTGCTGGAATTTGATCGTAATTTGCAGTGCCCTCTTTTCCGGTCAAATGGATCACTTGGAACAAAATCCCTTTCTTCTTCAAAATTTTGGCCGCCAGAGGAAATTCCTGATTGAGGAATACAGCTCCCTGCGATCCTCCGAAGACGAGTATGGTCAGCAAATTTTCGTCCAATCGATAGGCTTTGCGCGCCTCTTCTCGAGAAACCGCCTTAGCTTTTTTTGAGATCCAAGGAAGATACGGAACGGCAACTTGCTTTTCATTCCTTTTCGGCAATGGAAATTGGATGCCGATTTTTTCTGCAACAGGCAAGAACAGCCGGTTGACTTTGCCCAAAATGCAATTCGCCTCGAAAAGGACGATTTTTTTTCTGAGAACAGCTGCTGCTAAGAGAACGGGAAAACTGTGATAGCTGCCGAAGCCGACAACGACATCGGGCTTATAGCGACGAATGAGTTGAATACTCTGCCAAAACCCTCGCCATGCAGCTTTTAAAAAGGGAAGAATCTTTTTCAAAGGCGCAGAGGCAATTTCTTGAAACGGGATTTTCTCTTTTGCGAAAAAGGGGCTATTTTGGAGTTTGTAGCCTGCGAAAAACAGTTCCACATCTCCCTCTTTCAGGAGCCATTCGCTCAATTGCTGGGCAGGAAACAAATGGCCTCCCGTTCCCCCCGCTGCAATCAATACTTTAAGATTCATAGCCCACCGTTTCTTTCGATTTGCGGGAAATATCCAAGAGGATAAACAGAATCGCTATATTCACCATCAGAGAAGTCCCTCCCTGCGAGAAAAAGGGAAGAGTCATCCCTTTGCTCGGCAGAAGGCCTGAGACAATGCCCAAATTCAAAAAAGCCTGGATAGAAATCAGAAACGTCAAAATGGCGCACAAGAAAAATGCGGCCCGGTCGTGCGATCGGATCGCAATGGCAAACCCCGCGTAGGAGAACGTCATATAAAGAGCGATGAGGGCTAATATTCCCACAAACCCTGTCTCTTCAGCGTAGATGGCGGCGATATAATCGCTGCGGGCTTCCGGCAGATAGTTCAACTTTTGCAGGCTTTCTCCAAATCCACGACCTAAAATCTTGCCCGATCCAGCTGCAATCTTCGATTGGTGAGGCTGATGCCCCTTTCCTCTAAGGTCTAGTTCGGGATGAAAATAGATTTCAATGCGGCTCCGGGCATGCGGCATTTGGGAGGCGGCTGCGGCTCCCAGTCCGACCAATAGACAAAGAGGGAGAGCCCAATAGAGAAGTCTGATTCTTGTTAAAAAAAACAAAACGACGAGAAGAAGGAGAATCAGAGCGGTCGTCCCGTTATCTGGCTCCATCAGAATGAGCGCTATTGGAATCGAAAGCCAACCCAAGATTTTTAAAAAGGGGATGAGGGCGATCGGTTTTTCTTGTTTCAAATACCACCTGATGTAGACAGCGGGAACTAAAATTTTAACGCACTCCGAGGGCTGGAAAGAATATCCAAAGACGATGAGCCATCTTCGCGCGCCATTGATCGTCGTTCCGATTCCAGGCACAAAAAGAAGAGCGAGTAAAATGCTTGCCGTAATGAGTAAGGGAACGCTCCAGCGGATCAGCCATTCATATCCGCATCGATATGCGATCATTCCGCAAAAAATCCCGACGCATCCGTAGACAATCTGTTTGAAGAGGGCTGCGTGGGTGTTTGTTTCGAGAGAACGGTCGATGATTTCAGCCGAAGTCGTATTGAAGACCATCAGGAGGCCGATCGAAAAAAGGAGCGCCACCGAAATGATCAACCAAAGCGGAGCGCGTGCCACGGAAATTCCTCGCTATCTCGTCCGGAGACGGTTGCCGGGTTTGAGCTTCCGTGCCTGTTCCTCGTTAAGCCCGTTTAATTTTAAAAGTTCTTCCACTTTCATGTGGTGTTTCATAGAAATCGTCCAAGGATTATCGCCTACTTTGACAGTGTAGTATTCAGGCCCACCTTCCGATTTCTTCTCGGAAACGGATTTGGTTTTTGGCACTGAAGCGAGCGATTTTTCCGCAGGGATTTTCAATACTTGGCCAATTCTGAGAAAACTGCTGGGAAGCTGATTGATCTTGATGATCTCATCGACAGAAGTATGATGAGCCTTCGCGATTTTTTCTAAATTGTCTCCTTTCTTGACCGTCAATTCAGCAAAGGGGGAGTCCTTGCGGACTGCCATTGCAGTGGGTGCGGGGATCGCGATCGCAGGTTTTGCGACAGTTTCAGGGACAAGAGGAGGAAGTTTGTGGACTAAAGATTCTTCAGCTGGCGCAACAATAGGCAGCTGTGCAAGAGGTTCCGCAGGTTTTACGAACTCTGGCAGAGGAATTTGAACCGGAGCTTCCGGCTGCGTTTGCATGGGCTGTCTCAAAGCTAGATCAACTGCGCTTCCGAAGAGAGGATTGTCATCCATTTTTGGCAGCGTAGAAGGAGCGTCTCCCATCAAAACTGAAGGGGAAATTGTCTCCTCTTGGCTAGTGAGAGCGGCGATCATCAGCACGGCCAAAAGGCCGACATTGATCATTACCGCGATCAAAATTGTGTTTTTGCGATTCATCTTTGTATTCCCCCATTCACCAACTTCTTAAATTCATCGCCCCGGTGCTCGAAATTGCGGAACTGGTCATAGCTCGAACATCCTGGAGAAAGAAGAACGGTCTCCTTCTCTTTTGCCTCAGCTTTGGCGCACTCTACAGCTTCCTGTAGCGTCTCTACTTTCAGGAAAGGAAAATCGGCTTCCAATTCCTTTTCCATGATGCCTGCAGATTCGCCGAAAGCGATAATCTTTCGGACCTTTCCCCGAAAACAATCAATCCAAGGTCTGTAGGAAGCGCCTTTATGCACTCCCCCCGCCAAAAGAAGAATCGGTCCTCTGAAAAGTCCAATTGCATGCATCACCGAATGAATGTTCGACGATTTGCTGTCATTATAATACGACACTCCATCAATATCGGCTACCCATTCGATCCGATGGACCGGTTTTCGGAACGTTTCCAAGCCTCTCCAAAATTCCTCGCCTGCGACTCCAAAATGAGCGCAAAAAGGAATTGCAGCTTGGACGTTTTTCCACTCGGGCGCACCCAATTTTATATATCTTTCCTCGGAAATCTGCGCAATAGTTTCATCAAAGATCTCCCATTTACACGAGATCTGAGAATGGTAATCAGCATAAACTTGTTTCGAGAGAAAAAGCTTACCCCCCAGTTTCAGACAATTTTGGATCCGCAATTTTGCCGCGGCATAAGAGTCCATTGAAGGATGCCGGTCCAAATGATTTGGGGTGATATTCAAGATCCCAGCGACTTCCAAACATTGAGAATTGAGAGTTTCTAATTGAAAAGAGCTCAATTCGACCACTAAAATTTCCTCAGGATCTGGATGGAGCAAATACCCAGCAAGGCTGTCTCCTACATTGCCCAAAGCCCTAGCTTTCTTGCCAGCCGCGTTCAAGATATGGGCAATCAACAGGACGGTAGTTGTTTTACCATTCGATCCAGTAATTCCTATGCATCTATTTTTGAGGTGGCGGAAAGCGAGCTCGATCTCGCCGATGACTTCGATCCCCAACATACGCGCTTTTTGAACAAGAGGATGGTCGGGGGGGACGCCGGGAGAGAGGATAACTTGAGAGAACTCTTCGACGGGAAAATCGGGAGAGTCGGGATGTAGTTCAATATCTGCTTGGAGCTGGGAAGCCTTTTTGTCCACAGCGACGATGCGATGTCCTTGTTTGAGCAAGAAAGC
>CAZXVU010000014.1:26302-29840 GCA_964644465.1 uncultured bacterium
GAGATTATGGCAAAGAGGAGGCTAATGATCCAGAATCGAATCACCACTTTTGTCTCAGGCCATCCCTTGTATTCAAAATGGTGATGCAGCGGCGCACAAAGGAAAATCCTCTTTTTATTCCGGTAACGATAACTGAGCACCTGCAGAATCACAGAAAGCGCCTCCGCAACAAAGATCGCCCCAGCAATAGCTAGAATCAATTCTCTCCGAAGAAGGACCGCCGAGACCCCTACAATCCCGCCCAGAGCCAGCGATCCTGTGTCTCCCATAAAAACCTGCGCCGGATACCCGTTGTACCAAAGAAAACCGAGGGCTGCTCCAGCTAAGGCAAAAAGATAAATCGCAATCTCTCCGCTACCCTCAATATATAAAATATTCAAATAGCGGGCTAAATCGATGTGGTTTGATAAAAAGGCAAAGAGAGCTAGGACTAATGAGACCATCACAAGACAGCCGGATGCAAGACCGTCGAGGCCATCTGTAAGATTGACTGCATTGGAAGAACCAGTAATCACGATCAAGATGAGTAGGAAAGAGAGAACCATCCAGGCTCCTTGGAAGATGAAGACTGGGTCTTTAAAAAAGGGGATGTAGAATCGAGTGATGTATTCTTGAGTACTCAGCGTTGTTGTTCTTATAGCCGGCCGCAGTCCCTCTCCTCGAGGTTCCATAATCTGTTCTTTTGCAGTAGGCGGACGGAAAAACTTTCCCATTGCAATGGCATTGGTAATACCGGGGACTAGAAGGTAGAGAGCGATGAGAGATGAAAAGAGAAGCTGAATGGCCATTTTCTTGCGGGCTTTCAGCCCTTTGCTATTTTTATAGCGCAATTTCAAATAGTCATCGGCTGCTCCCAAGAATCCCAGAACAACAGTTGTTAGAAGGAGAATCAGAGTGAAAACATTGCGAAGGTCCATCCAAAGGAAGAGTGCTATCGCCATTGAAAACAAGATCAAGATCCCGCCCATTGTAGGGGTGTCTTTCTTTTTTCCATGCAATTCAGCGAGCAAAGGACATTCTTGGACGCTGCGGATCTCTTGTCCGATCTTCAACTCATAGAGCTTTTTGATGAATCTGGGCCCGAGAAAAATCGTCAGCAAAAGGGCTGTCGCCGCCGCTAAGATCATCCGCGTGGAAGAATAGGTAAAGGCAGCAGGGATTTTCCAAGCGAAATAATCGCGGAGCCATTCGAGCAATAACAAAAGCATTAGCGCCCCAATAACTCAAAGAGTTTTTCCATCTGCATCCGGCGCGACGCTTTCACAAGAACGACATCGCCAGGACTCATCAGCTCTTTCAGCCTGCTCGCCAAACTTTGGTGATCGGGGAAATGCTCTGCCGGTTTTCTCACTTCCTGAAATCCTTCGCAAATCTGAACCGCCTCAGGCCCTATAGCGAGTAAATGGTCCGCATATTTTTGGGCAAAACGGCCCACTTCGCGGTGCGCATTTTCACTTAAATACCCTAGCTCAACCATTGTGCCCAATACTGCAATCTTCTTTCCCCCTTCTTTCGGCTCCGGGAAATTAGACAGGGCAGCCCTCATTGAATCGGGATTGGCATTGTAAGCATCGTTGACAAAAGAGATCCCCTCTTTCTCGAATTGCTCGAAACGCATTTTTGGCAATTGCAATTTTCCGATCTGCTGGTTGATTTCATCCCACTCAAGTTTCATCATCCGGGCGACCGCAACAGCACCGAGGAAGTTATGCAGGATATGCGTTTGTTTGAAGGGCAGATCGAACTGATAGGCTCGGACGCCTCTCTCATCGATTAGATATTTTCCCTCTGCAAAAGAGAGAAAATAATCGGCGCTCCGATCTTCTAAAGAAAAGCTCACCCTCTGTTTTTGGATCCCCTCGATCACCTCGGGGAATTCTGTCAGCCCGTGATAAAAAACCGCGGTCTTAGTTCGGGGATGGTTGAAGATCTGCGCTTTTTCTTTGGCAATTTGTGCGATTCCATCCGGGAAAAATTGGATGTGAGATACGGATATTTTTGTAACGATTGCGATATCGGGCGCTGCAATTGTGAGCAGCCGAGTGATGTCCCCTGGCTCTGTCATGCCCATTTCTAGGACCAGCACTTCTTCATCGCCCTGCATATTCAAGATCGTGATCGGATAGGTGAGTTTCGTATTATAACTACCTTCCGTCTTCCCTACCCGATATTTACCGCTCAGCAAAGTGGCGATAAATTCCTTGGTTGTCGTTTTACCAAGAGAGCCAGTGATGCCCACAATCTGCGCTTTTTTTTCGCTCGCAAAATGTCTGGCCAGTTCCTGCAATCCCCCAACTACGTCTTCTAACGGCAGGAGAACGAGTCCAAAATCAGGTCCGCAATACCCTTTTGAGACGACAGCCCCAAGCGCTCCCCTTTCTTTCACCTCTGCCAAAAAAGCATGTCCATCGACTTTTTCCCCTTTTATGGCAAAAAAGAGCTCTCCCGGCCCGATCTTTCTACTATCAATTTGATAGCCAGTCACTTGCGCATCACTCTCGCAAATTATCCCCAAATGGCGGGCAATTTGCTGGATTGGGACATTTCTCATGGGTTCCCCTTAACTCACGTCTAATTATATAGCTCTTTTTGGAAAATCCCGCCAATAGTCAAATGCAACATACTAATAACCAGCAAATTAAACAACAACTTAACTAACTTGTAAATTCCAATAATTAATTGAATTTTATCCAAATATAGCTTATAATTAATTAAAGATAATTATGTAAAAAGGGGTATTATGTCTGTAAGAGGATCAACAAGCAAACCTAGAACAGGACCAACGGCCGGCCCCCCTTCGCTTGATTTACCGGAATCGCCACTATTACCAACTGCATCCTCCGTTTCTGACGTTGCAGGTCGATCCTTCAGACAACCAACGTTTCATCGAACGAGAGGCCCAGTATCCCCAAAGGCTTCAGCGTCTTCTCCTCACTCATCGACAAAAGTCGCAAGTGCAGCATCAAGTGTTCTTCCTACAGCCGAAGCACTAGCTCAAATTAGAGAACGGACAAAAGGACTCAGAGAATCAACAACACCATCCCCTCGCGGAAGCTCTCCTACGCATCGTGATGTGCTCGCTTCCCTTCTTCCAGAAGCAGACAGAGATTTACAAGCAAAAGCAAATGCTGCCTCTTTACCTGCAGCCCCTAAACTTCCAAGCTCCTCAAAAGATACTTCAAGAGATGCTCTTCCAGATCTCTCTCATCTCAATGACAATGATGGAGCAGGCCAAAAGGATAGACGTCCAGTTTCACCAGCCTCTCCTGAAAGATTTCAAAGACCCATGTCCGGATGGAGTCGTTCCGAGTGGCAACAGGAACTTTATGTCGATGGTCCTAACAGATTAAGACTCGCACAACTTCCTGAACATCCCACTACGGAAAGAGTTTCCCCCACTTTAGATTCTATGCTTTCAGGCGTCCGTAAGAAAGCTGAAGCTGAACGCAGCGCCAATCCAACAAAACCTCCTGCCCAAACACCTCTTCGCGATAAGGGATACCATGTATATGGAGACGACTTCTTCGTAGATGGAGAC
>CAZXVU010000015.1:0-29459 GCA_964644465.1 uncultured bacterium
TCCAGATTTCGAGCTGTCTATGGACAGGCCCTTGAATACGGCGGTAAGTAAATCCCTTTGTAGCCCAATAAAGTCCTTTTCCAGCACCTGCGCAAAGGGCTACTAAACAAATCAAATAAAGGAGTTTTTTTATCATATTGCTTATGAAGCATAGACGAAGAAGTCACTTTTACGAAATTAGTATTAACCAGGGCGGTATACAGGTGGCAACAAATGATTAAGCGAGGCAAAGCCAGATCGAAGCTGTCCGATAGGACAGCGCTCCGCACGAGCGACGACCATTGCTTGAAAAGCAAGGCGCCGGGGTCCCCGAAGAAGCATCTTCTTTGGGGTGGGGGCGAGTAGGATCGATATGGCAAAGCCGCAGCAATTATTTGTCACCTGATTACAGTTCTGGTTAATAACTAGCGATGAGAGAGAAGTGGAACATACTCCATCCGCCGCCGTAAGATTCCCTATTGTGGAGTTTGACGCCCCAATCGAGCCTTCCTGTAAGCCTGTCATTCACCGTGTAACGGACTCCAGGCCCTGCGCCCAGTAAATATTCCCCTCTAGGTTCGCCAGGAAGAGGAACATGGTTGCTTCCATATCCTGCGTCAAAAAAAGCGATAAATTGAAGGGCGTCCTGGTATTGAGAGCAATTCGATTTTTGGAAAAAAACTTTTTTCCCTGGAGTTCGGATTTCAATATTGGCGATCGCACCTTTATCTTTATTCAATTGTCTTTCCTTGTATCCGCGGACTGTATCATAGCCGCCGATTCCCAGCTGTTCGCTAGGAAGAAGATTTTCTCCGGTAAATTGTCCTCTAAGCATGAAGAAAAACCAACATTCGCTCAGTTTTAGGTTATAGGTTAAAGCTCCTCGCGCATAGACCCAATGGTTCTTAGCGCCTGGCCGTAAAGTTTGATAATCTTCATTCGTTTGGTGGGGTAGCCATTCGCCAGGAGACCAATACATTTCAAAGTCGTAGTCGATCCGATATCGTTTTCCTTCGAAATTCCCTGCGTATTTTCCTGCGAGCTGAAACAAATTTACGGGCTGTTTTGCCGCAATCAATTCGCCGAAGATGAATGCATTATTGGTTTGTTTAACATCGAATCCGAAAGAAATTTCATGATTCAAGGCCAGCGTGGGATTGAGAAGATAGATATAGCGTCCGCTCGCTTGGAAGCTCTCTCCATGGTTTGTCATGCCTGGAAAAGTAAAACCAACATGAACGCTCGAATATCCTCCATAGAAATTGAGAAGGTGATGCCATGGAAGCATCACTAAATATTGAGCGGTATAGGCCTGAAATTCGTGAAAGTCGTTCGATGTTGTATATTGAAAAGAGATATTTTGATCTGCCCAGCTTGTAATATTTAAATTAAAACCTGTGAACCATCGTTGCTGGCCTGTTGTTGATACACCTGTGTTATCTCCTCCTACATAAATGCGAAGAGGACGTCTTTCTTCCATTTGGATGAGAAGATCGGTTGTGTAAGCTTTTTCTCCTGGAGAAAACAAATAATCGATACGGCGGAAAGGATTCCTGTTGATGAATTGCATATCGCGCAAGAGAATGCGTTCATCGACATAATCTCCCGTACCCAATTCTATGCGGCTCATTACTCGATCGAAATTTTTGGTTCTATTCCCTTCAATGCAGACCTTTCCTAGATGGCTCTCAATAACAACTAACTCTAGAACACAGGAAGGAATCTGTTTGGGGATTTCTATCACTATGAAGGGACGCAAATGGTCCCGATAATAACCAGAAACGGCTTCGACTAAATCAAGAATGTCTCTTTCGTACAATGGACGGCCATAAAAATCTGAAAGGTGATTTTTTAATTTGATTGTCCCGCCTGGCACCTCGACTCCGACAGATCGAAGTCCTTCAATTTGATTGATCATCTTTTCTTCATTCGAGGATTTTACCGATCTATCGATAAGAAGGATCCCTTGTAAATAGGAAATTCTAGGAGATTCGCAGATCTCTTCAGAGAATATGGGTTCTTCGATTTCCTCGATTTCTTGGGATATCAGAGAAATAGCTGCAGAAACAAAAACAAGAAATAAAAAACGGTTCATGTTTTCTAGACTAAGAAGAAATTTCAAAATCAGCAAGAGTTAATCCTTGGGTAGTGGGAGAATTCGATCCACTGTGTTTTCAAAAACAAATGATTCAAATCGGCTGAATCCTGGAGAACACTCCAATTGACCAGGATTATCACTCTTCGCAGACTGAATACAAACCTGTCCATGATGGTCTGCTGCGGCAAGAACAGGGAGAAGATCTGTGAGCTGAGCTGTTGCAACAGCGATAATATAAAGTTGCGGGAAGAAAATGACTGTCGTAGAGGGACAATTTCCTCCTGAAGGACATTTAGGACAGACAGGACAGACAGGACAGATAGGGCAAATGGGGCAGACAGGACAAACGGGATTGATCACGATCGGCAATTTATAATAGATGACGAATTGAGAAACATTGTATTGCCCTGCGCCATAATAAAGATTGAAAAGTTCCTGCGTCGAATTTGTTCCGGGAGGAGTTGGAGAATATGCAGCGCCGTTGATCATCTGTCCTGCAGGGATTCCGGCCGCTGTAGTGTCTTGCAAGGATGTATAGAGTCTCACTTGCCCGCCGCTTGCCGCCATGTTGTTTGAAATCGTCGATGTGCTGTTCATGGAGAAGCTAGTTCCTCCGACATAGGGATTCAGAGGATTATTGTTGTCGGCCACTAAGGTGATGCTCCCGCTGTGAGGAAAGGTAGCGCTGGGGTTCGTGCTTAGGTTTGTAATGATTGCCTGACTACCTGCGATACCGGCCATGTTGATCGTATTTCCTGCGAAGACTTGTACAGCGGCAGCGGCTGTGAAGGTTCCAACACCTACTAAAGGACCATGTCCAATTTGTGCAAAAGTTCCCGCTACAGCGTTTACATCGTTAAAAATGATACTTCCGAGAGCGTTGATGAAAATATTCCCTCCAATGGCAAAAGCTGGTCCCGCCGGAGGATTGATATGGCCGATTTGGGCAAATCCCCCTGCTACTGGTCCTCCACGGAGAACGACATTTCCATTGATTTGCTGAAACGTAATATTGCCTGTAATATTTGCTCCACTAAAACTAGCAATTGGGTTGCCGTAGCCGATCGAGGCCCATGCATCCCCAACGATCGTCACATCGCCGCCGATCAGAGGAAATAAAAGGTTTCCCGTGCCGAAAAAGCCTCCGATTTGAGCAAAAGCATTCGTTCCTGCGCCAGCTTGAAGAGACAGATTTCCTCCCACATTGATAATAGAATCTCCATTCAGATTAAAAAAAATGGCCCCCTGGCCCATCGCAGGACCTCCTGTCATTGTAATGTCTCTGCCTGCATCTACTTCAAGAGTGAGTGGATTTGCCGATCCATTGGTGATCGCTGTCTGCAGTCCACATACTCCAACGGAAGCTCCTGTTCCCCCTCCTCCATTGATAATGATATCTCTTCCCACTTCGATATTGAGAGAATTTGCGATCATCCCTCCACCGTCGATCATTTGAAAATCTCGAGCTACAATGGCTTCCATGTGAGATGTTCCCGGGCTTGTAGCTCTAACATTGGAAACGTTTTGTAAAAAAAGATCTCCTCCGTTGGCATCGAAGCTAAGAGTCTTAATATTGAGGGTTGCATCAGTGCCGATGAAGATCGAACCATGATCGACTGTATACGCTTCGTTTGTTCCAAGACCCGATTCTGCTACGATAGTTATAGGCTGTTGGACAGAAGTAATCGATGGCACACCAGCGCCTACACCTAATTGATAAACTCCTCGGTTTAAAGCCGTTCCAAAAACACTTCCTTTCCCATTGATGAAAATACGATTCGAGCTAGGAGCTGCGCCAAATGCCGCTATAGTGGATTGCCCAGTCAATTGAATTCCATAGTTGTCGGTTCCACTTCCATTTCCGATCCCAATGATGGAAATATCGCCAAAGTTCGATCGGATGCCAGTAAGGGCGGGAGAATCGACAAGCAGAACGCCAATATTAGAATTCGTTGCGGTGCCGCCGGTCCCTTCGACATAAATCGCTGCGGCTGTACTGGCCATTCCCGTAGAACGGATCTCAGATCCTGTATCCATTAAAAGACCTGTATTATTGTCCCCAGTTCCGCCGCCTGTAGCTGTAACGTAGATATCATGTTCCAAAGATTGGATGGAGGAGAATGTTGTAGCTCCAGTCAGTTGGATTCCTATATTTGAATCTACTCCCACTTCGCTGCCAATTCCAGTGAGGGACAGAATTCCTTTCCCTGCAGAAACAGAATTTATACTGGAATCAGAAATAAGGATGCCCATATTTGAAGACCCAGCTGCCAAAGAAGATCCTTCGCCATAAAAAGTCTGGTTTCCTGTGTTGGACGTTATACTCGAATTGGATGCTATCTGAATCCCATTTGAATTTCCCAATACGCCACCTCCTCCAAACCCGGTAATGGAAAGATCTCCATGATCGAGTTGAATCAGTGTTTGAGCCCCCGCATTTCCAGAGATGGAAACTCCATGGTTTCTTGAAAATCCAATGCCTCCTTCTCCAAATAATGTCATCGATGCAAATCCTGTACTCCCTGTGGGGATTCCAATAATCAGAGAAGCGGGGCTTGTATTTATAATTTGTATCCCGATATTGTCGTTTATTCCTGCCCGCGCTCCAGGGCTAATTCCATTGATCACTACATGACTTCCAAAAGTTTGCAATAAGCCATTTACTGTAACTACATTCGGAATGGATAAACTAAAAAACACTCCCACATTTGAATTACCGCCGGCAGGACTAGATCGGCCAGAGAGGGTAGTTAACCCTCTTCCTAAGAGTGGAGTTGTTGAAATAATGGCAGAATTTACCACAGAAATTCCATGACTGAAATTTCCTCCTCCATAGGCAAATCCTGAGATTTCTATATCACCGAGAGAGGTAACGAGTCCAGTTGCGCTCAGGGAGACTCCTGAACTGCTGTTTCCTATCGCTTTCCCAAAAATTGCAATGTTTCCATTCGCGCTTTCGACAGAACTTGGGGTTACAGACGCATCTACATCTTGAATCGTCACTCCTGCGCAATTGGAACTGCCTCCTCCCCCAAAACCAGTCAAAGAGATATTGGCAACTCCTGTAGCCGTGATCGAAGAAGGGAGAGTTAAGGTAGGAATATTGCCAATATAAATTCCATGATTATCAGTTCCCGTGGCGTTAGCTCCTCCTGTACCGACGATCGATATATTCGAATCCACGCTTGTAACGCCGTTAAGGGCATTTTGGATGCTGACTCCGCAATTGAAATCAGTCGGAGTTGCGCCATTGATGCCATTTGAGCCGATTCCTTCTAAAGAAAGAACCGATCCTGTAGCTCCCATATTTAATGATACGACAGTGGAATCATTCGCGATGAAGATTCCATAGTTGTTGCTGCCAGTTCCATTTCCTAGTCCTACTAAAGAGATATTTCCCAAATCCGTACTCACAGACGAATCGCTAGAAATTTGAATGCCATTATTTTGTCCTCCTGAACCAGGACCTCCAGTTCCCTGGATTGAAATAATGTTGGTTGGAATCGGGCTAAAAGATGAGACCAAACCATTCGTGTCGATCAGTACTCCGACATTACTTGTCGTCATAGCCATCGCAGTGATTGCCTGGCAATCTCCAATAATCGCGATATTGTCAAACCCTGATTGCACAGTCACAAGCACAGGGACGCCGGCAACCACGTTGCCATGGATCCGAACCCCTGAATTTCCAGAAGTAGCCATAGTAAAATCGGGAGTCGCTTTTCCGTTGATTGTGACCGAGCCATTGAAAGCACTCACAGAAGTTGCAATCGTATTCGCAAAAACCTCGACACCCACATTATTTGCGCCTACAAATCCTCCCGTACCACTCATTAGAATACTCGATGAAACCGAAGAGACCGATGCATCTTCGATCCGAATACCAGATCCGTTGCACCGTCCCTGAACATTCCCAAGTAATGAAATCGTAGTCCCTGTATCTAGATCTTCAACTGAGGTAACCGCTGCAGTGTTAGAAATAAGAATTCCATTCGTCGTAATTCCGGTACCATTACCTGTTCCAATCAGAGAAATATTGCCTACTTCCGTGCTCACTAAAGCATCCGTACCTGAAACGCGAATTCCGTCATTCCCACTCCCTGTCCCCGGTCCTCCAATTCCTTCGATCACAATCTGGCTTGTAGTATGCAAACCAATAGATCGAACCTGACCGGCTGTATCGATGAATACTCCGATATTGTCGGTGATCATCAATGCAGAACTATTCTCAGCTGTCCCGGTGACCACAATATTCCCTGAGTTAGCAGAGACAAGGCCTATATTGGGAGACATACCATGAATATATACTCCAAAGTTACTCGAAACAGCTCCTGTCACATCGGAAGTCGCTCTCCCATTGATGAAAATAGAGCCAGCTCCTCCAACAGTTACTTGGGTTGCCATCGTTAAGGCCAAAATATCCACTCCAATATTGTTTCCTACGTTATTTCCTCCTGTACCGGTCAAGAAAATATCTCCCTGGCTGGAGGAAACAATGCAGTCTTGAATCAGAATTCCTGCACCATTGGCAAGAAGGTTTTGCTGGTTTGCCATAAAATTCATGGCTGTAAAAGTGCCAGTGCCTCCAACAAAAGTATTGGAAATGGTCACCCCTGGGGTATTTATGAGAAGTTGATTGGAAGCTAGCATCGTGAGCTGAGTAGGTGCATTCCAGATGACATCGGCTGTGACTATAATATCTCCGGTGCCGCCTCCCGTTGTATCGCTGGTTTGAATCACCACATTACTGACGGCCAAATTCCCTTCAAGTTCTGTATTGAATATATTCGCTGCCGCAGTGCCGACCCCATCATAATATTGGGAATCATTGAAGGCAGGATTCGAAGGATTCGTTGTGGAAATGGTGATTGTATTCGGGTCTAGAAGAAGAGTTCCGGTTTTCCCGAGCGCTGCTAGCGTAGAGGATTTTCCTCGATAAAAAAGATTAGGCCCTGAAACTTCTACATTCCCTCCATCTCCGCCAAATGGCCCTCCTTGAGCTGTGATGGAACCGAAGAAAGCTGTTGCATTTTTGCTCCACAGGACGACTTGCCCTCCATTTCCAGAAGAGAGTGCATCCACAGCGATCTCGACCCGTTCTCCAACCATCGTCACTTTAGCTGCCTTAACATCGGAATCTTTTCCTTGGAAAGAGCCCCCAATGAGAACTGTTCCTCCTCCTGCCTCTCCGGTAGCATCGATTTTAGATCCTTCGAGAACAGTGACTTTATCTCCTAAAATCCGAACCTCGCCGCCCTTTTCTCCCCGTTTGGCTGCGATTGAACCGGACATCTCTGTATATCCTTGCTGGGCGACTAAATAGACGATCCCGTTTTCTTCAACCGTTCCGACGCCTTTGATCGATCCCGCTCCGCGGATCGCTTGCAGATAGGGACTGGCCCCACTTTGCAGTTCCACTGAAAGGGCTTCGATGGTTCCTGTACTATCCAATGGAAAAACACCTTCTTCTCTCGATTCGCTTTCTACCAGATCAGGGCGGATGTAGATGCGCTGTTTTCCTTCAGGCTTCAAGAGAATTTCTGGCGCAGTAGCCAGTAGAGCAGATCCCTCTTTTGCCTGAATGTTTCCTTCATTCTTGACGAATCGTGCAAAGAGAGCCACATCGCCACGGGGACAGGAGATTGTTCCTAAGTTTAAAATAGCCCCCTTCGAATCACCTGTGAAAAGAAGTTCTTGTTTTGCTAGAAACTCTTCATTCAAAACATCGAGCGTTGATGCGAGAAATCCGGCCGATTCGATGCGGGCGTCAGGACCAATCAACACCCCATTTGGATTGATCAGATAGAGTTTTCCATTCGATTCCATCAGCCCCAGAATTTCGCTGACGGAACCTCCCATGACGCGATTGAGAAGAGCTGAATTCTCTCCTAATTGCAAAAACTGGGCGATCTCATTTTTTCCGATCGAAAAATGATCCCATTGCAAAATTGTATGATCGCCGCTTTGGATTGTTAGTTTATTTGTTTCAGAGGCTCCGATTTCTGCACTTCCAGCAATGACCTGCATTCCGCTCGGTAAACTATATAGACTGCTTGCTGCAGCGACAAATAGAAATAAGGGAAACGATTTCATCTAGAGACTCCATAGATCAAACCCCTTTTAACTAATGGATGATTTCTTCGTCAAATTTTTGCTTGCAGAAGGGAAGGGAAAAACTTATTTTGCTGCGACTTCTTCCCAGACTTCAGGGAGACGGTTGGGCTTTTCCTGAGCAGCCAAAATCATCTCTGCGAACTCGCGGACAGCGCCATGGCCTCCAGCATGCTTACAGATATAATCAGCGGTATCGAGGATGATCGGCACTGCATCTGAAGGACAGGCCGAGATGCCCGAAATGGACATAGGAGCCTCGTCATTTACGTCATCGCCCATGAAGGCGATCTGACGCAGAGGAATTTGGAGAGTTTCGGAAAGATTTTCCAGAGCGGGTTTTTTCGATTTGCAATTGAGAATGACTTGGCTGATTTTGAGTTTTTGCGCCCGAGCTTTTACGATGGGGGAATTTTCCGAGGTCATCAAAGCGATTTGGATGCCGGAGCGTTGCAGAAGGGTAATCCCCATTCCATCTTGTACATAAAATCGTTTTAAGACATCTCCCTCGGCAGAGTAATACATGCCGCCATCCGTGAGGGTCCCATCAACATCCAGAACAAGGAGTTTGACTTCTCTCAGCCGGCTTTCGAGCTCTTCGCTAAATAAATTCATTGTAAACATAAACATCCATGTTAGGAGGAGCATCTACTTTGTTGCGACTTTCATGACGATTTTTTGGATGGGGCCATTTCCAGCCAGAGGGGCATGAGCGTCTTCAGGAAAGAAAATCGCAAAATAGCCTTTTGGCACAGGGAGCCAGACCCAAGGTTTTTCAGTATAAAACACGATGTCTTTTTCTTCGTTATAAGCTTCGGCAATTCCATGGCAGTTGTGGGTAGGACGCCAGCCGATTTCATCATTCCCATCAAGAGCGTATTGAATGTCGATATAGCGCTTATGGGCTTCGAGGCGCGCTTTTTCATGTCCTTTGCCGTTTGTATCATCGCCAATCGCTAAAAGGTGCGTTTTTTCAAGTTCGTGGCGGCCAGGAGTAAAATTACCTTTACGAAGATACTCAAACGCTTTCCGGAAAGCGGGGTGCAAGGAATAGTACCGTTCTGCATGGGCAAGAGAATCGAGGATCATAGCTGTACACTCTTTTTTCGAACTCTAACGTTGTATGATGAAGAGGAAAATAAAAATGATCAAGGCCCAAAATAAGACTTGAAAGACCGGATATTTATATAAATAAATATGTGTTTTTTAATATTTTATTTTGGTTGACTGTAATAATAACTATTTGTTATTGTTTATAACAATTAAACAAAACAAAATGTGATATGACAGTTCCTGAATCAAGGGTTGAAACGCCTACTAGAACAATCACTCCCTCTATTTCTTTATCTCTCATTTCAATCAGAGAAAGCGGTTGTGAGAAAGAACAAAAAGAAACTCTTAAATCGTTGATTCAAGATGAGAAATGGCCTAAGGTCATTGAGATTTTCTATAGGGACCCTTCTCAACTGAATGAAATTCGGGAAGATCAATTCTTATCAGTATTAAACGGCGTCAAATTTTCCGATGAAGAAAGAGCTACCGAGGTTTATCAACTTTTATTAGACGACCCCAAAATGGATGGTGTGTCAAAAATTACTTTGGGTACCCAAACAATCCTAAAAGATGATCGCCATTTAGCCACTGAAGATCAGCATAGAGAAAGAGTCTATCTATTCCTCGATTCGGTCCATATTGAAAAAACTCCCGATCGTCATCTAGAAAAGTTGAAGACGCTTAAGGTAGTTCAAATAGAATTGGAAAGAAGAAAAAAAGATTCAAAGCCTATTACTCAACCTCAGCCGGCACAAGAAGTCCGTCTCCAGCCTCAGCTCAATGGTAGAATCCGGATCGTTAAGGCGAAACAAACCCCTCCCCCAAGCAGAAGATGGTTCTGCTGCATTTAAAAGCGCTTCATCAATTGAAGTGATTCTGTTAAGATCGAAGTTATGACAAAATCTACCCTTTATCTTTTTATCGCTTTAACAGCAGGTATTCTCACTGCTTTGGTCCAGTCTGACCTTCTTTTTCAAGCGGCCCAAGCAGTCGCTTCCGTTTTCACGAATATCCTCAAGCTTCTTGCAGCTCCCATTGTATTTTTATCCATCCTGTCCACTCTTCTTGGAATGAAGGGGTTTCAGGAGATGCGGTCTTTGGGAAAAAAAGTGTTGAGCTATACCGTTTTGACAACTGTCGTAGCGACGTTAATTGCTCTGACTCTTTTTCTTCTGATCCAGCCAGTTCGGGGGAATCTTTCGGGCGGAGAAGTTGTTTCAGAAATTGCGCAGTCGGGGACATATCTTTCTTTCTTTTTAAACATTGTGCCGCCGAATTTCATCCAGGCCTTTTTAGAGAACAATGTGATCGCATTAGCCTTTCTTGCTGCCCTTTTTGGAATGGCAGGTGCGAAACTCCCTGAAGAAAACAAGATTGTATTGAGTTCTTTTTTCTCTTCCCTATTTCAGATGTTATTAAAAGTGACTCAATTTGTCATAGCACTCATGCCAATTGGGATTTGGGCATTTACCTCGCTTCTCGTAGTAGAACTGAGGGAAAACTTCACCCATTTCCAAAGCCTCATCCTCTATTTAAGCTGCGTTTTAGGGGCGAATCTCCTTCAGGGTTTTGTGATCTTGCCTCTGTTATTAAAATTCAAAGGCATTTCTCCTACGGCTACGGCAAAAGGAGCGTCAAAAGCTCTTGTATTGGCATTTTTCTCAAAGTCTTCGAACGCGACTCTTCCTGTCACCTTGAATTGCGCAGAAAAACAGCTCGGCATCCGATCGAAAGTCGCAAACTTTTCTCTCCCTCTTTGCACCGTCATTAACATGAATGGCTGCGCTGCCTTTATTTTCACAACAGTGGTGTTTGTTTCTGGGGTGCATGGGATTGTATTCTCTCCTTTAGAACTAGGTATGTGGGTGGTGTTAGCCACATTAGCGGCGATCGGAAATGCAGGCGTTCCTATGGGCTGCTTTTTCTTGAGCAGCACATTTTTAGTGGCCATGGGCGTTCCCATCACGACTTTAGGGCTGATTCTTCCCTTTTATGCATTCCTAGACATGGTTGAGACCGCGCTGAATGTCTGGTCTGATATTTGCGTCACAGCAATCGTTGACCGGGAAGTGAAAGAGGAAGTGCCTGCGCCTGTTTAGGCTGTTCTAGGAATTGGTAGATTTCGGTCCATTTTTCTTCGGGAAGCTCGGCGCCGACCACCTCGACAATGGAGCTGCCTAGGCGGTTTCCGAGGCACCCGCATTCTTCCAACGGAAATCCATTGAGCATTCCATAGAGAAATCCGCTAGCAAAGAGGTCTCCCGCTCCAGTCGTATCGACTACCTGAGCCGGAAAGGCAGGGACAGCAATCACTTTTCCTTCATGCCCTACAAGGCATCCCTTTGCGCCAATGGTGACTACTGCAAAAGGGCAAATTTCCTGGAGCTTGCGGCACCCCTCTTCTGCAGATAATCCAGTCAATGCGAATGTTTCATCCTCGTTTGCGAAAACGAGATCGACATATTCGGAAAGCAAATGGTCTAAAATATCTTTGTATTTTAAAACGACGCTAAAGCTCGATAGATCGAGAGAAATTTTAGATCCCTCTTTCTTAGCCAGCTCCATCGCTTTTTCCACAATGTCTCCAAAGTAGAGCTGATAGGTCTCAAAATGGGTCCATTGGACATCTTTGAAATGTTCAGGTTGGAGAAAAAATTCATCGGGAGGAGTCGAAAATGCTGCAAGCATTGTCCTTTCTCCACAGGTATTGATCATGGAAATGATTCTAGGAGTAGTGTAGTCAGGAAAAGTTTTTATCACCCCAATAATCCCGCAATCTTCGAGACTTTTGGCAAAAAATTTCCCATAAAAATCAGAGCTGAGCGGGGCATAAAATGCGCATCTTTCTCCAAGTTTTGCCAATCCGCGGATTGTGTTAGCGCAGCTGCCTCCTGGAACTATTTTGGGGGTTTCATGACTGATCTCAATCAGATGGTCAACAAATTCAAAATCGCTGAGTCGAGAGCCTCCTTTTGGCCCTGGAACATGCTGTTCAAGGAACTCATCATTGACTGAGATGAGTAGATCGACTGCTGCATTGCCAATGCCGATGACACGATAAGAATTGCAATCCGAAAAGAGAAGAGGGATAAAGAAAAGAAAAAATAGGATTTGAAAAATCATAGGAAACCCAAAATTTTTGTCGATAGAATCGCTTTTTTGCGCAAATTTCGTCAATTAGCATATTGTTTGAATATAGCAGGAGTTCCATGCATACCCCTTCCGAGCAGAATAAATGGATGACCTTGATCAGCTGCAGTTTGAGCTGTTTTTTAGGATTTGTTGATTTCGCGATTGTCAACACGGCTCTTCCCGTCATTCAAAAAGATCTTGGCGCATCTGTCGTGCAGCTGCAATGGATCATTAGCGCCTTTACCTTGGCGCTCAGCATGACCATTGTCTTGATGGGGAGGCTTGGAGATCTCTGGGGCAGGCGGCAGATCAATCTTTTTGGAGTGATCTGTTTTGGAGTTTCGTCCCTTTTTGCGGGATTTTCCCCAAATCCAGCCTGGCTGATTTTTTGGCGTGTTATCCAAGGGATTTCCACTGCTGCGGTCATTCCCAGCGCGCTTGCTTTGATTACTCATGCGTTTCCCGGGAATGAAAAGGGAAAAGCGATTGGCATTTGGAGCAGCATCACAGGAATTGGCTGGGCTGCAGGTCCCGTTTTAGGGGGCTTTCTTGTTAGCGCCTTGAGTTGGCGTTGGATTTTTTACATCAATATTCCTTTTGTGTTGATCTGCATCGCTTTGAATCTTCTCTTTGTCAAAGAATCTCGAGATGACTCTGCGAAGAGGAAGATCGATTTAAAAGGAGTTTTCTTGCTCACAGTGGGGATCTGTGCTCTCGTCTATGCATTGATCAATGCGCCTGATTGGGGATGGGCGTCGATTCATTCTCTATCTTATTTTGCCGTTGCGTGTGTGAGTTTATTGTTCTTCTATTTTTCTGAAAATCGATCGCAATACCCAACGATTCAGTTCCACCTATTTGCCAATCATACCTTTTTCACATGTACTTTCGTCTTGTTCTGCAATCTCTTCATCATGTCGGCGATCTTTTTCTTGGCCCCTCTGTATTTGCAAAATATCCGGCATGAGTCTCCTTTCATTGCAGGCTTGATGCTTATTCCCATTACAGGCTGCATCGTGGTCTTTTCTCCTTTCATTGGTTATTTAGTGGATAAGTTTTCTGCAAAAAAACTCATTCAGTTAGGTCTGATTCTTTATTTTCTCGGGATTTTCATGCAGAGCTTTCTCCATGCGAATACTTCGCCTGCCCTCATATTGATTTCCTTTTTGTTGCTGGGTATTGCTTGGTCTTTGGCAAGGAATCCTGCAACGACAAAAGGGATTGGCGCTGTTCCTCCCCAACTCGCAGGAACAGCCGCTGGCGTCATCTGGACAATCCAAAATATTGGCGCTGCGGTTGGGGTTGCTCTTGCAGTTACGATATTTAGGACTGTTTATGAAACATCCCATAGCAGCCAATCATTTCTCCTTGGCTATAAATATGGGATGTGGCTTTTATGCGCTTTTGTCATTCTTACTTTCATAACGGTTTCTCTTTTCATGAAAGAGCAACAGATTGAACATCACTGACTTTGCGATGCGGCTCTGACAATGCCTTCGAGCACTCGGGCTGCCGTTACATCAGCGCCGGCGCCAGGTCCCCGGATCACAAGAGGATTTTTCGAGTAATATTTCGTGGTGATCGAGACAATATTATCGCTTCCTGAAAGGGAATAAAATGGGTGGTCTGGGCCAACTGCCTGAAGAGCGATAGTCCCTTTGCCGTTTTCAAATGAAGCGATATAACGGAGCCGTTTTCCTTTTGAGCTTGCATCCATTTGGAGTTGGGTCATTGTGGGATCGAATTCGTTTAACTTTGCATAGAAATCTTCAACAGAGGGGACATCGAAGCAGGCGTCAGGAAGAAAACGGTGCAGGCTGATGGCTTCTTTTTCAACTGCAAAACCGGCTTCTCTTGCGAGGATGAGGAGTTTGCGAAGAACATCCATCCCATTCAGATCGTCGCGAGGATCTGGTTCCGTATATCCTTTTTCTTGCGCTTTTCGGACGATTTCCGAAAAGGCTGTACCCTCTTCAAAGGAATTGAAAAGAAAGCTCAAGGTCCCCGAAAAAATTCCTTCGATTTTCACGATTTCATCGCCCGAGCGGAGCAAGCTTTGAATGGTGCTGAGAATAGGGAGCCCAGCGCCAACGTTGGCATCGTAATAAAATTGGGGAAATTTTTTCAGTTCTTCAAAGGTTTTAAGAGATCCCGAGTTGGCTTTTTTGTTAGGCGTTACAATAGGGATTTCTGCTTGTACGATCGAAGAATAGGAATCGGCAATGGTTTGGGAGGATGTGCAATCGACAAAAATAGTCTGGGATTTCGAATCGAAGAGATTGCCCAAGAAAATTTCCCAATCCATGGGGGCGTTCATCTTTGAGCGCCAATCCGTTAATGATATCCCTTCTGGATTAAACGCCATACTGCGGCTGTTGGCGATCCCGGCAACAGCGATATCGATTCCATACCGCTGTTGAAATGTGGTCCGATTTTTTTCAATTTGATCGAGAAGAGTCGAACCAATGAGTCCCGTGCCGACAAGAAAGACATCCACTTTTTGGGGCGCGGCAATTAGAGAAGATGTAAAAATCAGGAGACAAGCGATCCATTTGCTATACATATCTGTTCTCTAATGAAACTCAATTTGGTCGAAGGTAAAGGCAAAAGAGTGCCCGCAATCTTCAGGGAGCGCGCCATCGCGGCATAAGAAAAGCGTCTGCATGCCAGCTGCACGGGCTGCATTCAATTCATCGAGAGAGTCGGAAAGAAAAAGAATCTCTTCCGAGGGGATGCCGATTTTTTGAGCGATCAAGGCATAGGATGAGAGTTCTTTTTTGCCACCAACTTTTGTATCGAAGTAGCCGGAAAAGAATGGGGTAATATCTCCGTAAGTGGAATGGGAGAAAAGGAGCTGTTGCGCGCGGACCGAACCGGATGAATATACATAGAGGGGCAAGCCTCGGTCTTTCCATCCTTTCATTTGCAAGTAGGCATCCTCATAGAGATGGCCTTTAAAATCTCCTCGAGTATAGCCCTCTTCCCACATGTAGCCTTGCAAGGTTTTGAGTGGAGTGATTTTCTTGTCTTGCTCCATCCAAGAAAGGAGAGTGGATGCGATCTGTTCGAGGTTGGCTTCAGCAATTTTTGCAGCTTCTTTTATATCTTGCACAATCTGCTGGATATTCGCTTCATTCCAGTGAGCAAAAAGATATGTTCCCACATTTTTTTTCGCGTAGGGGAATAAAGTTTCGTGGACAAAAGATATCGATGTAGTTGTCCCTTCGATATCTGTCACAATAGCAGATACATGCTCAAAGGGGATCATTTCCATTTCCAACTGGATAGGATCTGCATGGAGACAACCAATAGCTACAAAAAAACTAAACATGATTTTAAACATAGAGCACCTCTTTTAAAAAAGGGCGAATCCTATCAATTTGTCCTGAATTTTCCTAGAAGAATTTTGTTCAGGGATTTATCATCCGTGCCATGAAGAACTATATGACTCTTGCTAGCGACAATTTTTCAGGGATTCATCCAGAAATTCTCACTGCGATTGAAAAAGCCAATGCGGGACATGCAATGGCTTACGGCGATGATCCCTGGACGCAAAAAGCTCAGGAAGTTTTTAAACATCATTTCGGCGCCTCCTCTGAAACCTTCATTGTGTTTAATGGAACTGGGGCGAATATCTGCGCTCTGAAACAGGTTCTTACAACGTGGCAGGCTGCGATTTGTACAGATACTGCCCATATTTGGACGGATGAATGTGGAGCTTTGCAGGCAGTAGCTGGATGCAGTTTGATTCCCGTCCCTGCTAAACATGGGAAATTGGATCTGGAAACGATAAAGCCTTTCATCGAATACAAAGGCAACCTTCATCACATACAGCCAGCGGCTATTTCAATCACCCAATCTACAGAGATGGGGACTCTTTACAGCCTCGATGAGATGAAGAAAATTGCCCAATTCGCCCGTCAGCATCATCTTCTATTTCATGTGGACGGAGCTAGGATCAGCAATGCTGCGGCTGCTTTGAACGTGCCTTTAAAAGCCGTTACGACAGATGTCGGGGTAGATATTCTTAGTTTCGGCGGGACGAAAAACGGTCTCATGGGAGCGGATGCGATTGTTTTTCTAAAGCCTGGGTTATCGAAAAATTTTTCCTATGTTTGGAAGCAGCAATTGCAGCTTGCTTCAAAGATGCGCTTTCTGTCGGCCCAATTGATTGCCCTTTTAGAGGGAGACCTGTGGCTGAAGAATGCCCGCCATTCCAATGCCATGGCCAAACTTCTGGAAGCGACCATCCGCCGCGAAGTGCCCCACGTAAAAATTCTCTTTCCTGTCGAGGTCAATGCTGTCTTTGTCCAAATGCCCCCAGCGGTGATGAAGAAAATGCAGGAAAAAATCTTTTTCTGGACCTGGAGCGAAGAGCTATCGACGGCCCGCTTTATGACCACGTGGGACACAAAGCCTGAGTTGATCCATCAGTTTGTATCTGAATTGAAAGCTCTTTGTTAGTACAAAGAGCTCTCTTAGGTTAAGTGGTTGATGCTTTTGCCATCGACCATTCCCTGTCGGGATGGTGGAAGAAAATCACTGTAAGAACTGAGAGTCCTGTTAAACCGGCAAGAAGCAAGAAAGCGCCTTGATAATTGCCTGTCAGGTCAATGAGCCAGCCTGTTGCTAGAGGAGCAATGATCCCTCCCAGAGAAAGGCAGCTCGATGTGATCCCTTGAGCCGTGCCAGCGCGCTCTTTTGCGACATCAATATTGATGCTGAAGAATGCGGGCTGCGGCATGAGTCCGAACCCAAGGCCTAATGAAAGGAAAAGAATAGATAGGCCCAGCGTGTTGGTATAGCTCAATATGACAAAGCAAATCGCTGCGAGAAGCTGCGAGCTCCAAATCAAATGGGAGCGGGCGAGGCGGCTGCTGCCAGTTTTCCGGTAGAGATAATCGGAAATAATTCCACCTGCTTTTAAGAAAATGGCTCCGACAAGCCAGGGGATTGTCAAATACCATCCAACGCTCTTTAAGTTGAGGCTATGCTGTGATAAAAAGTATCCGGGCAGCCAGAGAGTAGCGAAGAAGAGCATGTATCCAAATGCGAAGTAAGCAATGTTATTTGCAATCAGAGCTGGATGGAAAAGGACAAAGCGCCAATCCATAGTTCCTTTTTTTTGTTCTGCTGCAAGTAAGGAGGGAGTGGCAATCAGTTTTCTTTCTTCTTCTCCGACCCGGTGGCTTTCTTCTGGGCGGTCTCGGAAAAAATAATACCAGGCAAATGCCCAAAGGATTCCTGAAGAGCTGATGATGAAAAACATGGCTCTCCATCCGAAATCCGCAACTAGATAAGAGGTGATTGGAGCTCCAACGACGGATGATAAAGGAATTGCAACGAGGCCTAAAGAGAGAGCTCTTGCTCTTTCACGCGGCGCCAGCCAATTGCTGATCGATCGTGTCACAGCAGGAAAATGGGGCCCTTCAGTGAGGCCGAGAAGAAAACGGAGTGTGATAAATCCCGCGAAACCAGAAGCAAAACCGTGACATCCTACACATATTGACCATCCGATTGCAGCGAGAGGCCATACAATGCGCGGTCCCCAAACATCGACGAGCCATCCTCCAAAAGCTGTGAGAAGGACATATCCTAAACCGAATGCAGATAGGATCATTCCAAATTGCGTATCGGTGAAATGGAATTCTTGTTTAAGAGGTTCAATGACGAATGAAATTGCAGAGCGATCGACGAAGTTGATCAGAGTAATAAAGAAGATCAAGCCAGCAATGAACCAGCGATAATTAGTGCGTTGTTTTGTTTTCATCTTACCATCCTATCTTCTCTTTTATGTCTAAAAGAATTAGACACTTAGTTATCGCGCAATTGTACCATTCTAAAACCCTTTTGCGCCAGCTTAAGATTCGCGCTGCAAAAAAAGTTTTTATGGATGCTGAACAACTAGGGCTTAGGCGGGAGGACTTGGAAATCTTTGATCTGAAGCTGAATGCTGGCTTTATTTAAGAAAAGATTGACATGGGGAGTGAAAGCGATTTGGAGCATGATATTTTTGCGCCGGATTTGCTCCTTTCTGTCGGCAAGGCCGAACGCAATGCCCTCAAGCATCCGATCTCCTTGTTCAAGAAAGAGTTTGAGGTGGTATTTACCGACAACTTTGGGGGGCCATATCTGCATGGCGTCGCAGTATAGAATGGGATGGGGATTTTCATTCCCGAATGGCTCTAAAAGACTGAGCGATTCCATGAAATCGAAAGTGAGCTCGTTGAAGTGGATTTTGGCATCAAGATAGAGCTTTGGAATGACGTCTTGATCTTTGAGCACCCGCTCAGCAGCTTCGATGAAGCGCTGTCTGAAGGCAGGGATATTTTCTTCTTTAATCGTAAGTCCAGCAGCGTAGTCATGGCCGCCGTAGTTGATGAGCAGGTCTTCGTTTTCTTTGAGGATCGGAAGAAGAGGAAATTCTGGGATCGTCCGGATCGATCCTTTGCCAACGCCTTGTTCAATCGAGATGATTAAAGTTGGTCGATTATACTGTTTTGCAATGCGGGCCGATATAATAGCGATGATTCCAGGATGCCATTTTTCAGAGGAAAGTATGATCGCTTTCTCGAGTAGGACATCGGGGTGCTGGAAAATGAATTCTTCGATATCGTCGGAAGCAGCGCGTTCAATCTTTTGTCTTTCAAGGTTATGTAAATCGAGTTCCTTGGCTAAAGCTTCGGCCTCTTCGCTGCCCTGTACGAGAAGAAGCTGCACGCCTTTTATTGGATCTGCGATTCGGCCAAGGCTATTGAGGCGCGGCGCGACTTTTGAGGCAATGTCGACGGGAGAAAGGTCGCCTTGCTGCATCTCGCTGATTTGGAAAAGTTTGGCCAATCCCATCCGCTTCATTTTGCGCATTTGTTTCAGGCCATAACGGACGAGAATGCGGTTTTCCCCTTTCAGAGCGCCCATATCAGCAATCGTTCCCAATGCAACGAGATCGAGATAATTTTTTAAATCAACTTTAGTTGGGCTGATTTCTTCATTCTCGATTAAATAGTTGGTGATCGCATGGGCGAGTTTGAAAGCGACGCCGACGCCTGTGAGTTCACGATTGGGATATGTGCTGTTGATCAGCTTGGGATTCAGGGTTGCTACGCAGAGAGGGATTTTTGAAGTGGGCTCATGGTGGTCTGTGACGATGACGTCGATTCCGTGGGCGACGACTTCTTGGATTTCTTTGGCTGCTGTAATGCCGCAATCGACGGTGATCATCAATAAGCATTTGTGCTTCAGGGCAAATTGAAGAGCATCGCCAATAAGACTTTTTTTCATTGAAGAGCGATTCGGAATATCGAAATAGACATCAGCGCCCACAGTGCGCAAAAAATCGGTGAGTAGCGCAGCTGCAGTCATTCCATCGACATCATTATCTCCGTAGATAAGAATCGGTTGCTTCTTATGAATGGCATCAACTATGCGCTCTACCGCCTTGTCCATATCAGGGAAAAGGTCGGGATCGTAGAGGTTTGGGAGCTTAGCATAGAGATATTCGTGGATCTCTTCTAAGGTTTTGAATCCGCGGGAGATTAAAACCTGGGCTGTTACAGGATGAATGTTGAATTCCGAAACGATAGATTGAAACAAGCTTGGATTTTTCTCGGGAAAAACCCAAAGAGGCTCATGCGATTTAGAAGTGATTGAAGGCACAATCAACCTATCCCGAAATAGTTTTTTTGGAGTCTATAGGTCCTCCTGATTTTTAGAAAGATCGTATCTTTCTTTATGCTTGTCGGACGAGCCCTTTTTCTTTGGATTCTTCGCGGCCGTGGAAGAAGAGCATCAGCGGCGAAGCGATATACCAAGATGAAAGGGTTCCAAAAAATACACCAATAGTCATGACCAGTGCAAAACTAAAGATCGAAGCACCGCCTAAGGCTACGAGTGCTATCAGAACTAAAAGCGTGGTTCCTGACGTGATCGTAGTTCGGCTTAACGTAGAATTAAGGGCAGTATTGACGATCTCAGGAAGACGTCTGTTTCGCGTTGTGCGCATCTCTTCTCGGATCCGGTCGAAAATAATGATTGTGTCGTTCAATGAGTAGCCGACAATGGTCATGATCGCTGCAACTGTATTGAGATCGATTTGAACAGGCACTCCTATTGCATGAAGCAAGCCCATTAGCCCGATAGTGATCAGAACGTCGTGGATCAGGCAAATGACTGCGGCGGCCGCAAATTTATATTCAAAGCGGAAAGCGATATAAATAAATATGCAGATAAAAGAGATTAAAAGACCAATCAGAGCATTATTCCGCATGCTATCGGACATTTGACCGCTCATGGCAGTCCAATTTTCATCCAGATGAGATAGCGATTTAGACGAGAGGGTGAGCCCGCTGGCTTCAAGAGCTTTCACGACCCATTCAATCCGGGGATTTTTTTCATAGGAATAGAGCGTTGATGTTTTATCTGTTTCAATGGGCATTCCAAAGAAAGGTTTGCCAGTTTGCTCCATACTTGTTCCAAATAGAATCCTGAGATGGTTGGAAGGATTCAGCTCCCGGATTTGGAAATCGTGAACATTCGCTCCTTTGTCTGCTAAAGCTTTCTCAACGGCTTGCACGTAGCTGCCGTTCGAATTTTGCTGCAGTTCGAGATTGAGGGAGAAGCCGCCTGTAAAATCCATTCCAAAAATGGTAGAGCGTTCCGCATAGACAAGATAGCCGCCGGCTACAATGATCGCAGCAGCGATAACAAACGCTGGTTTCGCTCGTTTTAAGAAATCGATTTTCTTGGCATGAATCCAGTTTGACATAGTCAGCGCTTTATTCTTTGGATTTAGGACCCATCCAGAGAAGTAATAGCGAGTCATGAAAAGGGCGGTAAACATGGAGGAGACAATACCGATGATCAAAGTGATGGCAAAAGCTTTGATGGGGCCTGCATCGAAATTGAGCAGAACAAGAGCTGCAATGATCGTCGTTACGTTCGAATCGATGATGGCGCTATAGGCTTTTTTGTACCCGGCTGAAATCGCAGAAGCAATCTTTCCAGAAGCTGCGAATTCCTCTTTGACCCTTTCAAATACAAGAACGTTCGCGTCGATCGCCATTCCAATATTCAAGATAATTCCGGCGATACCTGCGAGGCTTAAAGTAGCGTTCAAGTTTTGCAGCGTAGCCCAAATGATCAGCAAGTTGAATAAAACAGCAACGGATGCCACAAATCCTGCAAATCGATAGTAGAGAACCATAGAGGCAATCACTAAGATGAGAGCGATGACTGTCGCTGTAATCCCTTGCATTCTATCTTTCTGACCAAGTTCAGGGCTGACATTCTTTTCAGATAGTATGTGAGGGGTGAATGTCAAAGAACCTGCTTTTAGGTCTGAGACGAGTTGATTGACCTCTCTTTGGGAAAAGCTGCCGCTGATCATAGCGCTGTCACGGAGAGCGGAATCGAGAGTGGGTGCGCTGATGACAGTGTCATTCAGCACGACTGCCATGCGCCATCCTTGGCCTTTTGAATACGATTCGTTGGTCGTTCCTAAGATTTTTTCTTTGGAGAATTTTGAGGTCCAAGCATGGAGATCGTTGCGGGGATTCGTTTTTTGTCCATCTCTGCTTAAAGCGGATCCTTGAACTTCAAAACTTAAATAATTTCCTTTCGAAGGATCGTAATTAGAACGGATATTTTCGAGTTGAGAGCCTTCCAAAGCATAATTGCGGAAAATAAACAGCAATGGGTGGCTTTGGCCTTGCCATTCATTATAATCAGACCCGCGGAAAACAGCGATTTTTGAAATGGCATCATTGAGTCCATTGCTCATCACAGGATCAGAAGGAGATTGGAGTTTAAGGCCATTTTCTAAAAGCGTTCTTGCAGCGTCGCTGCGTGGTTGGACATCTTCTGCATCGAGGGAGTCTCCATGAAGGTGTTTCCAAGCAATGGCATTGATGCTTTGGGCATCTTTTCGATTTGTGACTACGGCTTCATTCCATACTTCCTGCAAGAACCGGTTAATGCTGTCTGCTAGGGAGGAATTCTTTAGAGAGAACTTTTCATTCACCACGTAGAAATACATCGAGGATGCCTTAATCAGCTCTGACGCCGAAAGGGACTGAGATCCTGGGAAGTCGAGAACGATATGATTTCCGATCTGCCGGATGGACACTTCCGACACACCCATCTTATTGACGCGGTTGTAGAGCTCGTTGATCCCTTGTTTTAGATCGATGTCATTTTTTACGATTTGATTGTTGGCGTCTCGGAGCTCGATTTGGACGGTTTTTCCGCCAGATAAGTCGAGGCCCCATCGGATGATTTTTCGCTCATCGCCGCGGAAGAATTTTCTCAATGAGAGGCCGACATTGCTCCAGAAAACGCTTTTTGTAGGTTTTGGCATGTCATAGCGGAGAGAGGGATTGAGGCTAATTTGAGAAGCGTTGAATTCATCTTTCCATTTCAACAGATCTTCATGGACAAGAGTTTCGATTTTATTCTCAGTGACAAGGCGCTGCTCAAGATTCGAGAGTTCTAAAAAGGCGAATCTTTGTGTTCCATAAACTGAAAAATCTTCGCGGGTCGCTGCGAGGAGGGGGCGGTAAAAATCGTTCCGTTCAAAAACGAAGTCTCGATCCAGGAATCCGCCGGTGGGGAATGCAGAGCCATGGTATCCGACAAAACCGTTTTGCCTGAGCATTTCTGCAAGAGAGCGAAAATCATCGCTAAAGGCTCGAGCTGGTTCGGAATCGGGAAATTGCTCATAATTTTGGAGGATCTGATCGATTCCTTTAGCAATTACATAAAGAGAATTATTTCGAAGTCCTGGGATCGGTGCTGTATTTGTAGGAGTATAGACGATCAAAGCAAGGGCTTTTTCCTGGGCTGGCAGAGATTGATAAGCAGCCAAATCTACAATCTTCAAATTTTGCAAATCGGGGTGTTTTGGACTCCAATTAGTACGGAGATTTGAAGCGATTTGATCGGCTTGGACCTGTCCAATTTGCTCTAAATTGAGAACAAGAAACCCAGTTGTATTTGGAAGTTGATGAAGGGCTATAGAATATTCTTCATCGCCTGGGACTACAGATTCATTGGTGAAGCGGGTAATTTTAGCCACTTCGTTGATCAGAAGCTGTTCGAAGGAATCTTTATTTTTCAGTTTGGACTGGTAAGCGACGACATCGGGATGCAATTTCAAGAGGATTTTTTCATTGGGCCAATCAATGCTCAATTCAGAGAAAAGAGGATTGCGATTGCCAATCGAAAGTTTTTCTCCCGATTTCAAAAAAGTTTGAATTTGTGGAATAGTCCAGGGATCTTGTCCAGATGCAAACAAAGCCTGGTTCTTCTTCAAAGTGTTTTCAGCTTTGGCGAGATTGAGTTCTTTTTTGTCGAAGAGGCGGAGCTGTTCTTGATCTTCCTCGGAAAGGAAAGTGCCAGCATCTTTGGCTTTCTTTTCCTTCTCAATCAGGATATTTTTTTGTTCTTTGAGCTCGTCTCTAGATGCGTCAAGAACTGCAATCAGAGATTGGATGGAGGTCTGTCGGTTTTCGATCGGAGCTTGGGTAAAGGCTGCTGCAAAGCGGGAGGAGAGTTTTCCATTATCCGAGAGAATCTCTGAAAGAGTGTTGATCTGGGAAGCTAGAGCTTCCGCGTATTTACCTGAGGCATTTGGCTGTTTTTCGAGGGCAGATAGCAGCATCCCTTGTTCTGTGATGCCTCCCAACGCGAGAGCAATTTGCGCGGCTCTGTCGAGGATCATTTCTTTATAGAGAGGAGAGATCGTTCCGTCCGCCTCATTTTTCGGAGTATAGACGAAGGTTTCTTGCTGAGGGTCGAAATGGATGGGGATCTTTCTTTGAACGACGACTTCTTTCGAGGCATTTTCTTGAGGAGCTAAACCAACCTGTGCGGGCACAAAAGGAATTAACGATCCTGAACGAGGGAGGTAATTACGGAATCGGGCTGCATCGTCTGATTTCGTGAAATTGACTGAGGCGAGTTGAGGATTTTGTGGGTCGATCTGAATGGAAACAGGCTTTGAGCGGATCATTTCGCAGAAAGAGCTCAGCCACTCTTTAGTATCGTTTTCTAATCCATTGACTCTTTTCTGTATTGAAAGGCCAATTTCTTTTCCTTGAACAGGTCCTATTGGATCTTTCAAAGGTTTGCAATAATAAAAAACAGTCGGGAGGATGTTATATACCGTCAAAGCGATAACGGCCAGGATCAGAAATAGCTGCCACTTTTTTGGTTTTTCCATTTGAAGCCTTTAGTCTGAATCGGAAAAGAATACTCAACGCCTCCTATCTTGTCCAGCCCCCACTAGAAAAGTTTAAAAGAAAAAATGCACTGCAGAGAGACAGTCGGGCCGTTCCGCTTAAGACCTATCTTTATATATTTTACTTGTTGGGGAGACAAAAAAATGTTCCAGCGAAGTGGCGGGTTGGTTATGATTGCTCCAATAAAATGGATTTTGACTGAAGATGGAAAGCATTGCGGTCGTCGGAATGCAGTGGGGCGACGAAGGGAAAGGAAAAGTCATAGACCTCCTCTCCGAAAAAGCCCACCATATCGCTAGAGCCCAAGGCGGCAACAACGCAGGCCATACCATTGTCGCCCATAACCATGAATACAGGTTCCATCTAATCCCATCCGGGATCCTTTACCCGCATACCAAATGCTACGTGGGAGGGGGAACTGTTATAGATCCCGTTTCCCTGCTCGAAGAAATGGAAAACTTAAGAAAAAATGGGATCCAATTCGAAAAGCGTCTCTATATATCTTTATATGCACACGTGGTTTTCCCCTATCACCGGTTGATCGACCAGTTAGTTGAAAAGGAAAAGGGGTCGAGTAAAGTTGGGACAACCGGTAAAGGCATTGGCCCCTGCTATTCTGATAAGATCAATAGATGCGGGATTCGCATCGCAGATCTGCTATCGCCTGATATTTTTAAAGGACGGCTCCAAACAACTCTTGCTATGAAGAATCGGGAATTGGAAAAGCTCTACGGCCATCCTCCAGTGGAGTTTCAAAGTCTATATGAAGAATATTTAGGATATGGAAAACAGCTGGCCCCTTTTGTGGCTCCTGTAGAAGAACTTCTGTATCAGGCCTCTCGAAAAGGGGACAATATTCTCTTTGAAGGCGCTCAAGGAGCTCTTTTAGACATTACTTTCGGAACCTATCCTTTTGTGACTTCCTCATGTACATTGTCTGGCGGAGTTTGTTCAGGACTTGGCTTGGGTCCTACCAAAGTAACTCGGACGGTTGGAGTGACAAAAGCCTATACGACTCGAGTCGGAAGCGGCCCCTTGCCTACAGAACTGTCGGGTGAAGAGGCTTCTTTGTTTCCAGATCATACAACTTCAAGAGAAATTGGAACGACCACCGGCAGGAAACGGCGCATGGGTTGGTTTGATGCTTTTCTTTTGAAGCACACTTTATGTTTGAATGGGGCGGATACTTTGGCTTTGACCAAGCTCGATATTCTCGATGGGTTGGATGAAATCAAAATTTGTGTTGGATACAAACATTGCCGCTCTTTCCCTGCAACGCATGAAGAGTTAAGTAGAGTGATACCCGTATATGAGAAACATCCTGGATGGAAAAAATCGACCCGGGATATTCAAACTTACGATGAACTTCCTTCTTTAGCAAAAACGTATTTACGTCGGATAGAAGAGCTTTGCGAGGTACCTATTTCGATTTTATCTGTAGGTCCCGAACGGGAGAAAACGATTTGGCTGGACCGTTTTTTTAATGGATGATGATATTATGACCGCACATTCGGATCTCTCAATTGAAACCGGAGACCCCAAGGGGATTTATTCTTCTGCTGAGATTTCTTTTCTCGACCCTGAGAAAATCCCAAAACATATAGCCATCATCATGGATGGGAATCGAAGATGGGCAAAGCAAAGAGATTTGCCGCCTATGATGGGCCATTGGGAGGGAGCAGAGGTTTTGACCGATGTGCTGCGAGCCGCTTCTGAATTAGGTGTTAAGACATTGACAGTCTATGCTTTCTCTACAGAGAATTGGGTCCGTCCAGAACAAGAAATCGAAGCCTTGATGAACATTTTCGAGCTTTATCTGGTCCGTAAAAAGGAATTAATGGTGCGAGATGGAATCCGGCTCGATGCAATCGGGGATCTTTCCCGCCTGCCAGAAAATGTACAAACTGCCTTTCAGCAAACAAAGAAAGCAACAGAGCATTGTGAAAAAATCAATTTGGTATTAGCACTGAATTATGGTGGAAGGGATGAAATCCGCCGAGCAATGGGTAAAATCTTGGAAGAGCATAAACAGTTAGGGCTCCGTTCAGAAGATCTCACTGAAGACCTCATAGCAAAACATTTAGATACGACTCCTTGGGGCGACCCCGATCTCTTGATCCGAACAAGCGGCGAGCTCCGCGTCAGTAATTTTCTTTTATGGCAGATTTCCTATGCTGAAATCTATGTCACAGACGTATTGTGGCCCGACTTTTCTTCAAAACATTTGCTTGAAGCGATCCTGACCTTTCAAGGGCGTACGCGTAGATTAGGTGGAAGCTCATGAAAGATTTAAGCCGTAGATTCTCTTATTCTGTCATTTCAATCATCATCCTGATTTTCTTATTAAAATATGCTTTTAATGACTGGTTTCAATATGCAGTTGTGGGGATTGTCGCGATTCTGACGGGAATTGCAATTTGGGAATATGAACAGTTTGCCAAAGCAAAAGGAGGGAGGATGATTCTTCCTTTTCTAATGGCAGTAACCATGGTCGAGGTCGTTGCTTTTTTTCTTGCAGCGCAATATCCCCTCCTTAGGAGTCTGCCTCTGATCATTTTCGTTATTGGATTTCTCGTTCTTTTTGCCCTCCATTTTGGAGAAAAAGATGGAGCTGTCGTCGATCTTGCAGTTTCATCATTCGGACTTCTTTACATTGCAGTTCCCATGGGCATGATCCTTGGGATTCTCTATTTCAATGGGCAGGATGGACGCTGGTGGGTCGCCTATCTTCTCGCTGTCACAAAAATTACCGATATAGGGGCTTATTTCGCAGGCAGTCTTTGGGGACGGAGAAAACTCGCTCCAAATATCAGCCCAGGGAAAACGGTTGAAGGTGCTTTATTCGGCCTAGTGTGCGCTGTATTTGCTAGCTTCGCCTTCCATCTTATGAGCGACTATACAGCATTGGAATTCCATCTCGGGACTGTTGAATGGCTTTGTTTAGGCCTAATCCTCGGAGCGATAGGGCAATTTGGAGATCTATCGGAATCGTTGTTAAAACGAGATGCAAATAAAAAGGACAGCAATGCTCTGCCCGGTCTTGGCGGTGTTCTCGATTCAATCGATTCGCTCCTTTTCAACGCTCCCATCCTTTACATCTATCTGAATTACCTAAAATCATGATCATTACAATTGATGGTCCTTCTGGGACGGGGAAGTCCACTGTAGCCAAGGGTGTCGCGAAAAGACTCGGTTTCACCTTTTTCGATACAGGAGCCATGTATCGTTCTGTCGCTTGGAAAATCATGGAAGAAGGGATCGATCCTGCCGATGAAGCAAAAGTCAGCGAGGCTCTCTCCCGATTTCATTTCCGGATTGAGACAGAGGAAAATGGAGACCGCCATTATTTTGTGGGCGATATGGATGTCACTAAAGCCATCCGCTCCCAGCAAATTTCTTCCGCAGCATCTCAAATTGCCATGTATCCTCAGGTGCGCAAGGCCTTAGTCAAGATCCAAAGAAAATTCGGCTATGAGACAAATGCTGTATTTGAAGGTCGCGATATGGGGACTGTCGTATTCCCCGATGCGGATTTAAAAATCTTCCTCACTGCAAGACCTGAGGTAAGAGCGGAGAGACGTTATAAAGAACTCCTCGCAAAATTTCCCGATCTTACAGAGACTTTGACCTTTGATCAGATTCTCAAAGAGACAAAACAGAGGGACGAGGCAGATTCTACTCGGACTATTTCTCCTTTAAAAAAGGCCGATGATGCCATTTTGATTGACACATCCTATCTGACCGCTGACCAAGTCATCGAAAAAATCATCCATCTGAAACCGCTATGTAAAAAATCGCGGCCTCGGATGAAAATCTCTTATTTAATTGTCTACTCTTTGGCGCGTTTCTTTTTTAAAACTTGTTTCCGGTTGAAGATCTATGGAATAGAACACTTTCGTCACGGCGCTGCGATTCTCGCTGCCAATCATAGTTCTTTCTACGATCCGCCTGTTCTTTCGATTTCTTGCCCTGAAGAAGTCCATTTTTTAGCAAGAGGATCTCTTTTCGACGTGCCTCTTCTTGGACGTTTGATCCGCGTCCTCAATTCACATCCTATTGCTCGAGGGACTTCCGATGCCCATACCTTCAGGGAAATGATAAAACTCTTATCCGAAGGAAAAAAAATGATCCTTTTTCCTGAGGGGAAGCGTTCCTTCGATGGAGAGCTGCAACCATTGGAAAGAGGGCTCGCCTTCCTGGTTCAAAAAGCGAAATGCCGCATTATCCCTGCTTACATCAAAGGTTCTTATGAAGCATGGCCTCGTCAACGTAAATTTCCAAAGCTCTTTGGGAAAATGGCCTGTGTTTTTGGTTCTCCAATAGAATGGGAAGAGTTTGAAAATATGGAGAAAAAAGAGGCTCAGGAACGGATCACTCAGAGAACAGAAAAAGCAATCCGCGATTTAAAAGAATGGCTCGAAAAAGGGGCTATTGGTTTCCCCCCATAGTTTTTAAAGGTTTACAATGAACGCAGTATTCCCCAAACAGCTTCAAGATCAAAATATTGATGGAATGTTGTATTTCAGCCAGATGAACTCTTCTACGGTCGATACGTTAGAAAAGGAAATCAGCAGGATGGATTCAGAAAACGCCATTCATTGGAAAGATGCTGCTGGCTTGCAGAGGAGAACGTTTGAATTCGGCGTTAGCTTTAAGGAGATCGAAAGGACAGGACAAATTGTCAAACGGGACCTGCCCGATTTTCTTTTAAGAACAAGAGAGGAAGTTGTTGGGTTATTCCGCCAACAATTAGCAGAGAAAGATCCTTCTCAATACGAAAATTGCATCGTCACTCTTTATGACAAAGGCGAAGGAATCAAACCCCATACAGATCGAGATTATTTCGGTCC
>CAZXVU010000016.1:0-2193 GCA_964644465.1 uncultured bacterium
ACATTAAACTCTTTGAGCCCCGGGTGGTAATTGAGGCTTCTCCATCCTTACGTCTCTGGCGGCATTCTTATTCGGGCGTGATGAGCAGCAGCTCGTGAACAATCCATAGCATTTGGCAGCTGATGTCTTGCAGCACGATTTTATCGCAGACCCGCAGCATTCGATCCCTCCTACAGCGCAATCAGTCAATAATCCACCTACAGCAACAGTCGCCACAGTGATGTGGGAGGCGACAAAATAGAATACAACTGTAGCAGCAATTCCTCCGCCCGCTTTATCAGCTGTGGTCACCGAAGCATCTTTGAGGGGAGTGCCATCGGGAGTAGTCGCATCTGTTGCCTTTGCTTCGGCTTTTGAAGCGCTGAGATAAGTCGGCGCCGCCGCAAAATATCCTGCTGTACAGCCTCCAGCAAGGCCAATGAATCCAAATAGATATCTTCCCCCTCTTCGGATCTTATCAGCGGTAGTTTGATTTTCTTCCGGCATCAATTTCGGAAGATAATACCAGGGTGCGAAAACATAAGTACATACAGCAGCTGCCATAGAAACCTCTCATTTTGGTTAAAGCGGCGATATCCTATCCAAGAGAGAAATTTCGATCAAGAATGTTCTTTAGGGCGCTGTCTTAGTAGCCGTGGGAGTTGCCGCAGCCGCAGGATGCCTTCACATTAGGGTTGGAAATCTTGAAGCCTGCTCCCTGGAGTCCATCGACATAGTCGATCACGGCACCCATCAGGCGCTCGGTCGATTTGTGGTGGATATGGATTTGGATCCCTTGCGACTCAAGAACGAGATCGCCAGGCTTGGCTTTTTCTGAATAGTCAAGAAAATATTCGAATCCGCTACAGCCAGCTGCGCGCTCGCCAAAACGGAGGCCCCAGCCAGTCTTTCCTTCTTCAGCGAGGATTTCAAGGAATTTCTTTGCAGCTTTGGGGGTGATGGTGATTGTGGTGAGGTCTTCTTCTTCTGCAAGGATGGTATTGAGTTTTTTGAGAAGATTTTGGACATCTTCTTCAGTCATGCCATGGCTGAGCATCCCGGCTTCGATGGTCTCCCAAGTGGCGGCGGAACAGCCCACGCAATGGAGCCCCATATTCGTCATTTCTTGGGCCAGTTTTTGGCCTTTATTGGGGAAGCGTTTAAAGACTTCCTCGATCGTCATATCGCGGGTGATAGCTTGTTCCATGGAATCCTAAAATTTTATTTTAACACAGCCGCCTCTGATCCTGCACTGGCAGGCAAGGCGTTCTTTATCCTGTTCGCCGAGAAAATCGGCTTCGGCTTGATTGAAATCCGATAGATTCCCCATACCCTCAGTCACTTCGATCACGCAGGTGCCGCAGACCCCTTCCGTACAGGCAAAAGGGACCCCAGCCTGCTCGCAGGCTTCAGCAATAGGGGAGTCGTCAGGGAGGTTAGCCTCATCCTGGTTGTCTTCAAAAATTATCTTGGCCATAGGTATGTAAAGTTTCTAGGTGGAAGTTTACCTGCTATGGCCAAAAATGACAAGAGGGAAGCCCTATCAGAATTCTGGCGTAGCTTCCTGCTCTTCGGGGTGCATTTCCTTCAAGAGTTCGTCGATCGTCATCTTGAGGGTAGAGATCCCTTCCGGGAACCCGCATTTGACAAGTAATTTATTTAAATGAGAAAGCTCTGTTTTTAGATGATCTACAAGGCTCTCTAAAGCAGCGATTTTCTTATTAGCGTCCATGGAAAACTCCAATGGTTTATTATGGTTATTATAAGCGACTTAGTTAAAATTATTTATTTCTAATTATATATCCAATCGGACAATTAATCAATCGCAACGAATATTTACTATATAATTAAAATTTTAATTATATCATTATCTCTATAATTAAAATTATATTAATATAAGTAATTAATTTAAGGCAGTTTATTATTGATTTTATACTTATACATGTAATAAAATATTCATGAATTTAACAAAAAACATAAACTTAAAAACATATAATAGTCCAATAATTGGAGAAAATAATATGAGTACTACTAATACAGGAACAATCTCTCAATCACCAGATGGTCGAGAATTTACAGCCCCAGCCCCAGTCGATGGCGAGCTTTCAAGAGCATCATCATTTGGCCCTGAAGGCTTACCAAGATTAGCAACAGGCGGCGCACCTGCAACGGTTAACGGTGGAGCCGTTGCAGACGTTGGAGGCGCGGAGCGAG
>CAZXVU010000016.1:2203-13453 GCA_964644465.1 uncultured bacterium
GGCCCTGAAGGCTTAACAAGCGGCAGCTTAGCAACAGGCGGCGCAACTGGAACATTAAACGGCAGAGCCGTTGAAGACGTTACAGGCAAAGAACGCGGCTATTGCAAAAAGGCCTCAGCTTGGGGACTTCTCCTAGCTCGAGCCAGCGATAACATGGCTAAAGTTGACTGGTCACTGACTAAAGAAAGCACAAAAAATTTCTTCAAAGCTATTAGCTTGGGAATTGTTTGGTTTCTTTCCACTGTAACTATAGTTCCAGGGGTTATTGAAGCGTTGATCAGAAAAGAAAGTTTTAGCAACGAAGTAGAACAAATTCAAGAAAGACTCGCAGCTAAACTTGCAGCTAGAAAGCTCTCAAAATTGTCAAAAGAAGACTTAAGCGCTCTCTCTACTGCATCTGCACTTGCAGGAGCTTCTGAAACTACAACTCCTCCTGTTAAAGTAGGCGAACCGTCCGTATCTGACCCTGAAAGTTCTGTTTCACGCGGCCCAGACCATGCTCAAGTATTAGGTGCTCCTGGCTCTCGAAGACCTTCAGATGTTTCTGAAGATGGAACACAGGTTCCTCCGAACTCAGCAAGAAGAGGTTCTAATGCTTCGGTTGCAGCAGTACGCGAAGATGGCGATAGCGATGGTGAATTTGTAATCGTCGATGCTGAAACAGCACCTGGCGTTAAGCAAGCACAATCTGATGATGAAAGCGTCACAGGTGAAGAACCTAGCAGAAATTCACAGCCTGGAATGACACAAACAGCTTCGAGAGCAGACCTTTTCGCTGATGGCGGACGTTTTCATTATAATGGGAAATTGTACAATGCCAAAGCCGGAGTTGCGGTATTTGCAGAAATGCAAGAAGCTGATAAACGAGCCGCGGAATTAGCTCCGAATAGACAAGACTTTGCTACTTTGATTCAATCTGGTTCGGAAGAATATACGAATGAAGCTGGCGAAACAACACGTCATATCATGGCAAAGGACTTCTCAGAAGTTCTTCCTCAAATGCAAGCACAACTCCGCAAAGATGTTGACGGCCTTGTAGAACAATATACGATTGCTAACGGCAAAGGACTCCATAAGTCCCCAGTTAAGCAAGCTTACGATGTCGTTGATAGCTTTGCTATCAGAAGCAAGACTAAGCAAAGACAACAAGAATTGCGCAATGCTTTCTTCGACGGCAAAAAGCCTACAGAAGCAGAATTGCAAGTCTATATTTACGATGCAGCGATCGATTCAGTGAATACACGCACCAATGGTGTCGTTGCTGAATTGACAGCCTATGCACACGACGCTGTCGAAACAGACGGCATCTTTGCACTGCAAACTTCATTGAAAAAATCTTTGATGGGCGCCGCTGGGAATCAGCCGGATAAAGGAACTGTTGCAGCTCCTGTAAACCCATCTAAGCCGCAAATGATCCGCGAAGTTGCTTATACTCGCATTATGCGCAATGATGGAATGCAGTCTGTACGAGATCACTTCCAAGTTTTAGTAGAACTGGAATTCATTGATGATCTTGGAAACTCTATATCCAATGACAATAGTGTCTCTGGACAAATTTTGAGAGAACGGTCAGAAAATGCTTTCAAAGCAGCAATGGCTAAACTTGACAGAGCTGTCAAGGCCGAAATTCTGTCCGATGCAGAACGTATCGAAATCCAAAGCAGCCTCGTTGAACAATTCAAAGAGAAGGTTGTTACTGATTTCCAAGCTGCTTTAGAAAGTGGAATGACTCCTTCCGATGCAGCTCAGAAACTGTATGGAATCTTGGAAAACGCTTTAAATAGCGGATTCATGGGCCAAGCTCAAGTTGATGAGGTCCTCGCAGCAATTCAAAAAAATGCTGAGATCCAAGACTTATTGTTCCGCGGTACAGTTGCAACTCTTGTAGAACAAGATGATCCTCAAGTTATAGAAGTTGCTGCTATTCTGGTTAACAGCGGAAGCGGCGCTTTACCTGCAGATCAGGAAGACGACTTTACTTCTAGAGTCACTGCTGAACTTGAAAAATTATTGCACGATAAACAGCTTCTTACAAAATTTGTAGCTGAATGGAAAGCTCTTGTCGCACACAACCAAAATGTTAGAAACAATGCAGCCAGAGCGATTACAGGTTTCATAAGAGGCGTTGCCGAAAGAAACAAAAATGCTAGAACAGTTGCTAGAAATCATGCAGCTCGAGTGATTACACGTTCCGTGAGAGGAATTGCCGATATAAACAAGCAAGCGAAAGCCGAGAAAGCGCTTCTAGACTCTCTCCTTGAGCAGTTGAATAGACTTGGTTTGAGCCAAACCCAACTGGCAGCTCTTGTAGTTCAATTTAGAAAGCTCAATGCGGAAAACGGCCAATTGCAAGACAAAGTGGATGAGATCGCTAGAACAGAAGTTGTTCTTTCAGATATCGACAACCATGGTCGAGCAGTAGAATCTGGTAGAACCATAAGAACAAGCATTGGCAATGCCATGAACATCATTAGTGATAAAAGGGATGCAATTAGAAATGGTTCTTTAAAACCACGAGCTATATCGCGAGCCTTAAATACTCTTGATGCAACTTATCAAGACGTAAATGATATCATCAGCAAATTGCTCCAAACACGAGGTGCATTGCAAGCAAATGGCCAAGCGATTGATAAAGTCGCCCTTGAAATCGAAACTCAATTGGCAGTACTCGAAAAAGCTTTAGATGTTTATCAAGAGTCTGAAGAAGGCAAGAAAGCGAATTTGAGCGCTGGACGTAAACAACTAGTAACTAGCAGAGAAGCTGAAATCAATGCAGCTCAAGAACAATTAAGAAAAGATATTACTAGCTTGCTGGACAATCCAAAAGATGATTTCGAATCTATTCCGATGTCTCTTAGTCTGCCAGCGAGTAGTCCTCGAGTGTTGTCAAGCTCAGCTGTGAGTATTCGACCAGGTCAGCCACAAGCTCGACCAGTCAGCTCAGCAAGCAATCCTTTGGTTTGGGACGCAAGTCAATTACCAGTAATGCAACAAGCTGCAGCTCTCATTGCCCTGCAAGCGTTTATGGTGACCAATCCGCGACTCCGCCAACAATTCGGAGATGTAGATGTTAGAGGACTTGATCCAGCATTAAACCTCGATGCTCAACCACGAATTGGTGGTGGAACGCAAAGAGCTTTAACAGCTCCAGCAACATTAGAAGATGTTACTGAAGAAAGAGATGTTGATGGCGATGTGGAAGAACTTGATGCTGATCAAATAGCAGCTCTTCGAGAAGCAGAACAAGTAGTTGCTGATGATGAAGAACTCGATGGTTCTGAATCAGATGAAGTTTCTCCTAGAGTAGCAGTTGGTGTTCCTGCTCTGAATTTAGGTGCATTATCAGATCGTTCGGTTACAAGTGAAGAGTCTGAGACTGCAATAAGAATACAGCAAGGACCTCAGAGCGCTAGACTTTGGACGGGAGAGAAAGTCAAAGCTCCTATTCCTAGAGATGTTACTCCTAGAGTTGATGCTGATGATGTAATCGGCGCTGGCTCTGACGGTGAAGTTGATGCTGATGCTGAAATCGGTGGTTCTGATGATGACGCCACTCCAAGAGCAGCTAGTCCGGTTCCAACTGAAGCGGATCAAATCTTCGCTGGTAGCGATACTGATGAAGTATAAATCATAAGTCGAAAGACTTTAGATTCCAGAGGCCAGGTTCTTAAAAAACCTGGCCTTTTTTTTTATTGCGAAAGAAGGTCGGAAAGTCCCACTAAAACATCCCGAAGAACTCCGAGCGGGGTTTGGTCCGCATCGAAGCGAGATATGACCGCTTCCGGATAGTGTTTGAGCAGTTTGATTGTATCGCGTTGGTAGACCTCCATCCGCGTCCTCAGGACCTGCCGGTCCATGTCGTCAGTCCTTTTTTCAATGATCGCTCGCCTTTGGATGCGCTTGATGAGCTCATCGATATTTTCAATTTCCAGGACAATGATCTTTTCAATCTTGATGTGCCTGTCCAAAAGATCGGCCTGCCGTATTGTCCGGGGAATGCCGTCTAAAAGAAGGAGCTGTTGGGAGGGGAAATAGCGGTTCGTCGCAATGAGTCCGTGGACGAAGTGGTCCCAAATCTGGATAGTCACCTCATCGGGCAGAAGAAGCCCCTTTCCGGCGTAGTTGTGATAAAGCTTGCCAGCGGGGGATTCGGGGGAGAGGCCTCTGAAGATGTCGCCTGAGGAGAGGTGGAAGTGGTTCCCAGCGCTGCTCAAGAACTTGCCCAGAGTCCCTTTTCCTGCCCCAGGAGGGCCGAAAATCAGGATAGAGCGGAAAGGCTCGGTATGTTGGGGGATAATCTCTTCGTACTTCATAAAACGGAGATTAGATCAATATTGGGATATCCCGCAAGGCGTTTGTTTTTAATGCGTTGATTTTGTTTTATTGTTGTATTTGTAATAATTATTATACCAATTGATAGTTTTGTAAAAATTTGCTATAATAGTTGGAAAAAATAGTAAAATAATGACCACAGCAGCAGCACCCGTTTCTACACCTCCTACAGCGACGTATACGCCGCCTCCGCGCTATCTGCATGCGACGTTTGATTCTGAAAACATCAAAGTCGAGACGGATGGGGAGTTTGTCGTTTTCCGCAGAGCGCTTTATATCCCTCCCACTTTAACAGAGAGGGGCCGCTGGCGCGATATCTTGGTCCGCAAGCTTGAGCTAGGAGCAACGGGCTTTACGGCCGTTCCAATCCCTGTCGTGAATGCCATTGCGAGTTCCGTTATTCCTAAAAATTGCAATGCCCTTCTTCGAATGGCGATTGGCGCCATCCCGCAATTACAAAATCCTGATCGGACGGCAATGGTCCTCATGTCAAATGGAGATCCTGCCCAAGACAGTCTGATCGCGATTGAATCGAATGCTCCTTTAGGATCTTTGATCGTTTCCAATGGCAATTACAGACTCAATGAGCATGGAATCGAAAGCATCACTCCTCTCAAAACCTCTGCTGATACCGATATGATTCTTCATCCTGAAGACTCCCAAGAAATCACTAAAGAGATTATCGATCTCGCAAATCGCGTGAATATCACGGGTCTGAATGCGATGCAAGAGATTCACAATACAATATTTCCCCAGGTTGCTTTAGCTGTAGAACAGTCTCATCTTCAGGTCACTCAGATTCCTTCTATTCGAGGAAATTTCAGACCTCCAGCAGCCTCTACAACCGGACCTGCTAGTTCAACGACTCTGCCAAGCGGACCTGTTCCTGATGCAGCTCCCGATGATACGGATGTTGCTACGCCGAGAGGATCTAGTCCTAGAGGAATACCTCCCTCTGGTGAACAAGTAGATCTCACTGGTGGTCCTTCAATAGACTCTCAAAGAAGAGTCCAATTCAGCGAAACATCTAGCCCACGAGCTGAGTCTCATAGAACTCCAGCTACAACTCTTCGTCCATCATTGATTCAATCAACTGGAAATCTAAGATTCCAAGCAAATTGGAGTTGGCCTGGATTTAAAAATGCTTTAGATACCGTACCTGCTCCTGAATCCTTCCCTGGTATAAATTTTACCCAATTAATAAAAGGACCAAACAGCAGTTTTCAGGCTGCTCACGAAGCTCTCTTAGATCTTTTAGACAAGAAAACACAGGGAATACCAGTGGAAGATGACGAGTCTCAGGAAATGTGGAATTGGCTTGTACAACTCTACAAGAAGGGATATCAGCATTATCACACAGTTGAGACAAGTCGTGGAAATCCAATTCAGATTGATCAACTAAAGAGCAGAGTTGCTTGGGATATGATTAACAATCTAATTTCTTTCAGAAACAAAGTAACAGCTCCTCTTAGAGAAGCTCTCATTCAAGAGGTTCTCGACGAACCTTCTTCCGAAGCCATTTAAAATATTTACTAAGTCATTCAAATAGTTTGATTTATATCAAAAAAGTAGTGTGTTGAGTTATAATACTACCTGGAAAGGTAGAAATCTATGGCAGCCTGGAACGTCCAGCTCAACCGCTTTGGAGTCGGCGATCAACAACTCCATTTTCAAAACATCCAGCCCCATCATAAAGAAACCGTAGAGTCTAACCTATCAAAAAATTTATTGAATAAAGAGCCTGTCAATTCCTTTTTTAGGGGAGTTGGCGAGAAGGTTGATTTCGATTTCAATCTGACCCGCAAGGGCCCCATTGTCCAAATTAAAGGGGAGGAGCCTCTTCTTTTCCCAATCGAGCCTAAGGCGCAGAGAAAGCTTCAGAAGATCGGTCGTGTAGTTAAGTTCTACCAGCATACTGGAAGCCTTCCTAGAAAGCCTCGCGATCTCCAAGAAGCGATCAAACGGAAGACGATCTCCAGGGTCGCAGTCCGCGCGATGAACCAGGCTGCAATACCAGGGGCCAAGGGTAAACTCTTAGCTGTCACAAACCTCAGCGAAAACGGCTTGTCTCTCACCCGCGATATTTTAAGGACATTGCCTCAATTCGGACCTGAGCACGTCCTGGTGCATAATTTGGGCTATCCTGCAGGGGCGATTTGGACTGTCTTTTCAGGGAAAGAGGTCAAAGGTGGCTGGGACGATTATAAACGAGCCCGAAAGATTGATGACGGAGAGGGCTTAAGACGGGCCAAGGCGCGTTTGGTATCGGGAAGCTTTGCTCTGGGCGGATCCGCCTTCTTCTTAGCCGGAAAAGTGACAGGCACTGTCGGAGTGGCTGCTGCATCGGCGGCTCTTTCTTTAACGGCGGATGCTTGCTTTGGTGTGGGTTCCGTGGTCGCTATGGGAATGGCCACTTTAGGGATTGTCCGCTGCCACCGTTTCCGCGAGCGCCTCGATGATTATTACATGAACCCTTTTCTCACAGAAGAAGAGAGAGTGAAAGGGACTCTGCTGTTCTTGAAAGATCTCCTTACAGTAACGCAGGAAGAACAAGATGAGATCATTACAAAGATTGAAGAAGAAAATCCCAAATTGTCCTCAGAGGAAAAAGACAAGCTTCTGGAACAAAAGCTCAATGATCTGACCGAGACTAAAATTAAATATCTCAAACGGCGTACGAGCAATAAGAGCTTGGAGCTGATTGTGGACAAGATCAATCCCATACTCGCAAAGATACGAACAGAATCGACGAAAGCCGAAGGGATCGAAGAGGCTCATAAACTGATTAAAACGGTTCGTTCCGATAACATCTGGAAAGAGATTTTATTTGGCATCGGCTTATTTGCTGCGGTGATCAGCTTGATCGGGCTTATTCTTGCGACGGTTGCAACCGGTGGAATCGCGCCGTTTGTTCTGATGGGGATTGCATCTGTCATTTATCTGTTGATCACGGGCTATACGCTCCTTGTTCAACTTGTCAGAAAAGATCCTCCGAACGAGGTTCCTGGCATCAACATGCAGCCTCTCGAAGCCGGCCACTTCTAATTGAATTTTCAAACCGGTATTTCTCAATTGCGGCACCTAGCCCTATTCACACAAAGACACAAAGAAAACACAGAGAAGAAGGTTTTTTCGCTGCTTCGCAGCGAGCGGCTAAGCCGCTTTTTTTCTTCTCATCTTTTCTCTGTGGCTCTCTTCCCCAAAATATCTCCGATTTTTCGGGGACCCCTCTGTGTCTCTGTGTTGAATTAAGTTAAGTACCCTTAAGCTAGCTCTTGATCTAGACAAAAATGGGGGGATTTATGATCTTCCGTTTTGATGAAAAATATTCCTGAACCCTCTCTTTTGACGCTGCTCTTGCTGGTTTCCTATCCATCCGTAGGAGCTGTTTTATTCACTCCTGCTCTTCCCAGCATAGCGGAATATTTCCGGGTTACTACTGCTCTGGCTCAATTGACCATCACTCTCTTTTTAGTCGGCTATGCCATCGGCCAGCTCCCTTATGGGCCCCTCTCGAATAAGATTGGACGGAAGAAGGCTCTTTATATCGGGCTTGTTCTTTCCATTCTTGGATCGCTGCTCTGCGCTGTGTCAGCTCCTTTGGGCCAGTTTTGGCTTCTTCTGGCAGCGAGGATCATCACGGCTTTGGGAGCCAGCGTCGGCCTCATGATGACTTTTACGATCGTCAGCGATTATTACGAGCCTCGCGAAGGGAGGCAAAAGCTCGCCTTTGTGATCCTCGCCTTTGCGATCGCGCCCAATGCGGCTGTGACACTGGGGGGATTTCTCACGCAGCTCATCGGCTGGCAGAGTACGTTTTATTTTGAAGCTCTTTACGGAGCATTATTGTTAGCGCTCTGTTTCAAATTGCCAGAAACGAGCACGGAGCTCTCTAAAGAACCATTGAATTGGAATTTAGTGATAGAAAGCTATCTCAAGAGGTGCAGGAATCCAAAGCTCTTTCTCTGCGGACTCATCCAAGGCTGCTGCACTGCGTTTGTCTATGTGTACGCGGCAAAGGCTCCATTTCTTGCGATGCATGTCCTTGGCCTAAGCCCAAGCTATTACGGCCTGCTCAATTTGCTGCCCGCGGCAGCTATGATCCTAGGATCTTTCGTTTCGTATAAAACAGCGCATTTGATTTCTCCGCACCGTTCGATTTTGCTGGGATTAAGCTTGCTGATTCTGCCAGGCACTGTAGCAATGCTGCTAGCATTTGGATCGGGTGTTTTTAATTTATGGACCCTTTTTGTCCCTTATTGCGTGATGAATGTGGGGATTACCTTGGCCTACATCAATTGCCCTGCGATTGGGACAAGCGAGGCAAAAAATAAGCCGAATGCTTCGGCTGTCCTTGCCTTTTTGAATATCACAATGTGCGTGATTACAGTCTTCGTCCTTGAAGCGATCGATTCTCCGGCACCTCTGATTATGCCGATTCTCTTCGCAGCCTTACTCGTTGTCCTTTTCCCTCTCTATGCACTCCTCGAATATCTCATCCGAAAAGAAAGTTAATTAAAATTTTAATTATTATGAATATTAAATATTAACTTTAATTGTTATATTTTTTAAATTATGTTATAATATAGTATTAATAATTAATTATATAGCTATGACAAATCAAATTAAAGGGTTCTCAGCCCCGCGCTGGGAAATCGATCAGATCAATTCTCTTTCTCTTCTGCAAAGGTTCCGTTTGTCCGAAAGCAGCCTTCCAGAAAGCAAGCGGGCCCGACTCAAGAAGATTTTTGCGGATATCCTCAATGATGAGCGTGTTGCAGTCCATTTAGAAGGTCAGGAGCATGTCAGCTTTGATTTTGATATCCATGATGGCGGATTCGCGATGCGTTTTGGAGACCAGGAGCATTGGCATATCATCGTTCCTTTTAAGGAGCTGATGAAAGGCAATAAAGACTGCTCCTTCAAAACTTTGTATAGAGAGATCAAAGATATTGAGCGGCTGGCGAGGCTCTCTGGCATTGAACCTCTTAAACGTTCCAAAAGCCACTCGGAAAAACAGCTTGAATCGATCTTTTTGGAAAAGCAAGCAGAGCGAGGCGTAGAGCTGGGCAAAATCCCTTCGAAATTTTCTGGCCGTCTTGCAAGGACCATCGATGTGAATTCCGTCGCTAGGAATAGCGCGGCAGCGGGAATCCAATTTGGCTCCGGAAAAGCAGTGGAAGCAATGGGCACAGCCGTTGCGGGATCTGCTATGGCAGGCGGAATCATGGCTGTAGGTTCGGGAGCGATGCTTACCTTTAAAGGGGGGAAAGGAATTCTCAATGCATATCGGCACGGAGATTCTGAAGGGGCTGTCCATTCTTCTTTGTTCATGACGAGCGGCGCTGCATATTCTACTGTAGGCGGCGGGATGATCGCCTCTGCAGCTGGAACTCTGAAAGGGACTGCGGCGGCAGTAGCCACTGGAACGACCGTATTTTTGACTGGCGGCTTTGTCATGAACGGCGCGCTGGCCATCTATGCGGGAATCGGTTGGCATATCACCAATGAGTTCCGAGAAAATTTGAAAAGCTTTCTCCAAAACCCTAACGAAGCAGAGCGCTATCGAGATGCTTTAGCCTGGATCCATGACCAAGTTACGGTTTCACCTTATGAAGCTGCAGAAATAACGGCTCAGTCGAAAGATGAAGAAGAGGCCAACAAAAAAATCGCGAAGAAAGCCGATGAAAAATGGGATCAATTTCAAAGACGGACGAATGAAAAATGCGCGCACATGGTCCGGCAGCATCTGATCGATTTCGATGCAATCAGCAAGGGCGTTAAGGCAGGAGACGGCGACGCATTAAAAAGGGCGCAGGAAATTGTCTATGAAGTTGAGAAGGCGAATTACAAAGAGCGGGTGAAATACAAACTCTTTATGCTGATCGCGATCATCAGTTTGATCGGCTGCGCAATAGCCATTCTATTTCCTCCAGCGGCTCCTTTTATTTTTGCCATCGGATCTCTTGTTTGGTTGACAGTGGATTCTAAAGACTTGTGCGATTGGATCGGCGAAAAGCAGTGGAACAAGCACCTTGCAAGTCTCGAGAAGGTTCAAGTATAAAAGAATCAAACAGGATTCTTAGTGCTTGAGCGATTCATTTTAGATTTCTTAGATTACATACGGACAGAAAAAGGGCTTTCTCCCAATACGATTGAAGCCTATGGAAGAGATATCCGCTCATTCGCAGCCTTCCTTGCGAATAAAGATTGGAAGCAGGTTGAACCGGGATCGATTCTTGAATTCATCAGCTTTCTAAAAGATAAATCATTTGCCAGCTCTAGCATCTGCCGCACATTGGTTGCCGTGAAAGTATTCTTCCGCTTCTTGAAAAAAGAAGGGGAGATTTCTATCGATCTAGGACGCTATTTCGACACTCCCAAACTTTGGCAGTTGATTCCTGAAGTATTGAGCATGGAAGAGGTGGACGCGCTCCTTGCCCAGCCTGAGACGAAGGATTTTATGGGGGCGAGGGACAAAGCTATTCTGGAGCTTCTTTATGCTACGGGAATGAGAGTCTCGGAACTCTGCCAGTTAAAGATCAATGATCTTAGCGATACCTTCGTTAAAGTGAAGGGAAAGGGGAATAAAGAACGGATCATCCCGGTTGGCAAAAAGGCGATCGAGGCAGTGGACCGGTATCTCTCGGAATTCCGAACGAATGCAAATGAGGAAAATGGGCCTCTTTTCATCTCTCAAAGAGGGAAGCCGATCGACCGCGTCACTGTTTGGAATCGGGTGAAGGCGTATGCGAAGTCTGCGGGAATCAGCAAGTCAATATCGCCGCATACATTGAGACATTCATTTGCCACGCATCTTCTTGAGAATGGGGCTGATTTGCGACTCATACAAGATATGCTTGGGCATGAAGATATCGGAACGACGGATCGATATACGCATGTAACGGGGAGTCGTCT
>CAZXVU010000016.1:13553-27324 GCA_964644465.1 uncultured bacterium
GCTTGCTACTTGCTATTTTTCGGAGAGTTTTTTGCGGAGGAGTTCGTTGACGACTTGAGGCGATGCCTTGCCGCGGCTGAGTTTCATCACAGAGCCAACAAGATATCCAAAAGCTTTGTCGCGCCCTTGTTTGAAATCGGAAATAGATTGTGGATTTTCGGAGAGGACTTGATCGACTAGCGGCTCGATGGAGGCGATGTCGCCCACAGGCTGGTAGTCTGGATTTTGCCGGACGATTGCTTCTGGGTCCATTCCTGGAGCCTCGACCATCTCGTCTGCAACCGACTTGGCGATGCGGCCTGTGATCTTATTGTCGTCGATCATCTTTACGAGTTTTGCGACATGGGCAGGAGGAATGCCGATGTCGAGGAGCGTTCTGGCTTTTTCTTTGAGGCGGCCTGCAAATTCGACAGTGATCCAATTGCAAAGCGAACGGGCGTTTTTGCAGATTTTGAGCGCTTCTTCGAAATAGTCGGAAAGCATCTTTTCATTGATGAGTGTGGAAGCGGCATATTCTGTGAGATTCAGATCGGAGACGTAGCGTCTGAAGCGGTCGTGGGGGAGTTCTGGGAGAGTGGCGCGGAGCTCGTCGATGTAGGATTGAGTCAGAACGATGGGTACAAGATCTGGCTCTGGAAAATACCGGTAATCATCGGCGCTTTCTTTGCGGCGCATGAGAACTGTCTGTTTCGTATCTGGATCCCAGCGGTAGGTTCCTGGAGGGATGAGCTCGAGCGGTTCCCGTTGCGGATTTTTGATGTAGAGGGCAATTTGGCGGCTGACTTCCGATTCGATCGCCATTTCGAGAAAGGTGAACGAGTTCATGTTTTTGATCTCGATGCGGGGACGGAGCCCCTTCTCTCCTTTGGGGCGAACGGATATATTTGCATCGATGCGGAGGGAGCCTTCCTCCATGTTGCCGTCGGAGGCGTCGAGATAAAGCACAATGGCGCGGACTGCTGTAGCGTAGGCGGCAGCTTCTCGGGGAGTGTGCATGCATGGCTCGGAAACGATTTCAATGAGAGGAGCGCCTGCGCGGTTATAATCGACCCCTGCAAAAGAGGTGAAATGTTTCAGCATGCCGGCATCGTCTTCGATATGCGCCCGGTTGATTTGGAATGTCTTTGACTTCCCCTCGACATCAGTAGTGATGCTTCCTCCGAGAATGATCGGGTTTTCAAACTGGGTGATCTGGAAATTTCTGGGGCTGTCTGGATAAAAATACGATTTCCGGTCGAAATTGCTGATGAGATTGATCTTGCTCCCGACGGCTAAACCAAATTGTACGGCTTTGCGGACAGCTTCTTTGTTGAGAACGGGAAGAGCTCCAGGCTGTCCAGTGCAAACGACGGAAATATTGGTGTTGGGCTCATCGCCGAAACGGTTGGGAGCAGAGCTGAAGAGTTTTGATTTTGTATTGAGCTGGACGTGGATCTCAAGGCCGATGACAGGTTCCCAAAGATCGTAGGGGAGATCTTTCATTTTCCACTCCCGCTGTAAGAAGAAGGGATGCGCATATGATGCGTTGCTTGTTCATAGGCATGGGCATATTGGAGAACTGGGACATCGCACATCTGAGGGCCGATGATTTGGAGTCCAAGAGGCAAGCCTCGGCTGTCATATCCTGAAGGGACGCTGATCGCAGGGAGTCCGGCAAGATTCGCTGGAATTGTGAAAATATCTTGCAGATACATTTCGACAGGGTCATGGATCGAACCGTGCTCAAAAGCGCCAGAGGGGGCAATCGGCGTGACGACTGCATCGCAGTCAGCAAACGCCTTTTCAAATGCGTCGAGAACTAAGGTGCGCACTTTTTGCGCTTTCTTATAATAGGCGTCTTGGAATCCTGCGGAAAGGACATAAGTCCCTAGCATGATCCGTCTTTTCACTTCAGGCCCAAATCCTTCTTTTCGGGAAAATTCGTAGATCTCTTCGAGAGTTTTCGCATTCCTGGATCGGGCGCCGTACCGGATCCCGTCGAATCGGGCGAGGTTCGTCGAGGCTTCTGCCGTGGCTAAAATATAATAGACGGCGATTGAGTATTTCAGGATGTCGAGATCGATGTTGATGATTTTTGCTCCCAGAGACTTCAGGGCGTCGAGCGAATGATTGAAGTTTTCTTGGACATCGGGTTTTAGATTTTCCAAAAAGCGCCAGGGGACGCCGATTTTGATTTCGTCCAATTTTTTAGGGAGATTATACGATTCTCCGGGCAAATCCAAACTGGTTGCGTCATGAGAACAATGGCGGCCCATGACTTCCATGGCCAATGCTGCATCGGCGACAGTAGCGGACATAGGGCCGATTTGGTCGAGAGAAGAGCCGAAGGCGACGAGGCCGTAGCGTGAAACGCGTCCGTATGTGGGTTTAAATCCGACGACTCCGCAGAAACCTGCGGGTTGGCGGATAGAGCCTCCCGTATCGCTTCCCGTAGCAATCAAAGCGAGGCGAGCTGCCACGGCAGCAGCGGATCCGCCGGAAGATCCCCCTGGAACGCATTTGAGGTTCCAAGGATTATGTGTTTTGAAATAAGCGGAATTTTCATTGGTGGAGCCCATCGCGAATTCATCGAGATTCGTTTTTCCGATCAGCAGGGCATCTTCTTCTTCCAAAAACCTCACAGCGGTGGCTTCGAAAGGGGCTTTATAATTTTTCAGGAATTTTGAGCCGCAGGTGGTGATCTCCCCTTGAATATGCATATTGTCTTTGATCGCGACAGGGATCGCAGCCATTTTCCCGAGAGGCTTATTGTGCGCCCGCTTTTTATCGAGAGCTTCAGCTTTCATGAGGGCGCGGGGTCCAAGAACGGAGAGGAAGGTTCCAAGCTCTTTATTATGTTTTTCGATCCTGGAAAGGAAATGCTCGGCGATCTGGACGGCTGTCGTTTCCCCTTTGAGGAATGCATCCCGCAGTTCAATCGCTGAAAAATGATGGAGCGGTTTCATGGGGCCTTCAAGACAGGCGGGACGCGGATCATCCCCCCGATTTGGTCAGGCGCATTGGCAAGGAATTGTTCTCGGGGAAGGAGGTCTTTCACTTCGTCTTCCCGCATCTGGTTTTTCAGCATAGAGCGAAGCACATAGCGGCAAGTTTTTACCCCTTCCGTGTTCACCTCATTGAGCTGACCTATGTAATCCAGGACACGTTGCAAATTATTCAATAGTTCAGCGTCTTCTTCCGGAGTAGAGTCGATCCGGCAGAGCTTTTTCAAATGTTCAAGATCTTGAGAATCAAATTGCGCCATAAAAGTGCTTAAAAAAATACCATTTCTCGGTTCGGGAGTCAACGAAGAACAGTGACAATCAATCAAAATTCTTTTACTATGAGGAAAAGGGGAAAAACCCCTAATGTTGGAGGACTTCAATGAAAGCGCTGCGCTTTGTTGTACTGCTTCTCATGGTCATCGGTTCTTTGAACTGGGGTCTTGTGGGCTTTTTTCAATATGACTTAGTGTCCGATATTTTTGGCGGCATGGACACAATGGCGGCCCGTGTGATTTTCGCACTTGTCGGCTTAGCAGGGATTTACGGTATCGGTTTCCTTTGCACCTGCTGCGGATGCGGCTGCAAATGCGGACCCAACTGCAAATGCTGCACAACGAATAAAAAAGGCTAGATGTCTCGCATTCTTATTTCAGGGGCCTCGGGATTCATTGGTAGGCCCTTATTCAATCATCTTTTATCTAAAGGCCATAGCGTCAAAAGGCTCGCCCGATCAGGGAGCAAAACTGAACAAGATGCGATTGTTTGGGACCCTGAAACTGGAAAAGCCCGCAAAGAGGATTTTGAAGGGTTTGACGCAGTCATCCACTTGGCTGGAGAACCTATTTGTTTAGAGCGCTGGTCCAAAGTTAAACGAGAAAAAATCCTCTTCAGCCGAACCGTCGGGACGTGGCTTTTGTCCCATATCCTCGCTCAGCTTTATTCTCCTCCCAAAGTGTTCCTTTCTGCTTCTGCAATAGGTTTTTATGGAGATCGAGGAGACGAACTCCTCACGGAAACAAGCGATCCAGGATATGGATTTCTCCCTAATGTTTGTTGCGAATGGGAAAAAGCCAGCCGCGCTATAGAAAGCCGCGGCGCCAGATCCGCATGTATGCGTTTTGGAAAGGTCCTTGGCCCGCAAGGGGAAGGCCTTCGTTTCGGATCCAAAAAGCAATGGATCAGCTGGATCGATCTAGGCGATCTGATTCGGGCAATCGAACATATTTTAGACAATGATTCCCTGGAAGGTCCCATCAATCTCGTTTCCCCAAATCCTGTCCAGAGTGAGGAATTTATCTCGATGCCTGATTGGTTTCTCCGCCTCCGTTATGGCGTGGCAGCAGAGGAGATTCTCTTCGCAAGCGCACGCGTCCGACCATCAAAGCTTCTTTCTTCTGGTTTTTCTTTTGATACGCCCTTACTAATCCATGCTTTACGAAAAGCAACCCAATAAATTAGACTTTTGTTAAAGAACCTTTAGGAGGTCTTTATATGCTAGTTTTGACGACTGCTTTTGCTTTAATGGCATCGACTACAGCTGCAACAGCTCATAAACAAGCTGCTGCTGTTCAATCAGAAGATGAAGCGATCACGCTCGACGAAGATGCTTCTGCTGATGAAAATTTTGAAGGTGAAGAGGAATCCCTCGAAATCGTATTTGATAATGAAGTGGATTCTGAGATCGAAGACGAGTTCGGCGAAGAAGGTTGATAATAAGTCTTTAGATCAGTTACCTCTTAATACAAAGATACGGGGGTTCTATGTCTCAGGGGGGGCCTTGGCTGACTATGTGGTCTCAGCCGAAAAGCACCATCCGGGATATTGTCCATTTCAATCCGAAGCAGGGCGTTCTGACCCTTTCGGCAATCTATGCGCTTGATAGTTTCTTATTTTATTCGAATTGGTGGTCTCTAGGACTCTCGTATCCTTTCTATCAAATCCTGATCGCTTCCATCGTACTTTCCTTATTTGTAGGACTCATCTGGCTTTATTTCATGGGCTGGATCTTCCATTTTACGGGCCGATGGCTGAAAGGAAAAGCCCCCTCCTTGCACCTTCGGGCGGCTCTCGCTTGGTCTCGGATCCCTTTTTTAGCCGGTCTTTTCATGTGGATGATCCTTTTAACTGCCCAGCCTGACTTTGTCTTTATCCAAGATGGTGGCGGACCATCCTCTCTCTTCATCAATTTTATTTCTTTGGCATTGGGCCTATGGTCCTTTATCCTTCTCATCCAAGCGATTCGGGAAGTACAAGGGTTCTCTGTCGGTCGAGCCTTCTTCAATGTAATTCTAGCCTATTTCATTTCCTCCTTCCTTTTCTTCACTCTCTTTAATGTTTCTAGATATATCTACTTGATAAGCCGTTAATTTCGTTTTGTTTGTGTTTTTGGGTTTTTAATTGTTTGTAAAAATCATTTTTTAAATCTAAAATTAGCTTGAGGGCGTATCAAATGATATACCGGGAGTGACTCAAGAATCGGAAATTGAGCAGTCACGAGCGGTAGAAGCCCTGGAATTCTCGGGCGCCTCTATCTACTCAGCTGAGCTACAGGTGCAAAAGAACGAAAGTTCTTTGTTCCGCGATCCCCGCGTGCGCTAGAGTAGGTGGGGGCACCTGAGAATTTGGAAGAATTATGCACGAAACGAACAACTCTCAAAGCCCTTGGGCTTCGATCTGGGTACGTCCTAGAAGCACGATTGCCAGAATTGTAGCTGAAAACCCGAACCGTTCCCTTTGGCTTCTTGCTGCTATCTACGGATTTTCCTCTCTATTGAACATGTTTCAATCAGCCTCTTTAGGATCTGCCTTAGGGCCTTTGGCCATCTTACTGATCGCCATTGTCCTCTCTCCGATCTGGGGCTACATCGCTTTTGCATTTTGGAGCTGGGTGGTCGTAAAGACAGGGAGATGGTTCAAAGGAGAGGGAACATTTGAAACAGTCCGGGCAGCCTATGCTTGGGCATCCGTTCCTTTGATTTTAAATATTCCCCTCTGGCTATTGATGATTTTCTTTTTTAGGGGACAGCTGTTTCTCAACTTTCCGGAAGGCTACCTTTTATCCGACGGACAAATCACGCTGCTTTTCTTTATTTTGATCTCAAAAGTGATTTTAGCCGTTTGGTCTTTAGTCATTTATTTGAATGCCCTAGCGGAAGTGCAAAACTATTCAGTTCTCAGGGCGATCTTAAACATCATCGTTGGTGGTTTGATCGTCAGCATCGTGCTCGTCATTCTCTGGACGCTGCTTTTATTTCTCATTGGTTCATCTCCCGAACAATCAAAAACCGCCTTCCAGCTTTGGAATGACGGAACATGCCTAGAAGTATTAAGGAGGGCACTGTGAAAAAAGAAACTGTAAAAAAAATTGGAATTTGGTTCCTGGCTTTATCCCTTTTCGCGGCGCATCTTTTTTTCCGTTCTGCTGCTCATGCGGAAAACTATGCTGATTCTGCTCCAAAATGGAAACAAGTCCATGCAAAGAACGGGGAATGTCAGATTTCTTTCCCATCAACTCCGCAGCTTATCCAGCAATCGCTGCCGATCGCTGACGGCCAATTTAAGCTAAGCTACGATGTCTATATCGCTCCTTTCGAAGACCGCGGCGTCTTCCTACTCTTGATCGCCACCTATCCGATGCCTCTCTCCGGCGGCCATGAAGTGGCGGGACTCGAAGGCCTCTTGAAAGGGATTTTAGGACATCACCCAGACAACCAGTTGATTTTTGCCGATCTCGTAGATCATTCTGGATATCCAGCGATCAACTTTCTGGTCCAAAGCGGGAAAAGCTATTTCCGCGGCCAAGCCCTGATGGTTGGCAACAAGCTCTATTTGATTGCGATGGAAGGATTGAAAGGGGAGCTCGATGAAAAAGTATTCGGCCGCTTCCTCAACTCCTTCGAACTTGCTAACGACTAATCAACGAATCTAATGGGCGGGGACCATACCCGCCCCTTTCTGTATGCTTAAGGGCACCTAACTCAATTAAACACAGAGACACAGAGACACGGAGAAGAAAAGAGAAAGAAAAACTTTATGGCTATGCCGCTCGCTGCAAAGCAGCGAAATATCTTCTTCTCATCTTTTCTCTGTGTCTCTGTGTCTCTGTGTTGAATAAAGCCAGGTACCCTTGTTGAGTAGTACCCGTTTGTTAGAAAGCGTAATCCAAATTGGCGCCCCAATAGGGGGATCCGCCGACATCTGTATACAGCGAATTATGCCCTTCTTTGTTTTTGATATAGAATGAGCCGCCGAAGTTATAGCCCACATATCCTTCCATTTCAAAACGCATCGGGATCTCATAATGGACATTGAACTCAGCGCCAGTCGATGAGTAATTAAAGACGGAACGGGGCTGAGGTTCATTCGGGCCTGTGCGGAATCTTTCTTTCATAGGACGACCTTTCAAAGAAAAGCGCCAATTCTTGGTTAATTTATAATCGATTGTATAAAGCATCGGAAAGACGATTTGGAAAAGCCATGTTTTATTCGGTGCATAATCGAGCCCAATTATTGGATAGACTTCTTGCCCTGATATTCCTGAATACCCCAAAATCCCTACGTGATAATGCCATTTGCGGTGAATTTGATAAGCTCCCCACATAAGACCTGAAAAGAGGCCGTAGAGGCCTGGCTTTGAAAAATGCTCCAGGTCCATGTTGTAATCGGCCCGCAGGATCCATCGCCATTGTTCGAGGGCGGTTGAGTAAAAAGTCAGGGCGAACTGGGTGTAGTAGAAATGCTTTTTGTGGAACTTTGGATTTTTATTCCATGCCATTGTGAAGGTATTCCACTCTACCCGTGGAAAGAAATAGGAGGTCGCGCTGATCGGCAATAGCATGAAGAGAAAGGCGTTGCTTTTCCGGAAGTAAATATGTCCATCCTCGACATCGCCGCGGCGCAGCGTCACATCGGCTTTTCCAAGCCGGATGACATTTCCTCCGACATGGATAGGCTGATAATCGAAGAGCGAGCGGGATGGTTCTCCTTCCTGCGCTCCTAAAGAGAACGCTGAAAAAAGAAAGAGAGAAATCCATTTTTTCATGAAATCAAATCCAAAACGTTTTTTTTACCATTTCCAACCTTAATATTCAAATCCTGTTAAAAGTGGCCGAGCATCCGGTTATATTCTAGATTGCGCTGGGCAGGGGAGAGCTTTGCGATGGAGGTGAAGGCAAGGCCGTCGTATTCGGTTTTGGAAACGAGAAAATGATGCATGGCGCACTTTGCGACTTGAACAAAATGGGTCACGCAGATGACTTGTCTTTTCTGTGAGAGCTTGTTCAGCTTCTCTCCAAGAATCGAAGCCGTTTGCCCGCCTACGTTGCTGTCGATCTCATCGAATACAAGACAGGAACAGCTAGTCTTGTCGGAAAGTACAGTCTTCACTGCGAGGAGAAGACGGGAAAGCTCTCCGCCGCTGGCGCATTGTTCCAGAGAGAGAGGGAGAACTCCCGGATTGGCGGAAAAAAGAAAATGGATCTCGTCGGCGCCATTTGCAGTGAGAGGTTTTGGCGAAATGGAAATGGAAAATTGGGCGTGGGGGAGGTTCAATGTTTTCAGCTCTTGGAGCACTTGATTGCTGAAGAGGGCCGCTGCTGCTTTTCGTTTTTGAGATATAATAAGGCTGGATGAGAGGTTCTTTTGCTGGATCTCTTTTAAAGATGCTTGGACTGTGTCGATCTGGGTGTCGAGATGGAGGAGATCGTTGATTTTGGCCTTTAACTCTTGTCGTTTTCTTTGCACTTCTTCGAAAGAGCCTCCAAAGCGGCGCTTGATGGCCTCAATGTCAGCAATCCGTTCTTCAATGGCTTCGAGCCTTTTAGGGTCTGCTTCGAGATTGTTTGCATAGGAATGAAGCCATCGGCCCACTTCTTCCAATTCTAGAGCCGCGCTTTTGACCGACTCTGAGATGGGAGCAATCTTTGGATCGAATCTGACGCAGTTTTCTAAAGTGGATTGGCACCGTTTTAAGAGAGATACTAAAGGATGCGCTCCTTCAGTGAAGGTGGAGGAGAGGGTCCCGATCTTTTCGAGAAGTTCTTGTGCATGGGTCAAAAGATGGTGCTGTTGGGAAAGGGTTTCTTCTTCCCCTTCTTTAAGATCGGTTTCTTCGATTGCAGAAAGGTCTTCTTCCGCCCATTTTAAGTCGCGCTCCCGCTGCTCTTGCGATTGTTTTAAGCGCTGTAGTTCAGCCTCGAGGTTTTTTTCGTCTCCAAATGATTGGGAGAATTGGGCTGTTTCATGAAGTAGATTGGCTGTCGCATCGAGCATTTTTCTCTGCTCGTCGAGAGAACATAACTCGAGAGAACTGCTTTGGTCGACTCGTTCGATAGACTGATGCAGGCATTTGCGCAACACAGAAACCGTGACTTGGGCTTCTTCGATGAAACACCGATTTTTTCCAGAGCGGTGGATCTCGCGGCGGATAGTAAGGGGCAATCCTGGCAGAGGAGGTGTGATTTCTTCTTCTTCAAGCAAGGCGCTATTATAGGTAGAAAGCGTCGCCTCGACAATGGCCATACTGGACTCTTTGCGGATCATCTGACTTTCAGCTCTTTCTCCGGAAAGGAGTCGGATGGCTGTAAGGATGGCCGATTTTCCAGAGCCCGTTTCTCCAGTTAGGATGTTCAATCCCGGGCCGAAGGTGATTTCCGCTTTTTCGATTAAAATCAGATTTTGGATGCTTAACGATAATAGCATTAAAGGATTTCACTTGTTGTCTTGAAGTGAGTCTTGGCTACTTTTTGTAGCACTTCAGGACCAAATTTCGCGACTAATTTTTGTCCTGTTTCCACAACGATATTAGCGGCCCCTTTGGGAAGTTCGATCCCATATTCTTCAGACAGTTTGGCAAGCCCTTCCAGAAAACCTGCCCGCGCCAGGATCGATGCGGCTGCGACGACGAGATCTTCTTCTCCGCGCACCTTCTGTTCGAGATGGACCTCGATCTTCTTTTGTTTCAAAGCGTTTTCCATCACATATTTTTCAGCGAATTGGTCGAGGAGCGCCTCGCGGCAGCCTGTTTTCTCAACCATATCTCCCAGCGCCGAAGCATGCGCCCAGCCTAGAAGACGGTTCAAATTTTTAAACTTTGCATAGAGCTCATTGTATTTCATCGGAAAGAGGCGGATCACAGTATAAGGAAATGCAGCCCGGATTTTTTGGGCGAGCTTTTTGAGAGGCTCATCGGAAAAACGTTTGCTGTCCTTAACTCCCATTTGCTGGAGTTTTTTGATCCCTTCCCCATCTGCAAATACCGCTGCGATGCAAAGGGGGCCGTAAAAATCTCCCTTGCCGGCCTCGTCCATTCCAATATGGGGCTTTAAATCGAGGTGGGCTTCGGGATGGGAGAACTTGAACTCTCCCAATATTTCTGGCTCGAGGTAAAATTCGATGAAAGCTTCTCTATCTTTCCCCTGGACGGTCAAGCTCCCTGATTCATATAAGGTGCATGAGACGCCTTTCTTTTTTGCCGAAAAAACAGTAAAGGGGGGTTTTGCGATCTCAAATCCCTGAGAGCGCAGGTCTTCCTCGAGTTTTTGAGCGTGCTTGAGGTCGATTTTAGTAGAAAAACAAGCCGGTTTATCCATATCTAATATTCTAAGCCGTTTCAAGGAATTCTACAAGCTGCTATTATCTGCTTAACCTGTTGGAGGGTCTATGAGCGAAGGGTTGAAAAAACTGGGCGAAAAATTTCGCGCTAAAAGGGAAGAAATGAATCTTTCCCTGAAAGAAGTCGAAAACGCCACGTCTATCCGGATGCTTTATCTGCAGGCGATCGAAGAGGGTAGGGTAGGCCACTTCCTTTCCAATGTCTACGCTTTGGGGTTCATTCGTCAATACGCCAGCTTTCTGGGACTCGAAACAGAAAAATTGGTCAAAGAATTTCCTGAAGCCCTCCGTCTCCCGCCTGAAAAACAAGACTTTGCCTACGGGATCGGCACCTTAGAAATGCGCAGCAGCCCCAATGGCGGAGTGCGCTGGGTTCCCAATCTTCTTTGGGGAAGCGTTTTTGTAATCCTTGCAATCGCGGCTTGGTATTTTGCAAAATTCGTCGGCCTTATTTAGAATTTTATTCCATCTAATTGATGTAAAATTCTGAATCATATATTGTCTGATTCTATGGAAATATTAGGCGATTACACCATCCAAAAGCAATTAGGGCAAGGCGCTTTCGGGTCCGTTTTTCTCGCTGAACACCGTTTTATCAGACGCCCATTCGCTTTGAAAATGCTTCCTGAAGAGATCTGTTCCGATCCTGCTTTTTTGCGCCGTTTTGAAGCGCAGATCGCAGAAATCGCCTCTCTGGATCATCCTAATATTGTGAAAATCCACAATGTTTCTTGTAGCGATGGCCGTTATTTTATTGTGACAGACCCCATCGTCGATTCTTTGGGCGAAACGATGAACCTGGACAGATATCTGGAATTAAAGGGGAGATCGCTCTCTGAAGAAGACTGGAAAGATTTGCTGGGCCAAATTGCATCTGCTCTTGATTATGCCCATGAAGCTGGCGTTGTCCACGGTTCTGTCAAACTTACGAATATTCTCGTGGCCCATGCCGAAAAAGGGGTCCGCTTGCTGCTTTCCGATTTTGCTTTATCTCGATTGATCGGCGAGGGAGTGAGTTTTCTCAGAATCTGCGAGCAAATTGCGAAAGCATTGATGCCGCATTTATATAATTCGGAAAAAGCGTTGCAGCAATCGCGGAATTTCATCCGCAGTTTTGCATTTATGGCGCCAGAGCAGAAATCTCTGCAGATGGAGCCTGCATCTCCCAAGGCCGATGCCTATAGTTTCGGGATATTGACCTATTATATTCTTCTGCAAAAAGTTCCTGAGGGATGTTTCGATCTTCCCTCTCGCGTTCTTCCAGAGGCGAATCAAAATTGGGATCTTTTGATCAACCGGTGTCTACAGGCGAATCCCAATGTGCGGCCTCAAAAACTCAGCATAGCAATGGAAGAATATCTAAAAGCTCCCCGCACCATATTGAAAGAGCTGCTCAGCCTCGCTGAAATAGAGCCAAAAGTGGAAAACATCCATCAAATGGACTTTGGATTTCCCCATAAAACAACCGGAGACGCCGAGGTTTTAGAACCTGTAACTGCGGAAGTTGCTTCTCATGAACCGGCAATGGCTCCCAAGCCGGTGTTGAAACCTCAGGAAATCTCCCGCCCCGAATATGAATCGGATCCTTCAGCAGTCTTCCAACGCGACACACTTGTTTCCCACTACGTTCCGAAAAAAGTTGAAGTGAGAGAAATCGAACCTCTTCTTTCTGAAATGGTCGTGATCCCTGGCGGCACCTACAATCGAGGAAGCAATGAAGGCGCCCGCGATGAGATGCCCCGCCATCCCGTAAAACTCGCAAGCTTTGCCCTGGACATCCATCCCGTCACCAATGACCAGTTTGTCCGTTTCTTGCAGGCGATGGGTGGTGAAAAAGATCACAACAACAATGATATCATCCGTCTGAGAGATTCCCGTGTCAAAAGAAGCGCAGGCAAATTGATCATCGAATCGGGGTATGCAAAACATCCCGTTGTCGGCGTCACCTGGTACGGATCGGTCGCCTATGCGAAGTGGATTGGAAAACGGCTCCCTACTGAAGCGGAATGGGAAGCTGCTGCCTCAAGCGGGCGCGATAACTTCCTTTATCCAACGGGTAACGAGATCGAAAGAACCCAGGCCAATTTCTTTAGTTCCGATACAACTGCCGTGATGAGCTATCCGCCGAATGCCTTCGGACTTTACGACATGGCCGGCAATATCTATGAATGGTGCCAAGATTGGTATGCGTATAATTATTACGACGCTTCTGCGTTAGAGCCTGATCAACCAAAAGGTCCGCCGCAAGGTGTTTACCGCGTCCTTCGGGGAGGCTGTTGGAAAAGTCTGAAAGAAGATTTACGCTGCTCGCACCGCCATCGCAATAATCCAGGCGCTGTCAATGGAACATACGGCTTTCGCTGCGCCACCGACGTCTCCTAGCCAACCGGCACGATTCTTAAGGGCACCTAGCCTTTATTCAACACAGAGACACAGAGCCACAGAGAAAAGATGAGAAAATTGAGGGTCCTTTTTTCTGAGGAAAAAAGGACATCCTCTCGCGGCTAGTTTCTTTGGAAACAAGTTCTTTTACGCCGCGAAGCGCGCTTCGCGACCTACAGATATTTCTGGCTACAGAAACTAGTCGCGACAGAATTTTTTTTCCTCATCTTTTCTCTGTGCCTCTGTGTCTCTGTGTTGAATAAAGCTACGAACCCTTCTGAATGGAGGGCGTTTTATTTCTTCTGTATTAAAAGGTTCGGTGGTAAAAGGAAAATATGATTTCTGTTTTGTTTGTCTGTATGGCGAATATATGCCGCTCTCCTGCGATGCAGGCGACGCTCACGCATATGGCCGCTAAAAGGAAATTAGGCGATCAGCTTCACGTTGATAGCTGCGGTCTCGGATGGGTCCATTTAGGGGAACATCCCGACCGAAGGACTTTCGATTCTGCCAAGAAAAAGGGAATTCTGATCGACCACCGCTCTCAACAATTCCAAGACCACTTTTTCGATCAGTTTGATTACATCCTTACCGTGACCAAAGAGATTTCAGAACAGTTGAAATTAAGGACGAAAAATCCAAAGCACCTTGCAAAAATTAAGCTCGCCACAGAATTCAGTAAGCGATTTAAGAACCAGGAAATCCCTGATCCTTATTACATGAGTGTCGATGGTTTTGATGAGGTCATGGAGATCATCCTCGATTGCTCAGAAGGACTCCTCAACCATCTTTTT